>NZ_JAQJCG010000016.1:0-155541 GCF_030182565.1 Rhizobium centroccidentale | reverse complement strand
ATCAGGATGAAACTCAAAGGGCTGAGCCCTGTGAAATACAGGACCCAGCCCTCAAATCATCCCAGCCTATGAACCGTCCAACTTTATGGGGTCAGTTCACGAAGCAGGGCTTTTTTCGTCATTTCGATGGTGCCGGTTTTCGTTTGAAGAGGCCCTTCAGATTGTCGAAGAGCTCCACCTTCACGCCGTGGCGCTTCATGATGATCGACTGCTGGATGACCGAGAGTGTGTTGTTCCAGGCCCAGTAGATCACTAGGCCGGCGGGGAAGCTTGCCAGCATGAACATGAACACCAGCGGCATCCAGTTGAAGATCATCGCCTGAGTCGGGTCCGGCGGCGTCGGGTTCATGCGCATTTGGAAGAACATGGTGACGCCCATGATCAGCGGCCAGACGCCGAGATGCAGGAAGGTCGGAGCCGCAAACGGCAGCAAGCCGAAGAGGTTGACGATCGAGGTCGGATCGGGAGCGGAAAGGTCCTGAATCCAGCCGAAGAACGGCGCATGGCGCATTTCGATGGTGATGTAGATCACCTTGTAGAGCGAGAAGAAGATCGGGATCTGCAGAAGCACCGGCCAGCAGCCCGCGATCGGGTTGATCTTCTCTTCCTTGTAGAGCTGCATGGTCGCCTGCTGCAGGGCCATGCGGTCGTCGCCGAACTTGGCCTTCAGCTCCTCCATCTTCGGCTGCACGCGCTTCATGTTCGCCATGGAAGCATATTGCCGGCTGGCGAGCGGGAAGAAGAGCGCCTTGACGACGATGGTGGTGCAGAGGATCGCGACGCCGAAATTGCCGAAGTAGCGGAAGAAGAAATCCATCAGCTTGAACATCGGCTTGGTGATGAAATAGAACCAGCCCCAGTCGATCAGCCGGTCGAAGCGTGGGATCGAATAGCTGGTCTCATAGCGGTCGATGACCGGGACTTCCTTGGCGCCGGCGAAGACGAGGTTCTTCAGGTCGATCGACTGACCGGGGGCTACCGTGATCGCATCCTGCTTGTAGTCTGCCTGGTAACGCGGCGTGCCATCCGCGAAGTGCGAGAAGCGGGCGTCATAAGCGGTCGACTGCGGCGGCACGATGGTTGCAGCCCAATACTTGTCCGTTATGCCGAGCCAGCCGCCCGTCGCCTTGGCGGGCGTCGTGGCTTCCTTTTCGGTTGAGGCATATTTCGTCTCGATCAGACCGTCATCGCCGATGACGCCGATGAAGCCTTCATGCAGGACGTAGGCCGAAGGCGTCTCGGGCTTGTTATAGCGGGTGACGCGGCCATAGCTCGACAGTGCAATCGGCGCCTGGCTGGCGTTGGCGATCTTGTCGGTGATCGTGAACATATAGCGATCGTCGACGGAGATCGTGCGGCTGAAGGTGATGCCCTTGTCATTGGTGTAGGAGAGCGTCACCGGTGTCTTGTCGGTCAGCTTGTCGCCGCTCGTGAGCTTCCAAAGGGTCGAAGGGCCTGGGACTGCACCCGTCGCGTCGCTGCCGACATAGCCGAGTTCGGTGAAGTAGCCGTCCTTGGTGTCGGCCGGGCTGAACAGGGTGATGATCGGGCTGCTCTTGTCGACCGTCTCGTGATAGGCCTTCAGACGAAGATCGTCGAGGCGGGCGCCTTCCAGGTTGATGGAGCCGGCAAGGGCCGGCGTATCGATGACAACGCGCGCGGATGCGGTCTTTTCGACGGACTGGTCACGGGTGAGGACAGTCGGCGTCGTCTGGCCGTTTGCCGGCAGCGAACCGTTGACTGCAGTGCCTGCGGGGGCTGGCTGCGTCGTCTGGGCCTGCTGCGCCTGCTGGTGTTGCTTGGCGGCCTGCTCGGCCTGGCGCTGCGCTTCGAGGCGCGGGTTCATGTAGAAAAACTGCCAGCCGAGAACAATCAGCACAGACAGTGCAATTGCAATGAAGTAATTGCGGTTGTTTTCCATCATACTTTCCTGGAGCGGTCCTTTTCCGACCGCCGGTGTTTCGGCCTGGTTTCGATGCGGCTTACGAGTTCGCTCGCCAGTTTTTCGAAAGGCGCGGTCAGCACCTCGCGTCGCGCGACAACCACATAGTCGTGTCCGGGCTGCATTGCAAATCCGGCGTGAAGCCGCACGGCTTCTTTCAGCCTGCGCCGCATGCGGTTGCGCTCCACCGCGTTGCCATGTTTTTTGGTAACGGTAAAACCGACGCGGGGTTCGGCGTCGGCGGTCTTGCGGTCCAGCATTTCGATGAGGAAGAAGCTGCCTCTGCGCTTCTCGCCTTCGCGGACTGCAAGAAACTGCGGCCGGCTTTTCAGCCGCCCGACAGTCTTTTTGGGTCGTTCATTCGTCAATTTGCCCGCCATCCTGGATTATCGGGCACTTCGGCCCTTAGGCCGAAAGACGCTTGCGGCCGCGGTTACGGCGAGCGGAAAGAACCGCACGGCCGCCCTTGGTGGCCATGCGCGCACGGAAGCCGTGACGACGCTTGCGGACAAGCTTGGATGGTTGGTAGGTACGCTTCATTTATTTAAACACCGCGGAGTGCGGCCCTTCTTGAGCTTTGCTTGTGATAGCAAGGAGCGTTGTTGATTATGGCGAACGGACTTGGCCCGCAAATGCAGGCTCCATGACCGGACGTGCGCGGGCTTATACGGATCAAGGCCCCGGAAGTCAATTATAAGGGCGCAGATTCCTTGAAATCAGGCAAATTCGCGCTGTTGGCGGCGGTGGCGCGTCATTTGGCGTCAGGCTCTAGCGAATGTGCATGCAACCTTAAATATAGATTACGGATATTCTAAAATATACGGAAAGTATAGTAGGGAATGCCGCATGTCTAGATTAAAAATACCTCAATATAACGTTAATGATTTTAGCCGATATCTAGCTCTATGTCGTAAAACCCATCGATTTACGGGGGATGGGATCTGCGCCGGAGGGGTATTGTGAAAATTCGCGGCAAAATAAATCTGCTTGTATCTGTCATGGCTGGGGCGGCGCTTCTGATCGGCGCCACGGCCCTCTATGCATTGCATCAATATGACCAGAAATTACAGAGCTACGAGCAGACGGCGAGCCGCGCTTACATGGGCGAGCATCTGAACCGCTACGTGACCGCGGTGGTCATGGAAGCGCGCGGCATCTATGCCGCTGCCGCGGCAAAGGATTCCAAACCCTTTGCCGATGGGCTGATGGCCGATCTCGACGAAATCGACAAGGTGCTGACGAGCTGGGCGCCTCTGGTGCCGGATACGCAGAAGCCGGAATTCACCAAGCTGCAGGCCCGCGCCCAGGAGTTTCGCGCCTTTCGCACGGAAACGGCCAGGCTCGGCGTGACGGATGGTCCGGATGCCGCCGGCAAGCAGGGCAACAATGAAGCCAACCGCGCCAACCGCAAGGCTTTCCAGGCCGAGATCGATGCGATCGTCCAGACCGACAAGGCGGAGCTCGCGAAGGCCGAGGCCGAGATTGCAGCCTTTCACAGCAGCGTCCTGTGGGTCGTCCTCGGAATCATGATTGCCGGTATCGTGGCCGGCGTCGGCCTCGGCGCCTATATCGGAACGGTTCATCTGAGCCGCCCGATCCGCAAGGTGACCGATGCGATCAAGAATGTCGCTGACGGCCATTTCGATATCGAGGTGCCGTTTGCCGGCCGTCGGGACGAAATCGGCGAGATGGCGGCAGCCGTCGACGTCTTCAAGGAAAACGGCAACGCCGTGCGCCGCATGAATGCCGAGGAAGCGGCCCTGCGCGCAAAAAGCGACGAGCTTCAGTCGAGCATGTCTCTCGCAGTTTCTGCCGCGGCAGCCGGCGATTTCAGCCAGCGCATCGAGAAGGACTATGGCGACGTCAATCTCAACCGTTTCGCGCGTAACGTCAACGAGCTCCTGATCAGTGTCGACACGGGGATCGGCGAGGTTCGCCGCGTCATTGCAAGCCTGGCTGACGGTGATCTGACCCAGGCGATGAAGGGCAATTTCCAGGGCGCCTTCGCTGAACTGCAACAGAACGTCAACGCGACATTCGAGACGCTAAAGAGCACCATGAGCGAAGTGCGCGAGACCACAGGCTCGATCAACTCCAACACCAATGAGCTCCGTCACGCCAGTGATGATCTCTCCAAGCGCACCGAACAGCAGGCGGCCGCCCTGGAAGAGACCTCGGCAGCGCTCGACGAGATCACATCCGTCGTGCAGAACTCCACGGAGCGGGCGCGCGAGGCCAGCGTCATGGTCAGCGAAGCCAAGGACGATGCGGCCCGTTCCGGCACGGTCGTCCGCAACGCGATCGACGCCATGGGGCGCATCGAGCAGGCCTCGGGCGAGATCAGCCAGATCATCGGCGTGATCGACGATATCGCCTTCCAGACCAATCTTCTCGCGTTGAATGCGGGCGTCGAGGCCGCGCGCGCCGGCGAGGCGGGCAAGGGCTTCGCGGTGGTTGCCCAGGAAGTACGCGAGCTTGCGCAACGCTCCGCGACAGCTGCCAAGGATATCAAGGCTTTGATCGGCAAATCCGGTAACGAGGTGCAGGTCGGCGTCAAACTGGTGCAGGCAACCGGCGAAGCACTGTCGTCTATCGAGGCCCGTGTGCTCAGGATCAACGACCACATCCACTCGATAGCGACGGCGGCGCGTGAGCAGGCAACGGGCCTGTCCGAAGTGAACAAGGCCGTCAACCAGATGGATGAAGTTACCCAGCGCAATGCAGCTATGGTCGAGGAAACTTCGGCCGCGACCCATCGCCTGGCAGCCGAAGCGGATGGTCTCGTCCAGCTCGTTTCGCGCTTCAAGGTGGACGCAGCCAATGTTTCCGCTCCTGTTCCAGCACGCGCCGAGACGCATCGTCCGGCCGCTTCGCCGGCACGCCGCATGATCGACAGGGTCGCGACCGCCTTTGCCGGCGGAGCGCTTGCTCCGGCCACGACGGCGCAAGGCTGGGAAGAGTTCTGATCCGTCAGATACGAGGCTGGCTGCGGCGCCTGAGCGTCGCTGCCGGCCTTACCTTCCGTCAAAATCCCGAGCCGATTGGAAAAACCTCCACAATCGCCTATTATCTAGTTTCGATCAGGTCGCATCAGATCGCTTTTTAGGCGAAGCGGGACAATTGAAATGGACAGTGGGCAGGACAAGGATGCCGTAAAGAACGGCAAGGTCGAGAAAGGCCGCCTGTCACAGCTTTACCGTCCCACAGGTATTTTCGGCGGCCTTTCCGGCAAGCTCCTCATCCTCACCGTTGTTTTCATCTCGTTGGCGGAAGTGCTGATTTTTGTGCCTTCGGTCGCCAATATGCGGCTGCGCTGGCTGCAGGATCGGCTGAACACCGCCGCCGCTGCCGCCATCGTCATCGACGGTCTGCAGCCGGCCGAACTGCCGCGTGCTCTGCAAAAGGAAACGCTGATGGCGACGGGCACGCGGGCAATCGTCCTGCGCAAGGACGGCACGTCGCGGCTGCTGGCGACGGCCGAAATGCCGGCCGCCGTGGATGAGAAATACGATCTCAGTGACCTGTCCCAGCTCACCGCTATCAAGGATGCGCTCGATACGCTGCTGTTTGGCGGCAATCGCATCATCCGCGTGTTCGGTCCGGTCGGCGGCGATGCCAATACCGGTATCGAGGTGGTGCTGAAGGATACCCGGCTGCGCAACGCCATGCTTGCCTATTCGACCAGCGTCTTCTTCGTCTCCATCCTGATCTCGCTGTTCACCGCAACGCTGATCTTCTTCGCGATCAATCGCATGATGATCCGTCCCATCCGTCGCTTGACCGATAGCATGCAGGCCTATTCCGATGATCCGGAGGATCCCGGCCGTATTCTTGCGCCGGTGAAGGGGCGGGACGAACTGGCCGTGGCCGGCCGGCATCTCGCCGCGATGCAGTCGCAATTGCAGAAAACCCTGAAGCAACAGAAGAACCTGGCAGCGCTGGGCCTCGCCGTGTCGAAAATCAATCACGACATGCGCAACATCCTTTCGGCCGCGCAGCTGATGTCGGACCGTCTGGTCGATGTCGACGACCCGATGGTCAAGCGCTTCGCCCCAAAGCTGTTGCGCACCATCGACCGCGCCGTTGGCTATACGACCGAGGTCCTCTCCTTTGGCCAGACTTCCGAATCGGCGCCCCGTCGGCGCAAGATTCGCATATTCGAGCTCGTCGAGGAGGTCCGAGATATCCTGGCGATCGATCCAGATAGCGGCATCGAGTTCATCGAGCAGCTCAGCCCGGACCTGGAGGTTGATGCCGACAGCGAGCAGCTGTTCCGCGTCATCCATAATCTCTGCCGCAACGCCCATCAGGCGCTGATCGCTTTCGGCGAGACGGAGCCCGATAGCGTCAGGCAGATCACGGTCTCGGCGCACCGAATCGGCAGTGTCGTCAGCATCACCGTCGACGATACCGGCCCGGGCATGCCGCAAAAGGCGAGGGAGAACCTGTTTACGGCCTTTCGCGGTTCCGCCCGCTCGGGTGGCACCGGCCTTGGCCTGGCGATCGCCCGTGAGCTCGTCCTTGCCCATGGCGGCACGATCGCGCTCGTCGAAAAACCGGCGGCCGGCACACAGTTCCGCATCGAAATTCCCGACCGCCCGGTATCCCTTGATGATTACCGCAGCAGAAGCCTGCAAGAAAATTGATTGTTTTCAGCTGCTTGGCATCAAGATGCGCGAAAATCGCGATCTTTTTCAGAAATCCACTTGCATTCCCTCAAGGGAGGCTTTAGAGAACCGCCCACGCCAACGGTTTCTTCCGTTTCGGCCACGCACCCGTAGCTCAGCTGGATAGAGCACCAGACTACGAATCTGGGGGTCAGGAGTTCGAATCTCTTCGGGTGCGCCATTTCCTCCATCTGCTTTTTTGACTGACGGCATAATGCTTATGCACTATGGATCTGTCGCTGGATAATCGCTGCACGCGTTGAGGGACTGACGTCCTCTTTGCGTCGATCAACCTTGGCGCTTCATTTCCTGCCCATGATCCGTCGCCAACGGCAGTTCCGGCAAGAACAACAGCACGATCAGCGCCAGTGCCACAATCGCAGTGCCCGTCGCAAAAGTCATGGCGATCGCGTGGCGATAGAGCGCTATCGCCGCGTCATGCGCCTCCGGGGAGGCGGTGGCGAGCTGCTTCATACCGGCTTCGGTCAATGAGGAACCATGCATCCCGTCGAGGACGCCGCCGGCATTCTGTACGCGATAGGCAAGAATGGCGCCGGAGCCGGTGACGCCGATGAGGCCGCCGAGCGAGCGGAAGAAGGCAAGCGTCGCCGTCCCCACGCCACGATGGGCAAGGGGGAGGGCATTCTGGACGGCGATCGTCATGGTGGGCATGACGAGGCCAAGGCCGAGGCCAAGCGCAAAGATCGCCGGCTCGATGATCCAGAAGCCCTGGCTAGTGGCTGCAGCCCAGGCGAGTACGGCGAAGGCGGCGGTTGCGAGGCTGAGGCCGCAGAGCTGTGCCGGCTTGTAGCGCCCGAAGCGATGCAGCAGCACGCGCCCGTTGACCATGGAGGAGATGACGACGCCGATCATCAGCGGGCCGGTGAGCAGGCCGGAATGCGAGGGGCTGACCCCCATGACCATCTGGAAGAACAGCGGAAAGAAGAGGCTTGCTCCCAGCATGCCCATGAAGGTGAGGGCGAGCACGATGCAGGCGACAACGAAGAGCCGGTTGCGGAAGAGATCGGGCGGCAGCACCGGCTCGGCTTCACGCTGGATATGCAGGATGAAAAAGATGAAGAGAACGAGTGCAAGCGCTGAAAGACCGAAGATTTCAGGCGAGTTCCAGGCCCATTCATTGCCGCCGAGCGCGAGCACCAGCAGGAAGCTCGTCGTACAGCTGGTCAGCAGCGCCGCGCCGAGATAGTCGATGCGGCGGCTGCGCGCCTGATGCGGGCGCTTCAGCGCCCGGCCGATCATGACGAGGGCGACAGCGCCGATCGGCAGGTTGACGTAGAAGATCCAGTGCCATGACAGAAGATCGGTGATGACGCCGCCGGCGATCGGGCCGATGACGCTGCAGACGGCGAAGACGGCCGCGATCGAACCCTGATTACGCCCGCGTCTGGCCGGCGGCACGATGTCGCCGATGATGATCTGCGCCAGCGGCAGCAATCCGCCCGCGCCGATCCCCTGGATCGCTCGGAAGATGATGAGCTGCGGGAGCGTTTGCGCCATGCCGCTCAGCACCGAGCCGAGAAGAAAGATGAGGATTGCCGCATAGATCATCGGCTTGCGGCCGTATTGGTCGCTGAGCTTGCCATAGAGCGGCATGGTGCTGGTCGAGGCGAGCACATAGGCGCTGACCACCCAAGAGAGGTGCGTCAGTCCGCCGAGGTCGCTGACGATGCGCGGCAGTGCTGTCGCGACGATGCTCTGGTCGATGGCGCCGAGACCGAGGACGATCATCAGCCCGAGGATGACGGCGCGGATCTCGCGGCGATCGGGCGGGTCGCCTGTCGTCGGAGCGGATGGTGGGACAGCATTCGGACGAGCCGTATTCATTGTCCGATCTCCATGAGCGGTTCGATTGCGGCGCGGATGGCATCTCGTTGCTGCGGCGACAATTTGGCGAGTTCGGAGGCGAGCCAGTCAGTCCTGCGCCGTTTCAGGCTTCGGATGATTTCCTCACCTTTCTTGGTCGCCACCAGGCCATTGCGGCGGCGGTCGCTCGGGTCCGGTTCGGAACGGGCAATGAGGCTGTCCCGCTCCATCGCCTTCACATGGCCTGAAATCGTCGGTCCGCGCAGTCTCTCCAACCGCGCCAGTTCGACAACGCCGATGCCTGGCTGTTGAATGATGGCGACGAGCAACAAGGCGTGCAGTGGCGACAGCCCGGCCTCGTCGCTCTCGCGCCGCAATTGTCGATGCAGGCGATGGAGGGCAGGACGCAACGCCTCTGCCAGCGCATAGGCTTCCTCGGCCCCGTGATGACGGTCGGCTTTGCTCATCGATAGCCTCGTTCGCACATAGATAGATAGGCTTCCTATCTATATCGGTATCGCGCGGCTTGTACTTGCGCAAGCGATAATATTGTGAAAGGTTTTCAATCATTGCGCGTTGTTCATCAGTATTACGACTCGATAGGAGGAGAAGAGCTGTGAAACGATTTCTGACAACCGTAACAGTGACTGCCCTGAGCGCCCTGCTTGCGATTACGTCTTTCGACCCGGCGGCCGCCGCGCCGATCCAGCCGCTGATCCAGCCGGCAATCCAGCCGACGGGTGATCAGCCCGCCGGCCTGACCGAAGTTCAATATCGCCACCACAATAGGCACTATCGCGGGCGTCACCGTCCGCATTATCGTCCTCACTACCGTCCGCATCATCGCCCGGGTTATTGGCATGGCCATCGCGGCTATCGCTATCATCGTCCGGGCTACCGGCGCCATGATGGCTGGTGGTATCCGATGGCCGCCTTCACTGCCGGCGCAATCATCGGCGGGGCCGTTTCGCAGCCACCGCGCGGCAGCGCGCATGTTCGCTGGTGTGCGAGCCGCTACAAGACCTATCGTGTGTCGGACAATACCTATCAGCCGACCAATGGTCCGCGCCGCCAGTGCGTCAGCCCGTAATGTGAAACAGATCGAAATCCCTCTTCGTTCTACGGAGGGGGATTTCTTTTCAGGCCGTTGCGGGAAGGGGTGTCTTCAACCGGTTAACTGCTCGGAGACATCCCACAGCCGCCGCCAAATCGCCTGATCGCGGGCATGAGCGGCAATCTTGGCACGCACCGGCGGACCCTTGAGTTCATAGAAACCGTTCGGGCCATACATGGTGCCGCCTTCCGCGGACGGTGCTGTGGCGGCAAAAAGCGTCGGCAAGGCGCCAGCCGCTGCCGATTGCGATGTAAACGGTCCCAGCAGTTTCGTCAGGAGTTCAAGACTGCCCGGCCTGTCGCGGCCCATGCGGGGGCCGGTGGTTTGCAGGCCGGTGACGGCATAGCCGGGATGGGCGGCAATGCTTTTAAGCTTCCAGCCCTCGGCGCGTGCGATGCGATCGAGCTCCAGGCTGAAGAGCAGCGTTGCCAGCTTCGATTGACAATAGGCGGGCCAGGGACGATAGCGCTTGCGCCATTGCAGATCGTCGAAATTGATCCTGCCGCTGCGATGCGCCAGGCTGCTCACCGTGACCACTCGCGGATTTTCGGCCGCAGAAACCTTTGGCAGCAGCCGCATCGTCCAGGCAAAATGGCCGATATAATTGGCGCCCATCTGCATCTCGAAACCATCTTCGGTCTCGTGCCGGTCCGGGATGGCCATGACGCCGGCATTGTTGATGAGCAGGTCGATATGCGGCAGGCTATCGGCGATGCGGGTCGCCGTGCGCGCGACGGAATCGAGGCTGGCAAGATCGAGCGCCTCGAAGGTCACGTCTGCGCCCGGTGTTGCTGCGCGGATCTTGGCGATCGCCTCTTGAGCCCTGGCCTCGTTGCGCGATGCGATGACGACCTTGGCGCCGGCGCCTGCCAGGGCCTTTGCCGCCTCGTAGCCGATACCGCTGTTGGCGCCGGTGATAACTGCGATGCGGCCCGTCTGCGGCGGAATATCTTTCACTGTCCAGTCTGGCATTGCGGAGCTCCTGTGGAGAGATTTTGGCATTGCCCATTGTATTTGGTAATTTCTACACTAAATGCAAGTTTGCAATAAATGAAAATATCTAAGTGCAAAATATGCGATGATGCTTGCATATCAATGACTTTCGACGGTCTAGCGGCGCTGTATGCCTTCGAATTGCCACGCTGTTCGGCCCTCATCAAATTATGTGACCGACGATTGGATTTGCGGAATGACGACAAAGACCTCATGCGCTGATTTCGTGCAGTTCTTCCGCTCCTGGGTGAGCAATCCGATGCGCGTTGCGGCGGTGGCGCCCTCGAGTGAGAGGCTGGCAAGATTGATGACGCAGGAGATCGAGCCGTTCGATGGTCCGATCCTCGAGCTCGGCCCCGGCACCGGCGTATTCACCCGGGCGTTGCTGGCGCGTGGTATTCCGGAAAGCGCGCTGACGCTCGTCGAATTCGGCGAGGAGTTTGCCGTCCGCTTGCGCGGGCGCTTCCCCGAAGCGCGGGTGGTGCATATGGATGCGGCCAAGCTCGGTCAATGCGGTCTCTTCGATGATACACCTTTTGGCGCCGTTATCAGCGGCCTGCCATTGCTGTCCATGCCGCCTTCCAAGGTGACGGCCATCGTCGGCGGTGCCTTCGAAACGATGAAGCCGGGAGGGGCTTTCTATCAGTTCACCTACGGCCCGCGCTGTCCGGTGCAGAAACCGATCCTTGAAAGCCTTGGGCTCACCGCAAAGCGCATTGGCGGTACGGTACGCAACATTCCGCCTGCCGGCGTCTACAGGATATCGCGGCAAAATCCTCTGGAGCTCTCGATCATCGGCTCCAAATATCGTAGCACCGGAGAGAATGCTGGAATCAGCGCCTAGGTGCCGGAAGCCGGCAAGGCCGATTTGGGGCGGCCCTTAGTGAGTGCCGGGGGTAGCGGATGGCGAAAAAGCCGAATGTCGATAGCGCGGTAAAGGAAGGCCGGCGCGAGCGTAAGCGTCGTCAAACCCGCGAACGCATTGAAGCTGCCGCCCTGCGGCTGTTCCTCGAGCGTGGCTTTGAAGCCACCACCATCGAGGACATCACGGAAGCCGCCGATGTTTCCAAGCGCAGCTTCTTCGATTACTTCCCCAGCAAGGAAGAGGTGGTTGCCGCCTGGCAGGATGGTTTTGCCCGCGAGCTGATCGGCGCGGTTGCCGCACAGCCCGAAGATACTTCAATCGTCGAGGTCATCGAGACGGCCGTCAATTCTGCTCTTCGTGCGGCCATCGCGGATCCGCAGAGCCTTGCTCTGGCGGCCCTGATTCACAATACGCCGACGCTTCAAGCACGCGACCAACTCAAATATGCCAAGCTGGAAAAGAAGCTTGCGGATGCACTGTTTGCCCGCGGCAGCGGCAGCCAGGAGGAGCGTCTTCGCCTTGGCATGCTTGCGGCCGCAGTCGTGACGATGCTGCGCATAGGCAGCGAGCGCTGGATGCAATCTCCGCAGGATGTTTCCGTAGAGCAGTTCGCTCGTAACCTCTTCGATGAGCTTTGGGCCACGCTCGCCGATCTCGGCGAGCAGGTGCAACGGCGCCCATGACTGCGCCGGGCTGATCCAGAGAAACCGCCCTGATCGGTCGCGCCGCATCGCGTATCGATGCATTGCATATGCCGTGATGCAGACCCATGTAGTATCGGGTCGCGACTGTATCTCTCCCTCGCGAAACCCACGATTTGCCCTTCAAGTCTCGGCTCCTCCGCGGATGCCGGAAACGCCAGATACATTTCAGATCAGCAAAAGGGACTATAACCATGTCAGAATTCGACGCAGCCAAGTCCGGTCAGTTCAAGATCGGCGGTGACCTTCCCGTACATCGTCTCGGTTTCGGTGCCATGCGTATCACCGGCGCCGGTATATGGGGTGAGCCAGAGAACCATGACGAAGCTGTCCGTACGCTGAGGCGCCTGCCGGAACTCGGCATCAATTTCATCGATACGGCCGATTCCTATGGCCCGGATGTTTCCGAACGTCTGATCAAGGAGGCTCTCCATCCCTACGGTCATGGTCTCGTGGTTGCGACCAAAGGCGGTCTTACCCGAACCGGCCCGAATGTCTGGGTGCCGGTGGGTCGCCCTGAATATCTGATCCAGCAGGCGCACAAGAGCCTGCGCAACCTCGGCGTCGATCGTATCGATCTCTGGCAGCTGCATCGCATCGATTCCAAGGTGCCGGCGGCGGAGCAGTTCGATGCCGTGAAGTCGCTGTTAGATGACGGCATCATCCGCCACGCGGGCTTGAGCGAAGTGACTGTTGCCGACATCGAAGCCGCATCGAAGCATTTCAAGGTCGTCACGGTGCAGAACCGCTATAACCTGGTCGATCGCACCAGCGAAGACGTGCTCGATTATTGCGAGAAGCACGGCATCGGCTTCATTCCCTGGTTCCCGTTGGCCGCTGGTGATCTCGCCAAGGAAGGCTCGCTGCTCGATACCATCGCGAAAAAGCACAATGCCGCTCCGAGCCAGATCGCGCTTGCATGGGTGCTGAAGCGCAGCCCCATGATGCTGCCGATTCCCGGAACGGGCAAGGTCAAGCATCTCGAGGAAAATACCGCCGCCGTGAACATCGTCCTCTCCGATGAGGAATTCGCAGCGTTGGATGCCGAAGGCAAGAAGGCCTTCAAGGCGGCGTGAGCTGAAAATCGTTTGGCCGGCGGGACATGACCCACCGGCCATATCTCGGCGAACGGCGCTTCCCATGCAAAAGTGATGATCACAATCACGTGAATCTTGCGGAATTGGCAAAGAACGACTGCAAAATAGGCGCTGGAAGCCTCGAAATGCCGGCGCTATGCGATATTTTCGGCATCTGCGAAGAAAGCAATGCATTCGCTGCATTGCTGCAATGCGAAAGATGATCTGTTCATGCAGTCGCCAGCGTTATATCTAATCCCTCGAAGGCAGCGCACTCCTCCTCCCAGCGCTCCTTCAATGATTGGCAACACTCCTCCTCCTCCCAGTTGCCAATCCGGATCAAGAGCCCGATGCATCCTCCTCCCGCATCGGGCTCTTTTTTATCTCATCTTCCTCAGTGATTTTCCGGATCTTTAAAGGCGTTGCGCCTTTGCAATGCCGCCGCGAATTAGCATCGCATCATGTGGTCAAGAACCGCTGGAGTCGCTTGCGCCGCAGGTATCCATGCGTAGAGTGGCGCGACGTTATGGCGGTAAGGAAGGGTTGCATGATGCAGCGCATGGCGGGTTCGGACCGATGGAGAAAGCTGTTTTTCCGAACTGTAGCTGTCGTTGCCACGTTGTCGCTCGCCGCATGCGGCCGCCCCATCGGGGTCATGCAGCCTATCAGTGAAAACGTGCCGGGCACATCCAGGGTCGACCTCCTCGTCGCGACGACACGCCTGCCGGACAAGGACCCGGCCATTCTGTTTTCGGGCGAGCGCGGACCGGGGCTCAAGGTGGATGCCGTCAGCGTCTCCATTCCGCCGGAGGCCAATCGCAAGGTCGGTCAGGTGCAGTGGCCGAGCCGCTTGCCGGGCAATCCTTTGAAGAATTTCGTCACGATCGGCGTCAAGCCACTCGCGACCGAAGCGGATGGGCGTGCCTGGGTGCATGCGGAATTGCCAAAGAACAAGCGGGTGCTGATCTTCGTGCATGGTTTCAACAACCGCTATGAGGATGCCGTCTACCGCTTTGCGCAGATCGTTCACGATTCGCATGCCGACGTCGCGCCGATCGTATTCACCTGGCCGTCGCGCGCCAGCATTTTCGATTATGCCTACGACAAGGAAAGCACGAACTATTCCCGCGACTCCCTAGAAGAGCTGCTGCGTCGCGTTGCGGCCGATCCGGCTGTCGGCGACATCACCCTCATGGCGCATTCGATGGGCAGTTGGCTCGCAGTCGAATCGCTGCGGCAGATGGCGATCCGCAACGGCCGCGTCGCGCCGAAGATCAAGAACGTCATCCTCGCTTCGCCTGATCTCGACGTCGATGTCTTCGGCCGGCAGTTCGCTGCACTCGGCAAGGACAAGCCGCACTTCACGCTGTTCGTCTCGCGGGACGACCGCGCTCTTTCGCTGTCGCGGCGCATTTCCGGCAATATCGACCGGCTCGGTCAGATCGATCCCACCGCCGAGCCCTATCGCAGCGAGCTGGAAAAACAGGGGATCACCGTGCTGGATCTCACCAAGCTCAAGACCGGCGATGGCCTCAATCACGGCAAGTTCGCCGAGAGCCCGGAAGTGGTGAAGCTGATCGGCGCACGGTTGATTGCCGGCCAGACGATCACCGATTCCGATGTCGGCATCGGCGATGCCGTCGGCGCGGTCGCCATGGGCGCTGCCCAGACGGTCGGCAGCGTCGCGGGTGCTGCCGTCAGCGCTCCGATTGCCATTTTCGACCCTCGGACGCGTGCGAATTACGGCGAGCAATGGCGTCGTGTCGGCGCATCGGCGAACAATACCGTCGGCTCGCTGGGCGATAGCGTCGAGGCAACCGGCAACAATGTCGGCGACGCATTGAAGCAATAGCGCCTTCACAGCAAATTTCTCGGCCGAGGCGTTTCAACGCCGCCGCAAAACGCCATGGCCATGCTGCTCAATCTGATATATCAGAGAATTGCGCATGGCGCTGGCTCGGTTTACCCGCCAGAATACGCGCGTTGGCGGCGGCATGACGCAACACGTCCGATGGGAGCCTGTGAAATGAGATGGAAGCGCACGATCCAGTTGCTGGATGTCCACTGCGAGGGTGAGATCGGCAAGGTTGCCATCGGCGGCGTGCCGAAGATCCCCGGCAACAGCATTGCCGAGCAGCTCCATTGGCTGAACACGGATCCAAAGGGCCAGGAGCTGCGCCGTTTCCTCGTGCTGGAGCCGCGCGGCGCGCCGATCGGATCCGTGAACCTGCTGCTGCCGGCCAAGCATCCTGAGGCCGATGCCGGTTTCATCATCTTGCAGCCCGATCAGGCGCATGCAAGCTCCGGCTCGAATTCCATCTGCGTGACCACGGCGCTGCTTGAATCCGGCATCGTCGAGATGAAGGAGCCGGAAACCGTCGTCACGCTCGATACGGCCGCCGGCCTCGTGCGCGCCACTGCGACCTGCCGCGACGGCCGCTGCGAAAAGGTGCGGCTGACCATGGTGCCGTCCTTCGTGCATGAGCTGGATGTCGGGCTCGACACGCCGCAATGGGGCAAGATCAAGCTCGACCTCTGCTACGGCGGCATTTTCTACGCGCTCGTCGATGTCGGTCAGATCGGCTTGAAGATCGAAAAGGCCAATGCAGCCGCCCTCGTGCAGGCCGGCATGATCATCAAGGAAGCGATCAACCGTGCGATGACCGTAGTCCACCCGGAAATCCCGGCCATCTCGGGCGTTGCCTATGTGATGTTCCGCGATATCGACGCCGATGGCGCTATCCGCACCTGCACGACCATGTGGCCCGGCCGCGCCGATCGTTCGCCCTGCGGCACCGGCAATTCCGCCAATCTGGCGACGCTGCACGCCCGCGGCAAGGCCAAGATCGGCGATATCTTCAAGTCCCGCTCGATCATCGGTTCGGAGTTCGAAGTGGGGCTGCAGGCGGAGACCGAAGTGGCCGGCAAGCCGGCCATCATCCCGACGATCACCGGGCGCGGCTTCACTTTCGGCCTCAGCCAGGTGGCGCTCGATCCATTCGACCCGATGGCGGGAGGCTTTGCCATGACGGATGTTTGGGGACCTTCTGCGGGCGATATTTGAGGGTAGAGTATCGGCAGTCATTGCCTGCCTTTTCAACAGCTTAGCCCCTCACCCTAGCCTCTCCCCGCATGCGGGGAGAGGGGACTAATTCTACATTCACGTCTAACCAAATTGCCGGAAAGAAGGCTGTAGATGCGCCCATCTCCTTCTTCCCGCTGGCGGGGAGAAGGTGGCCGAAGGCCGGATGAGCGGCCTTTGGCACAATCTTATGCTTTCGGATAAATCACACCCTTGCGCAGAATGATATTCCCGTAGAGCCGCGGCTCGCTGGTCTGGATGAGCGCATGCGCACGCTGCACCCGTTCATAGAACTCCGCCGGCAGTAACGGCACGACCTTGATCTCAGGCACATGCCGGGCGCAGCACTCGATCATCTCCGCATGGACGGGGTCGACGGCATCGCGGTCCTGCTTGACGGTCGCCCGGAATATCGCCTGCGGCACGAAATCGTCGATCGGCAGCACGCTCAGCACCGCATCGAGCACGGGAATGACGCCATGGCCGTCGAGGCGGATGAGGCGGCGCCCATGTTCGAGGCCGGGATAATTGCCGTCCACGAGGGCGATCTCGTCGCCGTGGCCCATGGCGCGTAGCGTCGCCAGAAGTTCCGGGCTCAACAGCGGGTCAATGCCCTTCAGCATGCTCAATCTCCTTGAAAAGAACGTTTTGGTCGATGAGGTAGCGCGCGAAGATCGGCAGGCTGGCGCCGCCGATGGCGCGGGCCTGCGGCCCGACGGCACCCTCGATGATCTCGGGCATGACGACACCCTGAAGATCCAGTTCCGCCGCTGCCTTGATGGTTGCGCGCACCACGCGTTCCCGCACCCAGCCGGGAAAGCCGCCATCGATGACCGCCGCGCTGAAATCGAGAACGGAGGCGGAGGCGACGATCGCCTGTGCGAGAGCCTTGGCCGTATCCTGGATCCAGATCTCCAGCGGTTCGCCGAAATCGATCCAATTATCCGCTGAATACCAGAGAGGGCGTGGATCGAAACCATGATCCCGCAATAGGTTTTCCAGCACGAAGATCGAGGCGATTTCCAGAAGCTGACGGTTCTCGCCGTTGCGGCCGCGCACGGGAAGCGGGCCGAGTGCGCCGGCCGTCCCGGTCCGGCCAACAAAGACGGACGAATTCAGGACGATGCCGCCGCCGAGGAACGAGCCGATGAAGAAATAGACGAAATCCGGATAATGGGGGCCGATCCCGAAGACCAGCTCGGCACCGCAGGCGCTGGTGGCGTCGTTCTGCAGGAAGACGGGGTAAGCCACACGCGAGGCGATTTCGGCTCTTAGATCGAAGCCTCGCCAGGCATCCATCGCTCCTGGCGGCGCGCCCACCTGCTCGGCCCAATTCCATAGCTCGAATGGTGCGGCAACGCCCATTCCCGCGATCTTGCGGCGCTGCTCTTCGCTGAGGCGCCCTTCCAGTTCCTTGATACCGGCTGCGACGAAGGTGATGATGTCTTGCGGCAGCGGGTAGGGGTAGATCTGATGGAGCTGCATCCGGATGCCGCCGACGAAATCCATCAGCACGAGGTCGGCGCTGCGCCGGCCGATCTTGACGCCAAAGGAAAGTACGGCGTCCGGATTGAGCCGCATCGGAATGGAAGGCTGGCCGACGCGCCCGCGGACCGGAGCATCGCGCGATAGCAGCCCGTCCTTTTCCAGCTCCCGCATGATGACGGACACCGTCTGCGCCGAAAGCCCGCTCCGCCGCGCGATATCGGCCTTCGAAAGCGCGCCGTGGCGGCGAACGAGCGAAAGCACGAGCCGTTCGTTATGGGCGCGCACGCCAAGCTGGTTCGCGCCCCCGGAGGGGTCGAGAATAGCGGGTGTTGTGGGTGTGTCCTCCGGGTCATGTACGAGAGACATGGGCCTGCTCCTTCCATCATGGCCATGCCTTATTTTCTTCCAGAATGCCACATCGAATTAATAATTCAATCCGATTTATTTATTGACAGGTGGATTTCTTTAGGGTCTGATATTGGCCGTCGGGGATGCGCACATAGCCTTGGAGGAGGTCTACCGAAAACAATCCGACAGGCTTGACGCATCTTTAACCGGGTTCGAAGTGAGCCCGCGACAGCCGGAGGGTCCGGCTTTTCAAACATCGGGAGGATTGAATGAAGAAATCCGTTATTTCCGCAGCCGTTGCCGCCCTGGCGCTCGGCGTTGCTTTTGCCGCACCTGCCAAGGCCGCCGGCGTATCCGCCTGCCTCATCACCAAGACCGATACCAATCCCTTCTTCGTCAAGATGAAGGAAGGCGCGACCGCCAAGGCCAAGGAACTCGGCGTCACGCTGAAGTCCTATGCCGGTAAGATCGACGGTGACAGTGAAAGCCAGGTTGCCGCGATCGAGAGCTGCATTGCCGATGGCGCGAAGGGCATCCTGATCACCGCATCCGACACCAAGGGCATCGTTCCCTCCGTCAAGAAAGCACGTGACGCCGGTCTGCTTGTTATCGCGCTCGACACACCGCTTGAGCCGGCTGATTCCGCTGACGCCACCTTTGCCACGGACAATCTGCTCGCCGGCAAACTCGTTGGCCAGTGGGCCAAGGAAACTCTGGGCGACAAGGCCAAGGATGCCAAGATCGGCTTCCTCGACCTGACGCCGTCGCAGCCGTCGGTCGACGTTCTGCGCGACCAGGGCTTCATGATCGGCTTTGGCATCGACCCGAAGGATCCGAATAAGATCGGCGATGAAACCGATCCGCGCATCGTCGGCCATGACGTCACCAACGGCAACGAAGAGGGCGGCCGCAAGGCCATGGAAAACCTTCTGCAGAAGGATTCCAGCATCAACGTCATCCACACGATCAACGAGCCGGCTGCTACCGGCGCCTATCAGGCCCTGAAGGCCGTCGGCCTCGAAAAGCAGGTGCTGATCGTATCGATCGACGGCGGTTGCCCCGGCGTCAAGTCGGTCAAGGACGGCGTCATCGGCGCAACCGCCCAGCAGTATCCGCTGATGATGGCAGCCCTCGGCGTCGAGGCCATCAAGAAGTTCGCCGATAGCGGTGAAAAGCCGAAGCCGACCGAAGGCAAGAGCTTCTTCGACACCGGCGTTTCCCTGGTGACGGACAAGCCGGTCTCCGGCCTGAAATCCATCGACACCAAGGAAGGCTTGAACAAGTGCTGGGGCTAAGCCCCTCACAAGTGTGATATAGTCCCCTTCGGGAGCCGCGTCATGCGCCTGCTGGCGCGGCTCTTTTACAGGGAGCAGACAATCGAAACAGTCACGTCGGCCGGGTTCAGATCCTGGCTGGCCCCCAACAGCCGGCGGTTTCCGCGCATGTGCGCGGTGGCGGAGGAATAATTATGTCCGGAGCACAGGAATTCGAACGTGTTCTCGATAGCAGCGACAAGAATGTCGCTTCGTTCGAGCACAACGATGTCTCTCTATTGAAGCGCGTGCAGCACTTTCTGCATTCGACGCCGGCGGCGGTGCCGCTGATCGTCCTGGTGCTGGCGATCGTGATCTTCGGCATCACGATCGGCGGGAAGTTCTTTTCCGCCTATACACTGACGCTCATCCTGCAGCAGATCGCCATCGTCGGTATTCTCGGCGCGGCCCAGACGCTGGTCATCCTGACCGCCGGCATCGATCTCTCGATCGGCGTCATCATGGTCATCTCCTCGGTCGTCATGGGCAATGTCGCCGTGACATACGGCCTGCCGACACCGGTCGCCATCGTTGCCGGCATGGTGGTGGGCGGCATCTGCGGGCTGCTCAACGGTTTCCTTGTCGCCAATATGAAGCTGCCGCCGTTCATCGTGACGCTCGGCACGTGGAATATCGTGATGGCGACGAATTTCATCTATTCGGCCAATGAAACCATCCGCGACACCGATGTCGATGAAAAGGCGCCGCTGCTGCATCTGTTCGCCGCGAGCTTCCGCGTCGGCGGTGCCGTGCTGACCCTCGGTGTCATTGCCATGGTGCTTCTGGTTATCGGCCTTTGGTATGTCCTCAATCACACTGCCTGGGGCCGCCACGTCTACGCGGTGGGTGATGATCCGGAAGCGGCGAAACTCGCCGGTATCCAGACCAAGAAGGTTCTTCTCGCGGTCTATGGCGTTTCGGGCTTGATCGCAGCGCTTGCCGCCTGGGTCTCCATCGGCCGCAATGGCTCGGTCTCCCCGTCTTCTGCCGTGACCGATTTCAATCTTCAGGCAATCACCGCAACCGTGATTGGCGGCATCTCGCTCTTTGGCGGGCGCGGCTCGATCCTCGGCACGCTCTTCGGCGCCATGATCGTCGGCGTCGTCTCCATGGGCCTCAACATGCTCGGCGCCGACCCGCAGTGGAAGGTGCTTCTGACCGGCGTGCTCATCATCGGCGCCGTCGCGATCGATCAATGGATCAGAAAGGTATCGGCATGACCACGACTGGCGAACCCCTTCTCACCGCGCGTGGCCTCGTCAAGCGCTATGGACGTGTGACCGCGCTCGACAACGCCGATTTCGATCTCTATCCCGGCGAGATTCTTGCCGTGATCGGTGACAACGGCGCCGGCAAATCGTCGCTGATCAAGGCCATTTCCGGCGCGGTCACCCCCGACGAGGGCGAGATCAAGCTGGAAGGCAAGCCCGTCCACTTCCGCTCGCCGATGGAAGCGCGCGAGGCCGGCATCGAAACGGTCTACCAGAACCTGGCCCTGTCGCCGGCGCTCTCGATCGCCGACAACATGTTCCTCGGCCGCGAAGTGCGCAGGCCCGGCATTCTTGGCTCGGTGTTCCGCATGCTCGACCGGCCGGCCATGGAAAAGCGCGCCCGCGACAAGCTGACCGAACTCGGCCTGATGACGATCCAGAACATCAACCAGGCGGTGGAAACGCTCTCCGGCGGCCAGCGCCAGGGTGTGGCCGTCGCCCGTGCCGCCGCCTTCGGCTCCAAGGTCGTCATCATGGACGAACCGACAGCAGCCCTTGGCGTCAAGGAAAGCCGCAAGGTTCTCGAACTCATCCTCGATGTGCGTGCGCGCGGCTTGCCGATCGTCCTGATCTCGCACAATATGCCGCATGTCTTCGAGGTTGCGGACCGTATCCATATCCATCGCCTTGGACGACGCCTGACCGTCATCAATCCCAAGGATTATTCGATGTCCGATGCTGTTGCCTTCATGACCGGCGCTAAGGCTCCCCCGGTTGAGAATGTTGCTGCATGAGTGCTTCTATTGACGATGTTGCCGGCGAGATCATCACCCGCGCCGGCAACGCGAAACGCTTCCTGGTCGCGATTGCCGGCCCGCCCGGCGCTGGCAAATCCACCCTGGCCGATAATGTCGCCAAGGCGCTGAAGGCGAAGGGTGAGAGCGCCGAAGTTCTGCCGATGGATGGCTTCCATATGGACAATGCCGTCCTGATCGAGAAGGGACTTTTGAAGCGGAAGGGCGTGCCTGACAGTTTCGACGTGCGCGCCTTCCTCGATATCATCAAGGCCGTGCGCGCCGCCGATCAGGAGGTCCTCGTGCCGGTCTTCGACCGCTCACGAGAGATTGCCATCGCCTCTGCCCGTATCGTCTCGGCAGATCATCGCTTCATCGTCATCGAGGGCAATTATCTGCTGTTCAGCCAGGGCAAATGGGCGGAGCTGGAAGGTCTGTTCGACTATTCGATCATGCTCGCCCCTCCCATGGAAGTGCTCGAGGAGCGGCTCTGGGCTCGCTGGCGGGGCTACGATCTCGATGAAGAAGCCGCCCGGGCCAAGGTTTATGGCAACGATCTGCCGAATGGCCGGCTTATCCTCGAGAACCGCCGCCGGGCGGACGCTACCTTCGATATCGTGCAGGATTGACCTCGCCCATCATTTAACCGCCGTCGCGGATTGTTTTGCGAGGGCGGATGGTGCTATCGAAGCGCGATAGCAGAAAGTGCGATCCCGAAAAGGCCGAAGCAGCCGTCGGGCAAGATCGCGCTCACATTTCCAGAGGTCGCGCCCATGCAAAAGCTCACCATCCGCCGTCCTGACGACTGGCATCTGCATTTGCGGGATGGAGCCATGCTGGAGGGTGTGATCGCTGATACTTCCAGGCATTTTGCCCGCGCCATCATCATGCCCAATCTCGTGCCGCCGGTCGTGACCACGGCGGATGCGACCGCCTATCGCGAGCGCATCCTGAAAGCATTGCCGGCGGGCGATCGGTTCGAACCGCTGATGACGCTTTATCTCACCGAACACACCAATCCCGACGACGTCGAAAAAGGCAAGAAGAGCGGCCTTATATCGGCCGTCAAACTCTATCCGGCGGGTGCGACGACCAATTCGCATGGCGGCGTGCGGGATCTCAATAAGGCAATGCCGGTGCTGGAGCGCATGGCGAAGATCGGCCTGCCGCTCTGCGTTCATGGCGAGGTGACGACGCCCGAGGTGGATATTTTCGATCGTGAGGCCGTGTTCATCGAAACCGTGCTCGATCCGTTGCGCCAGCGTCTGCCGGAACTGAAGGTCACGATGGAGCATGTGACAACGTCAGATGGCGTCGACTACATCAAGTCGGCAAATGCAAATCTCGCCGGCTCCATCACGACGCATCACCTGATCATCAACCGCAATGCCATCCTCGTCGGCGGTATTCGCCCGCATTATTATTGCCTGCCGGTCGCCAAGCGCGAAAGCCATCGTCTGGCGCTGCGTGCGGCGGCAACGAGCGGCGACGCCAGGTTCTTCCTCGGCACGGATTCGGCGCCGCATGTCGATCCGCTGAAGGAATGCGCCTGCGGCTGCGCCGGCATTTATACGTCGATCAACACCATGAGCTGCCTTGCGCATGTCTTCGAGCAGGAAGGTGCATTGGACAGGCTTGAGGCTTTTGCTTCGCTGAATGGTCCGGCCTGGTATGGCCTGCCGGTCAACGAGGATAGCATCACGCTCGTGCGCCGGCCCGAAGCTGTAACCTTCCCGGCAAAGATCGAAACTGGCGCCGGACCGGTTACCGTTTTCGACCCGATGTTCCCTTTGCACTGGGATGTCGAGATTTAATTTTAGTTTAATCTACATAAGTGAAATAAATATATAAGACTGTATTGCGGCACTCAATTGGTGTATGCCGCAATTTTGAACGTATATTTTGTTGAAACACATTTTCTTTATTATTTGCCGTAACTAATTTGATACCCTTGACGGCCTAGCGTGGCAGCAATCCCCTGCGGTAGAAATCAAACCGTTGAAAGAGCATGATGCTGGTCGATTACAACTCGCTTCTTCTGGCTCTCGGTGTCTCCGCCTCATGTCTTGCGGTCACCTTGGTCGGAAGCTGGTTTTCGCGCCGGCCCGATACCTTCCTCCTGACGTGTTCTGCCGGGCTTGTGCCCATCGTCGGTGGCATTTTCCTCTATGGCGCCTATGTCGACCACCCCAGGCCGATTTTTGCCATTTTGACGTTCGTCTTATTCTTCCTTGGCTTCGCGACGATCTGGGTGGCTGGTTATCAGTTTCGCACCCGTCGCCTTTCCAAGATCCGCTTTGCCCTCGGTTGCCTGCCGGGCATGACAGCATCGATCGGGCCGATGCTTGCCGGCTACGACGGGCTGGCTTTCATCGCCGATAACCTTGTCATCTGCATGCTCCTGCTTCTGACGGCGCGCGAGTATTGGCTGAGCCGGCGCGAGGCACCGACGCCGCTCTACGGCATTACCGCGCTTTACACGCTGACGGCGATTTCCTTCGCGCTGTGCGCGGCCGTATTGATCGCCGACGGCAAGCTGGTGCTCGGTCATGCGCCGGATAATTGGGCAGAGGATGTCAGCCTCGCGGTATGCATCGCCGGAATGACCGGGATCGGAGCGCTATCGCTGGCTTTGCATCAGTGGCGTCAGGCCGCCTTTCACCGTCAGGAGGCGATCACCGACTCCCTGACCGGGCTGCTCAATCGCCGCGCGCTGTTCGATCTCTACGGCCGCCGGTCCTTCGGTGCCTCAATGGCCGTTATCATTTTCGACATAGATCGCTTCAAGACGATCAACGATCAGCATGGCCATGCCGCCGGCGATCTCGTACTCAAGCTTTTCGCGGAGGAACTTTCCTTCGGCTTGCGTTCTTCCGATACTGTGGCCCGTCTTGGCGGCGAGGAGTTCGCGCTCGTTCTCGACAATGCCCTGCCGGGCCGTGCCGAGCAGGTGGCTGAGCGGGTGCGCGATGCTTTGGCGGCACGAGTGGTCAGCATCGAAGACAAATCTTTCGCCTGCACCGTCAGCGCGGGCGTCGCGACCGGCACGGCCAAAGGGGCCGGCTTTGACGATGTGCTTCGGGCCGCCGACAAGGCGCTCTACGAGGCGAAGCGAAACGGCCGCAACCGTGTCGAGGTCGCGGCCTATCTGCGGGCTGTCTAACCGGTAAACTTTCGCGAACTGCATCGCCACCACACCAATGCCTTTAGAATAGGGCTTTCACGAAGGCGCATGCGGCCAAGAGCGAGGCGACCGTGCGTACATGGTTCCAGCCCATCCAGTCGGTGAGAAAGCTGGACCATAGCTGTGCCGCCTCTGCCGAATGGCCGTCAAGCCTGTCCAGAGCGTCGTTCAGCGGCACGTTGAACACTATGGTCGAAAGAAAGCTCGCGACGATATAGAGCGCCGCACCCGCCAGCATCATCATGCTGGTGCCGCCCCGCCAATAAAGAATGGCCATCACGGCGATGAAGATCGAGAGCGCTGCCGTCAGCAGGAACAGCACGATGAAGGGCGAGCGCACGATCGTGACGTTGATCGATTGCATCGCCGCGATCCCCTGATCAACGGGAAGACGGGCGAAGGCCTGCATGACGAAGGTCGAGAAGGCAAAGTAGACGCCGGCGAGAAGACCGCTGCTGATCGCGGCGATGATGAGGGCGATAGTTGTGATCTGCATTTCAAGCTCCTCCAGCATAAAATGTGATAAATTCTCTCATTTGCGAAATGTGATAAACTCTCTTATATTGCTTGTCAACAGGCACAGGCAGGGAATGGCATGACGCAGGAATCGATCGCGAGACGCAGGCGCAGCAAGGACGAGGCAGGCACACCGCGACGCATACCCAGCCAGCAGCGTGGCCGTGAGCGGGTGGATTTGATCCTTTCGGTGGCATCCGATCTGATTGCGAAAAACGGGAGCGATGCGCTGCGCATGGGCGAGATCGTCGAAAAGGCGGGCGTTTCCTTCGGCTCGCTCTACCAATATTTCCCCGACAAGACGGCAATCATCCGCGTGCTGGCGGAGCGCTTCAACGAGCAGGGCCGGCAATGCGTCGAAGATGAGCTGGCGGCGATCAAGAGTCGCGACCAGCTCCAGTCGGCCCTTGGCCGCATCGTCGACGGCTATTACGCAATGTTTCTGGAAGAGCCTGTCATGCGCGACATCTGGCATGCGACCCATGCCGACAAACTGCTGCAGCAGGTCGATGCCGACGACATGGAATGGCACTCGCAGGCATTTCTGACCGTCCTAAAACGCCTATGGCCGGAGCGCGACGATTCCGAACTTGCAAGAACAGCCCGGTTGACCATGCAGCTTGTCGCGGCTGCGGTGCGCTATGCGATTTCGATCGAACGGGAGGAAGGCGACAAGGTCATCGAACTGTTCAAGGCCATGCTCCCTGCCGATCTTGGAGCACTGCGCTAATTGCTTCCGGTCGCCCTGCAGACGGCGACCGCGGGGATATCCGCAAAAGCTTTCATACGTCTGGAAACTCGGCCCGCTTGCTGCTATTGCCGCTGGAACATTAGCGCTCGCCAAGGAGGCCTTGCATGACCCAGATGATATTCACCGATCGCACTGTCATGGCCGAGTTGATGGCTAGGATGCTTTGGGAGATCAAGGCGGTCCACTTCAATGCCGACAAGCCCTACAAATTCGCATCCGGCATGGCGAGCCCGGTCTATATCGATTGCCGAAAGCTGATCTCCTATCCACGCATCCGCTCGACGGTCATGGATTTCGCCGCCAGCATCATCGTGCGCAATGTCGGCTTCGAGCAGTTCGATTGCGTCGCCGGCGGCGAGACGGCGGGCATTCCCTTCGCCGCCTTCCTGGCCGAGCGCCTCAACCTGCCGATGATCTACGTTCGTAAGCAGCCGAAGGGCCATGGCCGCAACGCCCAGATCGAAGGCGACATGAAGGAGGGCGCCCGCGTGCTCGTCATCGAGGATCTGACGACGGCCGGCGGCAGCATGTTCACTTTCATCGACGCGATCCGCGCAGCCGGCGGTATCGTCGATCATGGCATGGCGCTGTTCTATTACGGCATCTTCCCCGAGGCGGTCGAACGCTTTGCCAACCGGAAAGTCAGCCTGCAATACATCACGACCTGGCGCGAAGTGCTCGCCGTCGCCAAGGAGCAGAAGCTGTTCGACGACAAGACGCTCGAGGAAGTCGAGGCCTTTCTCAATGCGCCGCTCGCCTGGTCCGGTTGGAACGGCGGTATTTCGGAGCTGCCGACAAACTGACGCTTTGCTTTTGCATTGAATCTATCTAATCGATTTATGTAACTGGATAAGACAGACGCGCTCTTTGGGAGGCCGGAATGATTTTGTGCTGTGGCGAGGCTTTGATCGACATGCTGCCGCGGGATACGACGCTGGGTGAAAAGGGCTTTGCCCCCTATGCCGGCGGCGCGATCTTCAACACTGCGATCGCGCTTGGGCGCCTCGGCATTCCCACAGGCTTCTTCACCGGCATTGCCGATGACATGATGGGCGAAATCCTGCGCGACACGCTCTCGGCCTCCAAGGTCGATTTCAGTTATTGCGCCATCACGCCGCGTCCGAGCACGATTGCCTTCGTCAAGCTCGTCAACGGTCAGGCAACCTATGCCTTCTACGACGAAGGCACGGCCGGCCGCATGATCACCGAAGCGGATCTTCCGGCGCTCGGCGATGATTGCGAAGCTCTGCATTTCGGTGCGATCAGCCTGATCCCCGATCCCTGTGGCGCAACCTATGAGGCACTGATGAAGCGCGAACACCAGAGCCGGGTGATCTCGCTCGACCCGAACATCCGCCCGGGCTTCATCAAGGACCAGGCGGCGCATATGGGCCGCATCAGCCGGATGGCTGCCATGTCCGACATTCTCAAATTTTCCGATGAGGATCTGGAATGGTTCGGCATTGCTGGCAATCACGATGAGCTGGCCGCCCATTGGCTGAACCAGGGCGCCAAGCTCGTCGTCGTCACCAAGGGCGCGGAAGGCGCGACCGGCTATACAAAGTCACTGAAGGTCTCGGTGCCGAGCGAGCGCGTCACGGTCGTCGATACGGTCGGGGCTGGTGATACCTTCGATGCTGGCATTCTGGCATCGCTGAAGATGAACAACCTGCTGACCAAGGCGCAGGTGGCTTCGCTCAATGAGAAGGCGCTGCAGGATGCTCTGGCTCTGGGCGCCAAGGCTGCGGCGGTGACGGTATCGCGTGCTGGCGCAAATCCGCCTTGGGCAAGTGAGATCGGGCTGTAATCGTTTATCGGGCTTTGGGGGTGGAGAGAGGCCGCACCCCCCTCTGTCACTGTCGTGACATCTCCCCCACAAGGGGGGAGATCGTTGGGAGTTTGCCGCACATCCTATGACAGCAAACGCTTCCTCAAAAGCTGCGGGCTTGCTTGTTACGAGAGGACGCCACGGGTTACCAATCTCCCCCCTTGTGGGGGAGATGTCAGCGAAGCTGACACAGGGGGGTGTACCCGCCACACATTCAAACGATGAGATCCAGCTGTGATCCAACCCTGTCACAAAGAGCAGGATTGGCACACAGTGTCGGGGTGGGGCGATCCTTCGGGCGAGAGGGCAAGCTCAATCACCCCCACCCGCCGCTTTGCGGCGACCTCCCCCCTCAAGGGGGAGGTGGATGAACGCTTTTACTTCGCGCGGCTTGCCAGCGCAGCCACCAGCCCTTGCGTCGAAGAATCGTGGCCGGCAGCGCTTTCCTTGCCTTCGATGACCGGCAGCAGGCCCGTTGCCAGTTCCTTACCGAGCTCGACGCCCCACTGGTCGAAGGAGTTGATGCGGAAGAGCACGCCTTCGACGAAGACGCGATGCTCGTAGAGGGCGATCAGGCGGCCGAGTGCGAATGGCGTCAGCTTGTCATAGACGAAGGTGATCGACGGGCGGTTGCCGGTGAAGACGCGGTGCGGCGCGATGAAATCGGCCTTTTTGTCGTCCATCCCCTTGGAGGTGAGCTGAGCCTTGGCTTCCTCGAAGGTGCGCCCTTTCATCAGCGCTTCCGACTGCGCCAGGCAATTGGCCATCAGCAGGTCGTGCTGGTGGCGCAGCTCCGGCTCGAAGCCGTTGGCGGCGATCATGAATTCGGCCGGGATGATGCTCGTGCCCTGGTGGATGAGCTGATAGAAGGCGTGCTGGCCGTTGGTGCCGGGCTCGCCCCAGACGACCGGGCCGGAATTGCCTTCGACCGGCGTGCCGTCGATGGTGACGCCCTTGCCGTTCGATTCCATATCCAGCTGCTGCAGGTAGGCCGGGAAGCGCGACAGGCGCTGGTCATAGGGCAGGATCGCGCGCGTGGGATAGCCGAGCACGTTGCGGTGATAGAAGCCGATCAGGCCAAGCAGCATCGGCAGGTTTTCCTTGAAGGGCGCCTGGCGGAAATGGTTGTCCATCGCATGCGCGCCGTCGAGGAACTTGCCGAAGTTTTCCGGGCCGATCGCGATCATCAGCGGCAGGCCGATGGCAGACCAGATCGAGTAGCGGCCGCCGACCCAATCCCAGAAGCCGAAGACGCGCTCGCTGTCGATGCCGAAGGCGGCAACCTTGTCGAGCGCCGTCGAAACGGCGGCGAAGTGATGCTGCACGGCGGCTTCGCCGAGCGCATCGGCGATGAACTTGCGTGCCGTCTGGGCATTGGTCATCGTCTCGATCGTCGTGAAGGTTTTCGAAGCGACGATGAAGAGCGTCGTTTCCGGCTTAACGAGCTTCAGGATATCGGCGATATGGGCGCCGTCGATATTGGAGATGAAGTGCGAGCGCGGACCATCGTGGAAGGGGGCGAGCGCCAGCGTTGCCATGACCGGGCCGAGATCGGAGCCGCCGATACCGATATTGATGACATCGGTGATCGCCTTGCCCGTCGAGCCCTTCAGCGCGCCCGAGCGGATGCCGTCGGCAAATTTGCCCATAGCGGCGAGAACCGCGTTGACATCAGGCATGACGTCCTTGCCGTCGACCAGCACCGGCTTGTTCGAGCGGTTGCGCAGCGCGGTGTGCAGGACGGCGCGGTTTTCGGTGAAGTTGATGGCGACGCCGGAGAACATTTCCTCGCGCTTGGCGGCAACGCCGCCCTCGGCTGCGAGCTTCTCGAGCAGAGCGAGGATATCGTCGTTGACAGCCGTCTTGGAGTAATCCATCAGCAGGTCGTCGAACGAGGCGCTGAAGCGGGAAAAGCGTTTCGGATCGGCGGCGAAAGCGGCGCGAATATCCGTAGCCTTCGTTGCCGATGCGGTGCTCTTCAGTTGATCGACGAGGGCGTTCATGGGAGGCTCCTTGCGGTTCGCGCTGCTGGCCTTCAAAACCGGGCCAAGCGCTTTGAGTTTGGTCGCGAAAACTATTCCCTATGTAGGGCGTAAATCAAGTTCACCTATCACCCAAAACGAAAAAAGCCGCTCGTGAAAAAGCGCGAGCGGCTTCGTGAATGACATGGAATTATGTCAGCCGCGCAACTCCTTGCGCAGGATCTTGCCGACATTCGATTTCGGCAATTCGGTGCGGAATTCGATGAAGCGCGGGCGTTTGTAATTGGTTAGATTTTCAGCGCAATGAGCCTTGACGTCGGCCTCGGTCAAAGCCGGGTCCTTCCTGACGATGAAGAGCTTCACCGCCTCGCCGGAGTGCGGGTCGGGCACGCCGATTGCCGCGGCCTCGAGCACGCCCGGATGCATGACGGCGACTTCCTCGATCTCGTTCGGATAGACGTTGAAGCCCGAGACCAGGATCATGTCCTTCTTGCGATCCACGATCTTGGTGTAGCCCCGTTCGTCCATGAAGCCCATGTCGCCACTGCGGAAGAAGCCATCCGGTGTCATGACGCGTGCGGTCTCGGCCGGCTGCTTCCAATAACCGGCCATCACCTGGGGGCCGCGAATGCAGATCTCGCCGACTTCGCCGAGCGGCAGCGAATTGCCGTTCTCGTCGCGAATGTCGAAATCGGTTCCCGTGATCGGCAGGCCGATCGTGCCGGTAAATTCCGGGCTGTCGAAACGATTGGCGCTTGCGACCGGCGAGGTCTCTGAAAGGCCATAACCTTCGGTGATCCAGGCGCCCGTCATTTTCTGCCACCGTTCGGCGACTGGCCGCTGCACCGCCATGCCGCCGGCAAGCGTTGCGGTATTGGACAGGTCGAGCTTGGTAAACTCCGGATTGTTCATCAGCGCGTTGAACAGGGTGTTCAGGCCGGGGAACATGTCGAACTTGTATTTGCCGAGCTCTTTGATGAAGGCGGGTATGTCACGCGGATTGGCGATCAGCACATTATGGCCGCCGAGCGACATGCCCATGAGAGAATTCACCGTCAGCGCGAAGATATGATAGAGCGGCAGGGCGCAGACGAAGGTTAGCTGCTCGGGGCGCGGCTTGTTGATATAGGCGGATTGCAGCCAGAGCAGCAACTGCAGCTGGTTGGCGAGCAGGTTTGAATGCGTGAGGATCGCGCCCTTGGCGACGCCGGTCGTGCCGCCGGTATATTGCAGGAAGGCAATGTCGCTGCCGGTCAGTTCCGATAGCTTCAGGGGCAGACGCGAGCCCTCGGCGATCACGCTCTTGAAACTGCGATGGCCGGGAATGGACCAGGCTGGGACGAGCTTCTTCACCTTACGGACGATCAGGTTGACGATGTGGCCCTTGACCCCCAGCATGTCGCCGAGCGCGGTCACGACGACATGGCGCACATCCGTATGGGCCAGAACCTGCTCAACCGTATGAGCGAAGTTTTCCAGAACGAAAATCGCCTTGGCGCCGCAGTCACGCAACTGGTGTTCGAGTTCGCGCGGCGTATAGAGCGGGTTGACGTTGACGACGACAAGCCCGGCGCGAAGGATGCCGTAAACCGCGATCGGATTTTGCAGCACGTTCGGCATCATGACGGCAACGCGGTCGCCCTTCTGCAGGCCGAGGCTTTGCAGCCAAGCGGCAATCTTGCGTGTCTGCAAGTCGAGATCGCGATAGGTGATGGATTTGCCCATGCTGGTGAAGGCGGGTCTGTCGGCATAGCGCGAGCAGCTTTCCTCCAACAGTTCGGCGAGCGATGCATGCTCCAGCGGCGGCAGCTCTGCCGGTACGATATCCGGATAGGAGGCAAGCCATATTTTCTTGACCTGCGGTCTATCCGAAGGAGCGGAGACTGAATTCATGCGCATTTCCTCCTCTACGCACCATCACCACGCTCCGCCGTCATATGCGGCGGCTATGCAGAGTGTCATTGGACGATCAAAAAGTCTCCCGCTTTTCACATCGCCGCAGTCTTTGCTCTCAACTAAATCATCGGAGCGCAACCGAAGCTACAATAACCTTGACGTAAACGTCAATAATCGTCTTGCGCTCACGTTTTTTTACAATCCTGAAAAAAAGGACTGGAACTTTTATGACAACGGAGCGTTAATAGCGCCATGGGTCTAAACCCATCGGAGCATCGTGCTGCCTCAAAGAGCAGATCGGACGCTCCATAGTTTATGTGACGCGTATCCAAAAGGAGGTGCGCATATGCATAAAGAGAGTGCCGATTTTTCGGGTCGTGACCTTTACATCAAGGACATGTCGATGCTGGTCGCCTGCGACCGCGTTGAAGGGTCCAGGGTATTCGGCTCGGACGGCAAGCAGATTGGTCATATTGAACGCTTGATGATGGAAAAAAGTGATGGACGCATCGCTTTCGTCATTCTGAGCTTCGGCGGTTTCTTCGGCATCGGCCAGGAGCACTACCGGCTGCCTTGGGAGAAGCTGCGCTACGATGCCCGCATCGACGGCTATCGCGTCAGCATGACCAAGAACGACATCGAAAAGGCATGTCGTTTCGCCGCCAAGGACGATCACGATCATAAGAATCATGGCCACAAGAGCCACGATTATTTCGGCGTGCCGCCCTATTGGATGTGATCGGGCTAGCGAAGGGCGCTACGGCAAGCCCCGCCTCCGCGGGGCTGTGCATTGTTTGGCCCTATTGAAACCGCCCATGTCTCTGCACGACCTCGATCTTATAGCCATCGGGGTCGGTGACGAAGAACAGTAATGCAAAAAGCTTCCCATCACGATTGAGTTCGATGATCTTGCCGGGGTTGAGCCCGAGTTTGGTCATGCGCGCATGCTCGTCCTTCAGTTCTGAGACCAAAACCGCAAGGTGACCGTAGGCATCCCCTTGCGCATAAGGCTCGATGCGGCCCTGATTGACGGTCAATTCCAGTTCGAACCCGGTCTCGGCATTGCTGAGATAGACCAGAGTGAAGGTCTCGAAGGCAATGCGGTCGGCAACCTTCAGGCCGAAGGCCTTGTCGTAGAATTCGGTCGAGCGCGCCTCGTCCAGCACGCGGATCATCGAGTGAATCATCTTGGCCATCGGCGTCTCCATAAATCGTCAGGGCATGTCATTGCAGCCAATGCCATCGGCAGCCATTGAAGGCAAGCATGGGGAAACTCGCCATATCTCCGATCGAGCATAGATCCAGGGTTTCCGGATTGCGATCGGTCTGCTTAACTCCCTGGCGCCCACGTATAGGGCTCAAGGGGGGAAACCATGTACTATGCCATTCTGGCCTATCACGAGGAAGGTATCGTCGAATCCTGGAGTAAGGAGCAAGATGCCGCGCTCATGACGGACCTTTTGGAGATCAATGACCGCATGGTCGCGCAGAAATCGCTGGGGCCGGCTGCGCGTCTTGGATCGACCCAGAATGCCGTGACCTTGCGGGGGAAGGGTGCGGGCATGGTCATCGACGGGCCGTTTGCAGAAACCAAGGAACAGCTGCTCGGCTTCTACGTCGTCGATTTTCCGACGATTGAGGGGGCAGTCGAGGCAGCGCGCGAATTGCGCCGCGTCAATCCCACCGCCGTTTATGAAGTCAGACCGATTTCGCTTTACCTGCCTGGCGCATCCTTGCCGTCAGGCGAAGGCAACTGATGGGAAGCTGTGATCGGCGTCGATCTCAATGAGGTTGAAGGCCGATCTTGCTGGTGACCGACCGCTCGATCATCTCCATGCCGTCATAGATCAGCACCGCCATCAGTCCGACAATCAGGCCGCCCTGCAGGATGAAGGCGGTGTTGTCGTTGATCAGCCCGGCGATGATGACTTCGCCGAGCCCTTTGGCAGCGACGGTCGAGCCGATCGTCGCCGTACCGATATTGATCACGGTCGCGATTTTCAGCCCTTCGATGATGAGCGGCAGGGCGAGCGGCAGCTCGACGCGGAAGAGCCGCTGCCAGCCGTTCATGCCCATGCCATCGGCGGCATCGAGCACCGAGGCGGGCACCTGCTGCAGGCCCGCGACCGTGTTCTCGAAGATCGGCAGCAGCGCATAGAGAAACAGCGCGATAAATGTCGGCACCGCACCGAAGCCGGTGGTTGAGATCGCAAGCGCCAGCACGGCAACCGGCGGAAAGGTCTGCCCGGCATTGGCGATTGCCCGCGACAACGGCAGGAAATCGGCGCCGATCGGCCGCGTGACGAAAATGCCGCCGAGCACCGCCAGGATGCCGCTTGCCGCGATCGAGACGAGAATCAGTTCGAGATGGCTGAGCGCCAGGCTCGGCAGGCTGTTCTGTGTATAGATCGGCGACGCCCCGAATTTCGTCAGCGGCGCCAGAACGGGCGTCAGCCATTCCGGACGGAACAGCATGACAAGCAGCAATGCCAGGGCCAGGACGCGAAAGAGATTGGCGGCGAGAAATTTCATGCTTTGCGGCCCAGCTCGATCAGATGCTGGATCGAGATCGAGCCGACGGGCATCTTGCGCTCGTCCTCAACCGTCGCCTCGTCCGCGCCTTGCCAAATCAATTCCGCCAATGCGTCGCGCAGATTGAGGCTCTGCGGCAGGCTGTGACCGAGCCCGGGCCGCGGCGGCTGCATGCTTTCCTTCAGCGGCAGCAGCGACATCAGCTTCAAGGCGCGGTCGGACGTGCCGGTGAGCTGCTGCACGAAGGGGTCGGCGGGTTCCGTCAGGATCTTCTCGGGCTCTGAGCATTGCAAAAGCTTGCCGCCGCTCATGACCGCGATCTTATCGCCGAGATGGAAGGCTTCGTCCATGTCATGGGTGACGAGGACGATGGTCGTGCCGAACTGCTTCTGGATCGCCAGAAGATCGTCTTGCGCCTTGCCGCGGATGACCGGGTCGAGCGCGCCGAAGGGCTCGTCCATCAGCAGCAGTTCCGGTTCGGCCGCAAGGGCGCGGGCGACGCCGACGCGTTGTTGCTGGCCGCCGGAAAGCTGGCTCGGATATTTGCCCGCAAAGGTGCCGGGGTCGAGATGGAAGAGATTGAGGAGTTCTTCGACACGGCTGTCGATGCGCGTCTTCTCCCATCCGAGCAGCTCCGGGACGGTGGCGATATTCTGTGCAACGGTGCGATGTGGAAAAAGGCCGTGCCCCTGGATGGCATAGCCGATGCGGCGGCGAAGCTCGGTCGCCGGCACATTCATGATGTCTTCGCCGGCAACGGAGATGTGGCCGGCCGATATCGGCACCAGCCGGTTGATCATGCGCATCAGCGTCGATTTGCCGGAGCCGGACGTACCGACGATGACGGTGATCGTGCCCTTCTCCATGCTCATGCTGACATTATCGACCACTGTGGCGTTGCCATAACGCTTGGTGACGCCCTTGAGCTCGATCATGTTGGTCATGCGCGTTGTCCCCGGATGCTGTCGATGACCGCATCGAGGATGACGGCCGATGAGAAGGCGAGAAAGACCGTCGGCACGGCGCCGAGCAGCACGAGGTCATTGGCCGTCTGGCCGATGCCCTGGAAGATGAAGAGACCGAAGCCGCCGCCGCCGATGAGCGCCGCCACGGTGACGAGGCCGATCGCCTGTACCAGCACGATGCGGATGCCGGTGAGGATGACCGGAAAGGCGAGCGGCAAGTCGATACCGGTCAGGATCTGCCGGCGCGTCAGCCCCATGCCGGTGGCGGAATCACGCACGGAAGGGTCGACGCCGGCAAGGCCGACAACGGTGTTGGCGACGATCGGCAGCAGAGAATAGATGACGAGCGCCACCAGCGCCGGCGCCACGCCAATGCCTTTGACGCCGATCTCGGCGGCGAAAGGCACGTTGGCGGCGATATAGCCGAGTGGCAGCATGAGAATGCCGAAGAGGGCAAGGCTGGGGATGGTCTGCACCAGGCTCAGCGCCCGCAGCACGACGGCGCGGGTGCCAGGTTGCCAATAGCAGAAGATGCCGAGCGGCAGCGCCAGCACGATGGCGATCGCGACCGAGCCCAGAGACAGGAACACATGGTTGAACGCCTCATGCCAGAATTTGTCGGCATTGTTGGCGTATTCCTTCATGATCGAGAGATTGTTGAGCAGGCCGGAGCGCAGGACCGCGGCAAGCAGGGCGGCATAAACAGCCAGTGCCGCAACCCGCAGCCAGGGCGTCAGCCGCAGCTTGACCAGCGCATCCGAAATCATCAATCCTACCACCGCGAGCAGCACCCAGAAGCAGCCGCCGGGGGTAATGCGCGCCACAGTGCTGCCCGCAGGCGTCGCGGCCGTCGAGACCAGTCCGAGGGTGACGATCAGCATGGCGATCGCGAGCGTTGCGATCCCGAGGCGAATGATCTGGTTGCGCAGGAAAAGCGCGGCGAACGCGGCTGCGGCCAGAAGGACGAGCAGGCACAGCGCGGCCGGCTGGGCAATGAGCTGCGTCAGCAGTTGCGGCTTGCCGGCGGCAATGCGGTTTGCCTTGACGATGATGAACGGCATCCAGGCCGTTGCCAGCACGCCGCCGGCCACCAATACCACTCCGAGACGATCCACTCTGCGGACCGCTAGCGCATCTTCCATCAGGCAAGCTCCGTCAGCGCATGAGCCCAGAATTCAAGGCGGGTTCGGACAAGATCATGCCCATTCGAATGTCCGCGGCTCTACCTTATCAAAATGGAGCCGCTGGAGCGGATGATTTTAGGTCTGTTAGACCTAAAATCTGAATCCGCTCCGGAACTAGAGGAGTGGAGCATGATGTCGTCCGAAAACCGTTTACACTTTCGGCATCATGCTCCAGAGCACCGTCAGTGCCTTACTTCAGGAAGCCATTGTCCTTGAGGTAGGATTCGGCAACAGCCTTAGCCGGCTCGCCATCGACCTGGATACGGCCGTTCAGCTTGCGCAGCACGTCAGCGGTCAGGCCCTTGAAGATCGGCGCCAGAACCTCTTCGATCTTCGGATTGGCCTTCAACACGGCCTCGCGGATGATCGGCGTCGGTGCATAGACCGGCTGCACGCTCTTGTCGTCTTCGAGAACGGTCAGTTCCGCCGCTTCGATGGCGCCGTCGGTGCCGTAGACCATCGCCGTGTTGACGCCGTTGGTCTGGTCGGCCGCAGCCTTGATCGTCGCGGCTGTGTCACCGCCCGAAAGCACGACTTCCTGATCCGGCTTCAGCTTGAAGCTGTAGGTGGTCTCGAAGGCCGGCAGGGCTGCCGGGGAGTTGACGAATTCGGAAGAGGCCGCGATCTTGATCGAGCCGCCGCCGGCAACCCATTTGCCGAAGTCCGACATGGTTTTCAGTTTTGCCGGACCGGCGACATCGTTGCGCACGGCGATCGCCCAGGTGTTGTTGGCCGGCGAGGGCGTCAGCCAGACGATCTTGTTGGCGTCGTAATCCAGCTTCTTGGCGAGATCGTAGCCCTGCTGCAGGTTCTTCCAGGCCGCATCGTCGGCCTTGTTGAAGAAGAAGCCGGCATTGCCGGTATATTCGGCATAGATGTCGATTTCGCCCGCAGTAATGGCCTTGCGCACGACCGGCGTCGTGCCGAGAGCGATGCGATCCTGAGCCTTGATGCCGTTGGCATTGAGTGCTGCGAGGATGATGTTGCCGAGCAGCGTGCCTTCGGTATCGATCTTGGAGGAGACGACGACGTCGGCAGCGCTGGCGCCACTGGCAAGGAGAGCCGTCAGCGTGGCGGCAAGTGCAAGCTTCTTGAACATGATGTTTCCCTTTGTACCCCGTTAAATCGTTCTTCTGCTTGCCCGCGCCGCCTTGAAGGGCCGCAGTCCGACAGGCAGGCTTGGAGCGGACCGGCGGCCCACAAGCGAATTTGTGGCTGCTTCAGGCAGTTAGCGCTCATCGCGGAAAAGTCGATGCGCCCCGAATACCCGTTGCAGTCGCGCGATTATGACGAGCGTACTCGACATTCGCGCGAAATTGGATTTCTTTTTTCGGAGGCAAGTGCGTTTGTTTTTGTTCCCCTTACCCGTTTGGCGCTGTTCCGATCTCATTTTACGGCTGGATCGGTAGGCGGCAAGAAACGATAGCCGCCGCTTTTCGGCTTAGGGATATCTTTTTTCGAGAACACGTCATATCGTCGGGATATCGTTGATATTGCTGCGGTCGAGCCAGGATGCGCGCCGCGGCTGAGGGGGCTGATTTGTATCTCGGCGCATTGTTCATAGCCGACATGGTGTTCTCCATCGGCTCGGTGAGGGAGACCGCGCGCAGGCTATCCTTCTCGGCCTCGACCGTCTCCAGTGCTCTGCGCCGGCTCGAAACGGAGCTTGCCATGAAGCTTGTCGAGCGTGCCTCCGGCGAGCTTGCGACCCTTCTGGCGAGCTCGAAGGTCCAGAAAGGCCTGCAGCCCATTCTCCGCTGTATCCGCCAACTCTCCGCTCTGGTGAAGGAGCCGCCAGCGCCAGGGGACTATGACCAATGGGCCGCGCGCCTGCCGCTGAAGATCGCAACCATCGAACGTTTCCTCGAGGTCGCTGATCAGGGCAGCATCAATCGCGCTGCCCGCCGCCTGCGTCTCGGCCAGCCGCAGCTCTCCCTGCAGATCGCAAATCTGGAGGAATTGTTCGGCTGCCGCCTGTTCGCCCGGCAGGCGCAGGGCTCGGTGCTGACGGAGGCCGGCCAGGAAGTTCACGCCATTCTCGCCGCGATCGCACAGGCCTGGGACGAGATGAAAGCGGCGGCGGACGAGCGCTTTCAGCGCACTGCGCGGGCGGTCCGCATCGGCTCTATTATTCCCACAGGCTCGGAAAGCTGGGTGGCGCGCTCGCTGGCGAGCCTGGTATCGCGCTGGAACATCGGCGGCAACAGCAACATGCTGTCGCTGCTGCTGATGACGGCCGACGATTTGCGCGAGGCGCTCCGGTCCGGCCGCATCGATGTCGCCATCGTTGATTCCGTCTTCGGCCTCGACGCCTTCGAACATGTGGAACTAGTCGCCACGGACATGGTAGCGATCGCCCCGCCCGATAGCACGGAGCAGACGTTTGCCGCGCTCGTCGAAAACCATCCGCTCTGCGTGCCGAGCCCCCGGACCGGCATCGGCAATGCCGCGACGGCCTTCGGCTATGACAGCCGCGATCGCCGCCGATTTCGCGGCCGCGATATCACCTCGGCCGATTCCCTGCCCGTCATCGTCGATCTCGTCGCCAATCATGGCTATGTGTCGTTTCTCGGCCGCGTCAGCGCGCTTCCGATCGCAGACAAGGTTCGCATAGTCGAGCCCGATGAGATCTTGCCGCTGTCCTATCATCTCGCCCATAACGGCCGTAAAGCCTCGGTGGAAGCTTGCCGGCTGATCCAGCAGGCGGTTCGCGAATTGGTTGGAGAGATGGGTACGACACGAAAGCGCTCGTCATCCCCCCGGTAGCGGAACAAATGCGGCATCTTCGCGTTTAGGTCGGTTAGGTTAGTCCGGGCGTACGCAGCCGGGGGGCGCGTTCGGCACCCAAGGAGAGACCATACATGAAAATTCTTGCAACGGCGCTCGTCGCATTAGGCATTATTGTTTTACCTGCTACCTATGCCGAGGCGCGTGATCATCACCATCACCGCTGGCATCAACACCATCATCGCGACTATCGCCCTCATCATCATGGCTGGCATCGCCATGAAGGGTGGCGGCATGGAGATCGCCATCATCGCTGGCACAGCAAGCCGCATTTCTCGCATGCCTGACGGCAGCTGATTGGCATGAAAACGGCGCCTTCGGGCGCCGTTTTTGCGACTACCCATCTATCGCGTCCTCCTCCTTCCGTCCTGACGATACCGATTGAAACCCATCAGACGAGAAGTGCGCGATCGCGCTTAGGCGGACCTATGGCGATGTCGCGAAAACGCCTGCTCTCCAAGGGATAGCGGAACTTTCGAAGGCGCTATTGCGTTTATTATATCGTCCGGAGGACGCGAGTAATACGAGTAGCGTTTACGTCCGGCATTCAAGGAGGCTGGAAATGAAAATTCTGGCAACAGCGCTGATTGCGCTAGGTATGGTCGTGTTGCCGGCAACCTATGCCGAGGCGCGTCCTCACCATCATCATGGACACCACCATCGGATGATCGTCCATAGGCACTATCATCATCACTACTATTACCGCCATCACTACTATCGCCCATATTACGGCTACTACGCGCCGTATTATGGCTATGACCGACCCTATTACAGCTATGACCAGCCCTACTATCCCTTGGGGGTATTCGGCGTTTTCGGTGGCTATGGCGGCTATCGCCATCACCACGGTTGGTATGGCGGGCGCGGATACAATCACGGATGGTATGCCGGCGGCCATCGCGGATGGCATGGCGGCGGCGGCCACTGGCGCTATTACAGCCAGCCGCATTTTTCGCACAACTGAGGGCCTGTCCGATGGCAGAACGGCGCCTTTCGGCGCCGTCTGAGGATGAGTTTACGAGCTGTCTGACAGCATTGGGTCATGCCGGATTCAGCACGTGAACGGCGCGATCGGCCATCAGGTGCTTCACCTTCTCGCCATAGGCAGCCATATGCGCGGAAGCGGCATGCGCCTTCAGCGCGGCCAGGCTTTCCCATTTCTCGACCACGACGAACGTATCAGGCCCAAAGGCAGGATCGGCCCCTTCGACATCCACGACGGCGGTATATTCGATGCAGCCGTCTTCAGCATGGACGGCCGGAACATTCGCCTGAAATGCTTCGAGCACCTCGGCGCGCTTGCCGGGATGGGCGGTGAGGATGGCGAGCACGTGAATCATGGAAATGTCCTTGAAACGATATTCAATACGGATAGGGAATAACGGATGCCACCGGATGTGTGGCCGGTTTCAACCATTACCACGGAACGGGACCGCTCGAACGCCAAACTTCAATTTTTATCGCGCATGGGATTCTTGCTGGATCGCGGCGTTCACATCCGGTTGATGTATTTCGGATCGAGCGATCCGCTCAGCAGATGGCTGACCGCGAGGAGATTGCCCTGCAGGCGACCGCGCCGGTCGATATAGGGCGGTGGGCTGACGGAGCCGACGACATTCGAGGCGATATTGCCGCCCATCAGCTTCAGCGCCCATTTCAGCGATACCGAGCGCTTCTTGACGAGATAGAGCGGATTGGCGACCTGGGAGTACCCAAGGCGCAGGCCCGATGTGCGGCCGGTCTTGACGCCGAGATGGACGCCCCGCAGGCGATTGAACTTGACGATCTTGCCGAAAGGACGCAGCCGCCGGCACAGATCCACATCCTCCTGCCAGCCGTAGAGCGGCAGATCCTCGTCGAAATAGATGCCATTTGCGAGCATCTGCTTCCGGCGAAAAATCATGTTGCAGCCATAGGCGTTGTGCGTGTCCTCGATCGTTGGCACCGGAAAGGGCGTGGCATCGGCTGCGAGCGCCGCATCCGCTTCGTCCGCCGTCAGGCCCGGTCCAAGGATACCGTCACGAACGACTTCGCCGGTCGCCACAACGATCTCTTCATCCGCCTCAAATAGGACTTCCGTTTCGGAGAGATAGTTCGTTGCCGGGAAGAAATCGTCATCGAAGAAGACAACCACATCTATGCCGACGGCTGCATCGATGATGGCATTGCGCTGCGGGCAGCTTCCCTGCGGTGAAGAGACGATCGTCACGGGGAAGGGTGCGGAACGTAAGTGCTCCGTATTGATGTCATCGCCCTTGGCCGGACACAGGAAGAGATGATCCGGCTTGCGCGCTTGCTTCGCCAATCTATCGATCATCGCGGCGAGAATCGCCTTGCGACCGCATGTCGCCACGCCAACGGCAATTTTCATGAGCATCCTCCAGAATATGATCCCCAGGCGCACGGAACCACCAAAAGCTGAATCATTGGTTGTGCCAATCGCACGCATTCAACGGATTGCGCGCAAAAGCTGCTTCGTTGTCGGCGGCTGGCTCATTTACAGCCGTCGACAGAGCGTTTCGAAAGAGGCGGCCGTCTCGCCGGCCGGCATTTGTGATCGGCTCGCGAATGCCTGACGCAAGCCATGAATGCCAAGACTTGCAGCATCCACGGTCCAGAAACAGGTCGTCTATGCGATCTGCCCTTCAGCCGATATCGAAGGTATCCGCCGCCAAATGCAAACGCGCGACTCGAGATTTCAGTATAAGAGCGGCATGCCGCATACGCAGCTCGGCCTGCATCACATGGAAAATGCCCGGCTGCTGCCCGATCGCGGCGAGCTTCTGCACCGCCTGCCGCATGGCGGCGTCTGTGCCGAGATCGGTGCGGCCTTCGGCGATTTCACCGCCGAGATCTTTGAAAAGAATGCGCCGCGGGAGCTTTACCTGATCGACGCGTGGGATACGCCCCGCTATCAGGAGGGCCTGGAGCAGATCAGGTCAAAATTCCGGGGCGCATTGGATCAAGGCCGCCTGCGCATCGTCCAGGGCTATTCCACCGTGCGGCTTTCGGAATTTCCCAATAGCTTTTTCGATTGGGTCTATGTCGACACCAATCACAGCTACGAGACGACCCTGGAGGAGCTGCAGATCAGCCACTTCAAGGTCAAGCAGGACGGCCGCATCGCCGGCCACGACTTCTGCACCGGCAATGTCGTCGATGCCATTCCATATGGCGTGGTCGAAGCCTGCACCAAGTTCTGCAAGGATTTCCATTGGCAGTTCGAATACATGACCGTGGAATCCCACGGGCATTTTTCGTTCTCGCTGAAGCGGCTCTGAAGCATGCCCCGCAAAAGCGCGGTGCGGTTTTGCGACAACATAACATGCGCAAAATCAAAGACCTGAAGCGCGAAAAGCGATTCTGAAAGATCGCACTGCGCTTTAGGCGTCATGGCCTGCCAGCAGGCGCCCGTCGCTGATACGAGGTCGATAAGGCCGCTGCCATTCAGCGCCTGCCAAATGATTGACGCGGCAGACTCATTGGCGTGGAGCTTCCCACCAGGATTTTGAATACCGGCCGATCATGGGCCGACTCAGGTTCAATCCTCGAAGATGAAGATATCGCCTTCCTGCAAAGCCGCGATGAAAGCCTCCCTGGCCTTCTCCGCCTCAAGCGAGCCCTCATGCGCGTCCGCTAGCGCTTTTCTGGCGGTCTTGTAGGCTTGCCCATCCTCGAGCGTCGGCCACTCCTTCGCCATGTATTCCAGGGCGCGTTCCGCATTCGATATCACCAGCCGGTCGCCCGTCTTGCGGGTCTCGACGATTACGGGTTTGCTCCACCATTGGGCCATGAAGTTTCTCCTTCCGCGGTCAACGTGCGGTTGGCTGGAATGTTCCAGGAGGCCTGCCGGTCGAATCCGCAGCGTCACGACAGCAAGGGAACCCCCGCTTCGGCCGCCGCGGCAATGAAGGCGATGCGCGCTTCTTCCGGTGCTCGCCTGCCGCGTTGGACGTCGATGCAGATGAGCAATGCAGACAGAAAGCAGTCGCCTTCCTCCGAAGGCCAGTCATCGAGAAGCGTCTTCCAGACTTCGTCGGCCGTGCCTACGGATTTCACTTCACCGGAATCGTTGCGAATGACGCGGATTGGAGAGAAGTGCGGCACGATGTTCATGGTAGCAGACTCCGTCAAAGCAGAGGCTGTTTTGGGCCTTTTGCCATGGGCGTGCATTTAACTTTCTTAATCCGGCGGCCGCTTCGAGACATATGTGATCAATCTTCATCCGCTCGCCCGCGATATCAGCAAAATCGCGCCTGAGTGCATGACTGGCCGATCACGCGAAGATCGGTACTTCTCGCGACAAATTTGGTCGACGGCGCGGGCGAACCGAAAGAAGACTATCAACACCTGAAACGGAGCTGAGGATACCGGGGGTGACAGGATAAATGGTGCCGCTTACGTGACTCGAACACGTGACCCCATCATTACGAATGATGTGCTCTACCGACTGAGCTAAAGCGGCATTCTGCGGAGCATTCGGTTCGGCCCCGCGATTTGCATGGCGCTGATACAGTCTATGTGGTCAGATTTCAAGCGCTCAAATCGCCAATTGGCAAAAAAGCGGGATGCTTGTGAAAAAAGTACCGCATTTCGCGCCCGATCAAAGTGCCAGCCGGGCGCGCGCCTGCCGGTATTCTTCTTCCAGCCGGTCAACCAGGGCGGATACTGGCTGGATGGATTTGACGGCGCCGATGCCCTGGCCGGAACCCCAGATATCCTTCCAGGCCTTTACGCCGGTTGTGGCGGCCTCGAAATCCATCTTGGAAGGATCGGCCTCGGGCAAGTTGTCCGGGTCGAGGCCGGCGGCACGGATCGAGGGCTTTAGGTAATTCCCAAGGACGCCGGTGAAATAGTTGGAGTAGACAATATCGGCGGCGGTTCCCTCGACGATCGCCTGCTTGTAGGCGTCCACGGCGCGCGCCTCCTCCGTGGCGATAAAGGGCGAGCCGATATAAGCAAGATCGGCGCCGGCCGCCTGGGCGGCCAGGATGGCGCCGCCGGTGGCGATGGCGCCGGCCAGGAGCAGCGGCCCGTCGAACCATTCGCGGATTTCCTGCACCAGCGCGAAGGGGGAAAGCTGGCCGGCATGGCCGCCGGCGCCGGCAGCGACGGCAATCAGCCCGTCTGCCCCTTTGCGGATCGCCGAATTGGCGTGCCGGTTGTTGATGATATCGTGCAGCACGATGCCGCCATAGGAATGCACGGCGGCGTTCACCTCGGGCACGGCGCCGAGCGAGGAAATGACGATCGGCACCTTGTATTTCACGCAAAGCATCAGATCGTGTTCGAGGCGTTTGTTCGACGTATGGACGATCTGGTTGACCGCAAATGGAGCTGCAGGACGATCCGGATTTGCGGCATTGTGTGCGGCAAGGTCCTCCGTGATCATGGCAAGCCACTCGTCGAGCTGGCTTTCCGGGCGCGCATTCAACGCCGGAAAGGAGCCGACGACGCCGGCCTTGCATTGTGCCAGCGTCAAGGCGGGGTGGGAGATGATGAAAAGCGGCGAAGCCACGACCGGCAGGCGCAGGTGCTCGGTCAGGATGGAGGGGAGGGCCATGGACATCATCCCTTTTGACGTTTACGAAAACGTCAAAAGGGATAGCAGATGTCTATCGAGAGGGGAAGATGGCAGCAGGCAACAGGCAATAGGCGATAGGCAATAGGCAATAGGCAATAGGCAATAGTGCTTGACCGTCCCGTCCCGGCTATCTTCCCCTACTGCCTATTGCCTACTGCCTACTGCCTACTGCCTATTGCCTACTGCCTACTGCCTACTGCCCCACCTCCACCCCATTTGCGTCGTCTTTGCGATTTATCCCCGCCCGAGTGGCCTTAACCCTTGCCGGAGGCTTGCGTATTGCAAAACTGGGCGTTACCGAATCCGGTTAACGGATGATGAAAATATGGCTGCCTTATCGGTAGAGTATGCGCGTATGGTGCGAGTGAGCATAAAGGATCGGATGTGAGCGGATTAGAAACGGCTATCAGAAGCGCCTTGGATCGGTCTGATCGCACCAATCCGGAAATTCGGGCTCGCATCTATCAATCTGCGCGGCAGGCTCTGGAAGCCGGCCTTCGCAAGCAGGACATTACCGATGTCAACGTCATTGCCGCCCAGCGCCAGCGTCTGGAGGCGACGATCCGCGAGATCGAGGCCGAAGAGCGCGCCCGTCCCGCACAGGCGATACCGGTTTCGCCAGAGCTGGATGCTCCGCATGTTTCTCCTTCTGCGCCCAGGTCCGATGCAAGGCAGACAGCTGCACGGCCGCAGGAACCCGTCATGAGCGTACGCGGAGAAACACGCGATCCGCCGATGTCGGCAGGCCCCGCCGTTCCGGCGGAGCCGACCTCGGCCGAGTTGGCGGCACGTCAAGACGATTTCGGCGATATGCGCGCCGGACCCGCCGATCATCTCGGTGCGGACAGCGATGTGCGTCCGACGGCCGATGCGCCGCCGGCGCGGTCGATGAACTTCAAGCCGGAGCGGGCGGCCGTGCGCCGCAAACCGCGCAAGTTCTTCTCGCGCCTGCTGGTCTTCTGTATTCTGCTCGCCTTCCTCGGCGTCGGTGCCTGGTGGATCAAGACCTCGGGCCTGCTCATGTCCGCCTCCCAGAGGGATACGAGCGTGCCTAATCCGCCGGCACATGTCGATTCCCAGGATTTCAGCGGCAACGGCAACGACGAGGACATGTCGGACCAGGACGACAATAGCGGTCCGGTCAATCCGGGCCTTGCGACCATCGATCCGCAGAACAGCTTCTCGGCGGAATGGCTGGAGATCTTGAAGCCCACCGACGCGCCGAAGGTGACGGCCGGCCCGCAGTCAAAGGCTGAAAACGTCTCGGAGAACGAGGGACCGGCCGTGCGGCTGACCTCGCTCAGCAGCGGTGCGGACGGCAGTGGCTCGATCGAGGTGCCCGTCAATATGCTGCAGCAGATGGCGGGAAAAGCCTCGACGATCGCGCTGACTTTGCAGTCCACTTCGGATGCACCGACGCAGATCACAGTGGAGTGCGATTTCGGTTCACTCGGGCGTTGCGGCCGCCATCGTTTCACCGTCAGCCGGCAAAAAACGGATTCGCTGTTCCAGGTCAAATTCGATCGCGCCATGGCGCCGACGAGTTCAGGGCACCTCATCATCAATAGCGATGTCGATGGCAAGGCCCGCGGCGTCAATATCTACGCCATCCGCGTCCTGCCCGGGCAATAAGTCCCGGGCGATGCTTCGAACTCGTCAGGCGAGGATATCCGATCCCATGCCGAGGATCTTCTCGTCGACCTTGCCGATGGCTTCCTTGTCCTTGCCGTCATAGTCGAGCGTCAGCAGAATGTGACGGATAAGGTTCAGGCGCGCGCGCCGTTTGTCGTTGGCGCGGAGGACAGTCCAGGGCGCGTGGTCCGTATGCGTTTCCTTCAGCATGCGGTCGCGCTTCTCGCTGTAGTCCTTCCATTTCGGCAGTGCGGCGATATCCATCGAGGAAAGTTTCCAGACGGCGCGCGGATCATGGCGCCGGTCGTGGAAACGCTTCAGCTGCATCTCCCGGCCGATATCGAGATAGAATTTGAAGAAGTAGATGCCGTCCTGGACGATGAGCTTCTCCATCCTGGGGGCCTGCTTCAGGAACTGCTCGTATTGCTGCGGCGTGCAGAAGCCCATGACCGGTTCGACGCCGGCGCGGTTATACCAGGAGCGGTCGAAGAGCACGAATTCGCCCGCCGTCGGAAACTGGGCGACATAGCGCTGGAAATACCATTGGCCGCTTTCACGATCGGTCGGCTTCGTCAGCGCCACCACGCGCGCCAGACGAGGGTTCATATGGGCTGAGGTCGCAGCGATCGAGCCTCCCTTGCCGGCGGCATCGCGGCCTTCGAAGAGCGCCATCACCCGCTTGCCGGTCGCCTGCAGCCAGAACTGCACCTTGATGAGTTCGATCTGCAGCGCTTTCAGCTCATCGAGATATTCTTCTTCCTTCAGCTTCTTCTTGTAGGGATAGCCACCCGAGGTCAGTGCCTCGTCATCGATCCAGTTCGGCAGGATGGGATCATCGACATCGAATATGCGCTTGATGCCATGAATATCCAGCTCCACCGCCCGGCTTCCTGTCTTCTCCCCCATATGTCGGCTCCTCGGCTGTTTACATAGCGTTAACCCTGCCACCGGCGGCGGCAAAAAAGCTTGGCCAGAAAACTGGGGCATTTATCCAATAGTTTCAAGCCTTTTGCCGCCACCCTCTTTTGCCGGCTACATTTATTTTTGCCAGTTACTGGCTTCTGTGGATAGAGCCGAATACTTCTGTCATGAATCGCAGATAAGACGCGGAATCCAGCGTTCCATGATGTCAGGCGAAGGACGGCGCAGTTGGAAGACGAATGGTCATTTGTCAGGAGGTTGGCAGTTCGGCTGCGGCAGGAGAGTGCGATCCTGGTTCTGGCGACGCTGATTGCCGCACTCGCCCTGGTCGAAGGCATCAACACCGGCGCCGTATTCTGGATCTGGGCCATCGTCATGATTGTCACGCTGCTTCGCCCGCCCCTGGTGGAGCGCGTGGTCGTGCCACCGCCGGCTGAGACGGCGCCCGCCGATCCTCAAGCCTTGTTGCACACCGCTTTTGCCGGACTGGCGGCACTCGACATGCCGGTGCTGATCATCGACCGCGAGGCGTCGGTGCTGGTACAGAACATGGCCGTCGAAAAAGCCTTCGGTGCCTTTCCGATCGGCGCACATATTTCCTCCAAGCTGCGTTCGCCGGGTCTGCTCGACATGGTACGCGAGACCATCGCGACCAATACGCCGAACCAGATCGAGCATTCCGAGCGCCTGCCTTCGGAGCGCGTCTATGTCGTGCGCATCGCACCGATAGATCTGCCCGAGATCGACAAGCAGGAAGATGCTCTCTTCCTGCTCTCCTTCCGCGACATATCCGAATTGCGCCACATCGACCGCATGCGCTCCGATTTCGTCGCCAATGCCAGCCATGAATTGCGCACGCCCTTGGCATCGCTGCGCGGCTTCATCGAGACGATCCAGGGGCCTGCCAAAGCCGACCCAAAAGCGCAGCAGCGTTTTCTCGGCATCATGCTGGACCAGACGACGCGCATGAGCAGGCTGGTCGACGATCTTCTGTCACTCTCGCGCCTGGAGCTGAAGTCGCATATCGCGCCGGATCAGAAGGTGGATCTCGTACCTCTGCTCGGCCATGTGCGCGACTCCCTCCTGCCGCTTGCCGGAGATCTCGATGTGACCATCAATCTGCATTTGCCGGTGGGCAAGGTGGAGGTATTGGGGGATCGAGACGAGCTGGTGCAGGTCTTCGAGAACCTGATCGAGAATGCCTGCAAATACGGCCAGGAAGGCAAGTCGGTCGAGGTTTCGCTGCTGAACGGTGCCGGCCAAGCCGTCGAGGTCGTGATCTCGGACAAGGGGCCGGGGATACCCGCAGAACATGTGCCGCGCCTGACCGAGCGCTTCTATCGCGTTAACGTTGAGGACAGCCGGTCCAAGAAGGGAACCGGTCTCGGGCTTGCCATCGTCAAGCACATTCTGACCCGCCACCGCGCCAGATTGATCGTCAAGTCGGAAGTCGGAAAGGGAACCGACTTTACGGTCCGCTTCTGACGACCTCCGCATATCCCAGGTTTGGGTGGCGATTTATCCAAATTATATCAGGTATATAGCCTGTCATAATTGTTTCACTCGCCTGACATAAAAGGGCGGTGTTTTCGCCAGTAAGAATGGACTGCCGAAAAAGTGGATGTGGCCTCCACCTCGGCGCTCTTCAAAGCTCATCAGGGGGATTCGTTTTGAATGCTTTGAAAATGTCCGTTCTTGCGCTGGTTGCATCGGCCGCCCTTGCCGGCACTGCAACTGCCCGCGATCAAATCCAGATCGCCGGCTCCTCGACCGTATTTCCATATGCCAAGATCGTTGCCGAAACCTTCGGCGAGACCTTCACCAACTTCAAGACCCCTGTGGTCGAGTCCGGCGGCTCCGGAGCCGGGCTGAAGGAATTCTGCAAGGGCGTCGGAACGGATTCGATCGATATCGCCAATTCGTCGCGTCCGATCAAGGACAGCGAAGTCGAAGCCTGCAAGGCTGCCGGCGTCGCCGACATCCAGCAGATCAAGATCGGCTATGACGGCATCGTCTTTGCTTTCGACAAGAGCAATCCCGACATCAAGTTCGAACCGCTCGATCTCTACAAGGCACTTGCTGCCGAAGTGGTCGTCGATGGCAAGCTCGTCGCCAACCCCTACAAGAAGTGGTCTGAGATCAATCCGTCGCTGCCGGATTTTGAAATCGCCGCCTATATCCCGGGTGAGAAGCACGGCACGCGTGAAGTCTTCGAAGAGAAGGTGCTTGCCGCCGGCTGCAAGGCTTCCAGCGCGGCCGATGTCATCAAGGCAGCAGTCTCCGATGCCGCTCAGCAGGCCAAGAAATGCATTGCCGTGCGCAAGGATGGCGTTGCGGTCGATATCGACGGCGACTATCCAGAGACGCTGGCTCGCATCAATGCCAACAAGCATGGCATCGGCGTGTTCGGCCTGTATTTCTTTCAGAACAACGCGGACAAGCTGAAGGTCGCCACCGTCAGCGGCATCGTGCCCTCGGGCCAGACGATCGCCGACGGCACCTATCCGGTATCGCGGCCGCTGTTCTTCTACGTCAAGAAAGCCCATCTGGGTGTCATCCCGGGGCTCAAGGAATATGTCGATTTCTTCACGAGCGATCAGATGATCGGACCGGACGGCCCGCTCGCGGAATATGGCCTCGTGCCGGCACCGGATGCTGAGCGCGACCAGATCCGCAGGGATTTTGCGGGCGGGAAGATCATGTAAGTGCTGAAGGGTCGGGCACCGGTGCGGCTTTCCGCTGCGCCGAGGTTCGCCGGGGAACGGGAATGAGTGTATCGCTGCTGCTGCTCTGCTTGTCGGTCTTCGGCGCCTCCGCTTTCGTGCTGGGGCGGGTGAGGGCGGCTGCGCTGTCGGGCGGCTGGCCCTCGTCAATGCATTCCCGCCTCGGCTATCACGGTGCCTATGCCGCTATCTGGGCTGTACTTCCGCCCTTGGCGCTCGTTTGCGCCTGGCTGATCGTCACTCCCATCGTCATCGACCGCCTGGTGACCAAATCCTTTCCCGACGAGGTTCAGTCTCTGCCGCCGGCTGAACTCAATCTCAGCTACGGCATGGTGCGCAGCATCGCCCGCGGCATGCGCCTGCTCGACAGCCGGGAGCTTGCCGACGTCGCAGGCGGCAAGGCCGATCTGCAGTTGCTGCTGGCGCAGAAGGGAGTTCCGCTCGCCGTTCGCCCCACTGGCTACATGATCGATGCCGCCAACAAGTATAACGGCATGCGTGAAGTGAGCCGGTTGGTGATGTCGGCGGCGGCGATCGTCCTGTCGCTGCTCTGCGCGGTCTACGGTCTGCGCGCCATTGCCCCGCGCTTTCGAGCCCGCAATCGTGTGGAACAGGTCATTCTCGGCGCACTGATCGTCGCTTCCTCTATCGCAGTGCTGACGACGGTCGGCATCGTCGTTTCCATGCTTTCGGAAGCCGCACGCTTCTTCGGCATGGTGCCAGCGAGCGAGTTCTTCTTCGGAACCGTCTGGGACCCGCGCTTCACCAGCGCCGGCGCTCAGACCTCAGGCACCTTCGGCCTGATCCCATTGCTGGCGGGCACGATTTATATCGGGCTCGTGGCCATGCTCTTCGCCGTGCCCATCGGTCTGTTTGCTGCGATCTACATGGCCGAATATGCCTCGGCTCGCGTCCGCTCCATCGCCAAGCCGATGCTGGAGGTTTTGGCCGGCATTCCCACGATCGTCTACGGCTTCTTCGCCCTTGTCACAGTCGGCCCCTTCCTGCGCGATATCTCCGCCGAGATCGACGGGCTGATGACCGGAAACTACAGAAGCTTCATCGAGGCGCAGAGCGTTTTGACCGCCGGCTTTGTCATGGGCGTGATGCTCATCCCTTACGTTTCGTCGCTGTCGGACGACATCATCATGGCGGTGCCGCGTTCGCTGCGCGACGGTTCGCTCGGGCTTGGCGCCACGCGGTCGGAAACGGTCAAGCGCGTGCTCCTGCCGGCCGCTCTTCCCGGCATCGTCGGCGCGCTGCTGATGACTGCGTCGCGGGCGATCGGTGAAACCATGATCGTGGTGCTGGCAGCAGGCGTTGCCGCGCGCATGCAGTTCGATCCCTTCGAGCCGATGACGACCGTCACGGTGAAGATCGTCAACCAGCTGACCGGCGATCTGGAGTTCACCTCGCCGCAGACGCTCGTCGCCTTCGCTCTCGGCATCACGCTGTTCTGCCTGACACTCTGCCTCAACGTCTACGCGCTCTACATCGTCCGTCGATACAGGGAGCAATACGAATGAGCGGCGTCGTATCCTCCTCTCAGCTCAACATGCCGCGCGGGTTGACGCCGGGTGTGCCCGTGCGCCGCGATATCGGTATCAAAAAACGCTATGCCGCCGAACGCCGCTTCCGCGCCTATGGGATTACCGCCGTCATCTTCGGTCTCATCTTCCTGATCATCCTGGTCTCGACCGTGGTCCGCACTGGCTATACCGCCTTCGTTCAGACCTCGATCACCCTGCCTATCGAATTCACCGAGAAGGTGATCGACCCCGCAGCCAAGCGCTCCGGCGATCCGAAGGTGCTGATCGCAGCCAACTATCCGGTTCTCGTGCGCGATGCGCTTGTAAAGGCGCTTGGCATCGATCCGGCCAATCGCGCGCTCGTTCGCGAGGCGACGGCGATGGTGTCGGACGGCGCCAGGATCGCACTGCGTGACAAGGTCGTCGCCAATCCTTCGATCATAGGGGCGACGCAGAAGGTCACGTTCCTCGCCAGCGCCAATATCGATTCCGCCAACAAGGGCCAAATCGATCTGACAGTCGATGAGAAGGATCGCAAGATATCCGACCGCCAGGTCGCCTGGATGAAGCAACTCAGCGAAAGCGGTGCGCTTTACAAGGCCTTCAACAGCGGTCTCTTCCTGTGGGGCAATTCGAGCCGGCCCGAAGCCGCCGGACTCGGCGTCGCTCTGATCGGCTCGTTCTACCTGATGCTGACCGTTCTCGTGCTTGCCTTGCCGGTCGGCGTTGCCGCCTCGATCTATCTGGAGGAGTTCGCGCCGAAGAACCGGTTGACGGATCTGATCGAGGTCAATATCAACAATCTCGCCGCCGTCCCTTCGATCGTCTATGGCCTGCTGGGCCTCTCGGTCTTCATCAACATGATGGGTCTGCCGCGCTCGGCCTCGCTGGTCGGCGGTCTCGTGCTGAGCCTGATGACGCTGCCGATGATCATTATCGCCACACGCTCGGCGCTGCGGGCCGTGCCGCCGTCGATCCGCAGCGCGGCGCTCGGGCTTGGTGCATCGCGCATGCAGATGGTCTTCCATCATGTGTTGCCGCTTGCGATGCCCGGCATTCTGACAGGCACGATCCTGGGGCTTGCCCATGCGCTTGGCGAGACCGCGCCATTGCTTCTGATCGGCATGGTCGCCTTCGTTGCCAACTATCCGGCATCGCCGCTCGATCCTTCGACGGCGCTGCCGGTGCAGATCTACATGTGGGCGAGCGAAGCCGAGCGGGCGTTCGTCGAAAGGACATCCGGCGCCATCATTGTGCTTCTCTTCTTCCTCGTCGCGATGAACATCGGCGCCATCCTGCTGCGCCGCCGCTTCGAGCGTCGCTGGTAAGGGAGGGCGCACGAAATGAACATGATGACGGAAGCCGCCAGCGAAAGAGCCTTGGCCAAGAAGATGACGACGATCCCCTACAAGATGATCGGCCAGGATGTTTCGGTCTATTACGGCCACAAGCGGGCGCTCTTCGACGTCAATCTGAAGATCCGCGCCAATACGGTCACGGCTCTCATCGGCCCTTCCGGTTGCGGCAAGTCCACCTTCCTGCGCTGCCTCAACCGCATGAACGATACGATCGAGACCTGCCGCGTCACCGGCAAGATCACGCTCGACGATCAGGATGTCTACGACGACAGCATCGACGTGGTGGAGTTGCGCGCCCGCGTCGGCATGGTCTTCCAGAAGCCCAACCCGTTTCCGAAGTCCATCTATGAGAACGTCGCCTACGGTCCCCGCATCCACGGTCTGCATCGCTCAAAGGCCGATCTCGAGCATATCGTCGAGAGCAGTCTTCAGAAGGCCGGTCTCTGGGGTGAGGTGAAGGATCGGCTCCATGACGCCGGCACGAGCCTGTCGGGCGGTCAGCAGCAGCGTCTGTGCATCGCCCGCGCCGTCGCGGTCAGCCCGGAGGTCATCCTGATGGACGAGCCGTGCTCGGCGCTCGATCCGATCGCAACCGCCAAGGTCGAGGATCTCATCCACGAGCTTCGGGAGAATTTCACCATCGTCATCGTGACGCATTCCATGCAGCAGGCAGCCCGCGTCTCGCAGCGTACCGCAATGTTCCATCTCGGCCACCTGGTCGAGGAGAACGACACCGATAAGATGTTCACCAATCCCGACGATTTCCGCACGCAGGATTACATCATGGGCCGTTTTGGTTGATGATGTCAGGCGCGCGGCTCATTTCACACAGTTCACCTTGAGGATAGAAAAATGGTCTCCACTCACATTCTCTCTGCCTATGACGAAGACCTGAAGTTCCTGACGCGCCGCATTGCTGAAATGGGCGGCCTGGCAGAGCAGATGGTTAGCGACAGCGTACGCGCGCTGGTCAACAGCGACGCTGCCCTGGCCCAGAAGGTCATCTCCGACGACGTTGTTCTTGACCATGCCGAGCGCGAAGTCGGCGACAAGGCGATCGTCACCATCGCCCGCCGTCAGCCGATGGCGGCCGACCTGCGCGAAATCATGGGCTCGATCCGCATCGCCTCCGATCTGGAGCGCGTCGGCGATCTCGGCAAGAACACCGCAAAGCGCGTCATCGCCGTGCAGGGCACCGGTGTCCCGCGCCGTCTCGCCCGCGGCATCGAGCATCTCTCCGAACTGGCGCTGAGCCAGCTCAAGGAAGTTCTGGATGTCTACGCGACCCGCTCGCCCGACAAGGCCGTGTCGATCCGCGAACGCGACGAAGAAATCGACGCCATGTACACCTCGCTCTTTCGCGAGATGCTGACCTACATGATGGAAGATCCGCGCAACATCACCACCTGCACGCATCTTCTTTTCTGCGCCAAGAACATCGAGCGCATCGGCGACCATGCCACCAACATCGCCGAGACGATCTATTACATGGCGACGGGCGCGCAGCCGGAAGGCGAGCGCCCGAAGGATGATACCGCCAATACCGTCGGCGCAGTGACGGAATAATCTGGAAGAGAAGAAAGGAGACCATAGGCGCATGGTTCCGAGAGTTGCTGTTGTAGAAGACGAGGAAGCGCTTAGCGTTCTGCTGCGCTACAATCTTGAGGCCGAAGGCTTCGAGGTCGATACGATCCTCAGAGGCGATGAGGCCGAGCTGCGTCTCCAGGAGCGCATCCCCGATCTCCTGATCCTCGACTGGATGCTCCCCGGCGTATCGGGCATCGAGCTCTGCCGCCGGCTGCGTATGCGGCCGGAGACGGAGCGCCTGCCCATTATCATGCTGACGGCCCGCGGCGAGGAAAGCGAGCGCGTGCGCGGGCTTTCGACCGGCGCGGACGATTATGTCGTCAAGCCGTTCTCGACGCCGGAGCTGATGGCCCGTGTCAAGGCGATGCTGCGGCGTGCCCGCCCGGAGGTTCTCTCCACGGTGCTGCGCTGCGGCGATATCGAGCTGGATCGCGAAACCCATCGCGTCCATCGAAAGAGCCGCGAAGTGCGACTGGGGCCGACGGAATTCCGCCTACTGGAGTTCCTGATGTCCTCGCCGGGCCGCGTCTTCTCGCGTTCGCAGCTGCTCGACGGTGTATGGGGTCACGATATCTACGTCGACGAACGCACGGTCGACGTCCATGTCGGCCGCCTGCGCAAGGCGCTCAATTTCTCCAATATGCAGGATGTCATCCGCACCGTTCGCGGCGCGGGCTATTCCATGGAAGCCTGAGCGGCTTGCCGCTCGGGTATCACTAAAGCATGTCGCGCAAAAGTGCGTAGCGGTTTTGCGAGAACGACATGCGCCAGACGGAAAACCTAAAGCATAGGAAGCGAATCTGAAAGATCGTGACGTGCTTTAAATAGCGGCGGAAATAGAAAAACGGGCCTCGAGGGCCCGTTTCTCATTGTCTTGCTGTGACTTTCAGCCGTTGTTACGACGGCGGTCATGCACCGGCTGGTATGCCATGCGCTGATGATAGGTGCAGTAGGGCGAGGAATCCGGGCTGTCATTGCCGCAGAAGTGGAAGTCGTCCTTCAGCGGGTCGCCGACCGGCCACTTGCAGGTGCGCTCAGTCAATTCCGTCAGGCCGAGGCGGCGGGAGATCGGAACGACGACGTTCGATGCCGGCCGATACTGGATTTCATTGACGGAATCGATCTCGATCTCTTCCTTCAGCATGGTTGCGCCCTGCTGGCGGGCGACGACCGTGCGGGTAGCAACGCGCGATCCGTAGGTCGCGGCGCGGGGTGCAGCTGCGCTGCGCTTCGGCGTGCGCGCTGCGGTTGCCGTGCCGCCCGCCTTCGCTCGGCCGGGAAGGTTCAGGCGGTGCACCTTGCCGATGACGGCATTACGGCTCACGCCACCGAGCTGCGCAGCGATCTGGCTGGCGCTCAACCCTTCGGACCATAGCTTTTTCAGCTTCTCGACGCGTTCGTCTGTCCAATTCATGCCCTGTCTCCGCTGTCGCGTTTCCGATGGCAGAATCCCTCACCATTGCCTCGCATGGGAACGAGGCGCGAAACGCTCTAAAATTGTGGTGACTAGTTCCGCCGCATGCAGTCTAGCAATTGCTTTTTAACCTAGTGTGAGGCTGACTCCGTGACAAGAGTCGCGAGAATCTTGAGGAATCGATTTCGAGGTTTTCCCCAACTTGCTGCCCAGGCGTGGCATTTCTGCAATAGGCGCCGCCGAACCTATCTCTTTTGCCCGCAAGCGTTATCTCGCACCTGCTAAAACGCCAGTTTTGTTGACATCGCGGTGCAAAACATCAATAGTGCCCAGGCCGCCGCAAGGCGGCATTTTTGATTTTTTCGGACCCGTTTCATCAAATGGAAGCGATCGGTCCTTAGAGTTGTGATCAGGAGATATGGCCATGGCCGAGACCACGCCGCTTTATGACACCTACATGCGCGCTCCGCTACGGTTCGAGCGAGGCGAGGGCGTCTGGCTGGTCACCGAAAATGGCGAACGCTACCTCGATTTCGCAGCCGGCGTCGCGGTCAACTCGCTCGGTCACGCCCATCCGCACCTCGTTGCCGAATTGAAGGCCCAGGCCGACAAGGTCTGGCACCTGTCCAACCTCTATGAGGTGCCCGGTCAGGAGAAGCTGTCGAAGCGGCTGACGGAAGTGACCTTCGCCGACAAGGTGTTCTTCACCAATTCGGGCGCGGAGGCGCTGGAGTGCGCCATCAAGACTGCGCGGCGCTATCAGTTCGCCAAGGGGCATCCCGAGAAGTTCCACATCATCACCTTCGAGGGCGCCTTCCACGGCCGCACCATCGCAACGATCGCCGCCGGTGGCCAGGAGAAGTATATCGAGGGCTTTGGGCCTAAAGCACCGGGTTTCGATCAGGTGGAGTTCGGTGATCTCGATGCCGTGCGTGCTGCCATCACCGACGCGACGGCTGCGATCCTGATCGAGCCGGTTCAGGGCGAGGGCGGCATCCGCCCCGCCACCAACGAATTCCTGCGCGGGCTGCGTGAGATCTGCGACGAGCACGGCCTGCTGCTGATCCTCGACGAAGTACAGTGTGGCGTCGGCCGCACGGGCAAGCTCTTTGCCTACGAATGGGCCGGCATCAAGCCCGATATCATGGCGGTCGCCAAGGGCATCGGCGGCGGTTTCCCGCTCGGTGCGTGCCTCGCGACGGCGGAAGCCGCTTCCGGCATGAAAGCCGGCACACACGGCTCGACCTATGGCGGCAATCCGCTTGCCATGGCGGTCGGCAATGCCGTTCTCGACATCGTGCTTGCCGAAGGCTTCCTGCAGCATGTGCGCGATGTCTCGCTGGTGTTCCGCCAGGGGCTCGCCTCGCTCAAGGATCGCTTTCCTGACATCATCGAGGACGTTCGCGGCGAAGGCTTGATGCTCGGCGTCAAGGCGGCCATCCCGCAGGCGGAGCTGCTGCAGGCGATCCGCGCCGAGCATCTGCTGGGTGTGCCGGCCGGCGATAACGTTATCCGTCTGCTGCCGCCGCTGGTCGTCACTGCCGAAGAAGCACGCGAAGGTCTCGCCCGCCTGGAGCGCGCCGCCGAGCGTGCGCGCGCTGCCCGCACCAAGAAATCCGCTTGAATTCAACGCCCGTGGATGGGGCGTTCCTGCCCCACGCGGGCGTTATTGTTTTTTCTGGAGTACAGGTAAGGACATGGCTTCTCCGAAACACTTTCTCGACCTCTCTGCCGTTCCGGCTGCCGATCTGCGCAATATCATCGACGACGCGATCGTGCGAAAGAACGCGCAGAAGGCCGGCACGGCCGACAAGCCGCTGGCCGGCAAGATGCTGGCGATGATCTTCGAGAAGCCGTCCACCCGAACCCGTGTTTCCTTCGATGTCGGCATGCGCCAGCTGGGCGGCGAGACGCTGTTCCTCTCGGGCACGGAGATGCAGCTTGGCCGCGCCGAGACGATCGGCGATACGGCCAAGGTGCTGTCGCGCTACGTCGATGCGATCATGATCCGCACGACCGATCATTCGCGCCTGCTGGAGCTGGCCGAACATGCGACCGTTCCGGTCATCAATGCGCTGACCGACGATACGCATCCCTGCCAGATCATGGCGGATATCATGACGTTCGAGGAGCATCGCGGCCCGATCAAGGGCAAGACGCTCGCCTGGACGGGCGACGGCAACAACGTGCTGCATTCGCTGATCGAAGGGGCCGCGCGCTTCGGCTATCGCATGAATATGGCGGTACCCCTTGGTTCTGAGCCGAAGGATCACTATCTGAACTGGGCCCGCAACGAGGGCGCCGAAATCATGCTCTCGCATGATGCAGACCGTGCGGTCGCCGGCGCCGATTGCGTGGTAACCGATACCTGGGTTTCCATGAATCAGGAGCACCGGGCACGCGGTCACAACGTCTTCCAGCCCTATCAGGTCAACAAGGCTTTGATGGCACAGGCCGGCAAAGACGCTTTGTTCATGCATTGCCTGCCCGCCCATCGCGGGGAGGAGGTGACGGATGAGGTGATCGACGGTCCGCAATCCGTTGTCTTCGATGAGGCGGAAAACCGCCTTCATGCGCAGAAGTCGATTCTTGCTTGGTGCCTGGGCGCGATCTGAAGATATCAAACCGCGTCTTGAGGCGCGGGCCCTAGAGCCGGATGGCCTTAGGTCGAAGCGACCTAAGGCCTGAATCCGGTCTAGAATCAAAGAAATAGAGCATGACGGCGCCCGAAAACCGCTCTCACTTTTCGGCGTCATGCTCCAGGAGTAAAGCAATGGCCGAAAATGCCGCAACGCTGGGTCAGTTCGATTTCGCCGGTGACGATCATGTCGTTCCCTTCCAGGTGGAAGGTCTCGACGTGCGCGGCCGTGCCGTACAGCTTGGTCCGCTGCTGGACGCGATCCTCGCCCGGCACGACTATCCGATGCCGGTTGCACGCCTTCTGGCCGAGGCCATCGTCCTGACCGTCCTGCTCGGCACATCACTGAAGTTCGAAGGCAAGTTCACGGTGCAGACCAAGGGCGACGGTCCCGTCGACCTTCTGGTTGCCGATTTCTCGACGCCGGAAAATGTTCGCGCCTATGCCCGTTTCGACGAAGAAGCGCTGGCAAAGGCAGTCGCCGAAGGCAGGACCGAGCCGGAACAACTGCTCGGCAAGGGCGTCCTCGCCTTCACCATCGATCAGGGCCGTTTCACGCAGCCCTATCAAGGCATCGTCGCGCTTGACGGCGCCTCGCTCGAAGAGATCGCCGGCACCTATTTCCGCCAGTCGGAACAGATCCCGACGCGCGTGCGCCTCGGTGCTGCAGAGCTCTTCGATCGCGACGAGAATGGCAAGCCGCGTCACCGCTGGCGTGCCGGCGGCCTGATCGCGCAGTTCCTGCCGGAGGCGCCCGAGCGCATGCGCCAGCCCGACCTGCATGGCGGCGACGGCGATACCGGCGTGCGCGATCATGCCGAAGACGATGCCTGGGCGGAAGCGCGCAGTCTGGTGGAAACCATCGATGCAGATGAGCTGACGGATCCGCAAGTCGGCACCGAGCGGCTTCTCTATCGCCTCTTCCACGAGCGTGGCGTACGCGTCTACGAACCGAAGGCGGTCTATGACCGCTGTTCGTGCTCGCGCGACAAGCTGAAGGGTGTGTTGAAGGGCTTCACGGCCGAAGAGATCGAGGCCAGCCAGGAGAATGGCGAGATCGCCGTGACCTGCGAGTTCTGCTCGACCACCTATCGCTTCGAAGTGTCGGAGATAGAAGCGGCGTAATGCCGCTCAGTTCAGCGTGCGCAGCAGGTTCGGCGTATCCAGCGAGAAGGCGGGGATCTTGACATGGAAGAGCTCCCCGTCGTCCGTTTCCATCTGGTAATGGCCGAACATCATACCTGAGGGCGTGTCCAGCGGGCAGCCGGAGGAATATTCATAGGTATCGCCGGGTTTCAGATGCGGCTGCTCGCCGACGACGCCTGGCCCCGTCACCTCATCCACTATGCCGTTCATATCGGTGATGTGCCAGTAGCGCGTCACCAGTTTCACGGCCCGCTCCGAGTGGTTGGAAATGACGATGCGATACCCCCATACATAGCGATCATCGTCCGGATCGGATTGCTCCTCCAGATAAAACGGCTCTACAACCACTTCGATGTCGCGTGTTAGGGCGCGATACATGCCTGATACCTTGCCACTGCTCTGAAGCGCCGGAGGCTCCTCGAAGCCCATTGTCGTTTCAGCATTTTCAAGTCTGCGGCATATTATCCGCTTTCCACTGCTCCCGCAAAGCGCAGGATATCTAGCGGTATCCTATAACCAATCCATTCCGTCAAGGAACGGCGTGATGAAATCTCGCTCGGGGAGACGGATCGCTCTGAAATCCAGCTATTACGGCCAATGAAGAAGGTTAGTCCTTTCTTCTCAAAGTATCTCGTTTCGCCCGTCATTTAGTCTTGTCTACCATATTGTCGCAGGCAGAGCTTGTGGGGTGCGGATACGCTTGCCGCCATTGCTGGTGCACTTCAGGGATCGGGCGTCACATCTGATCGCCAATTATTAAAACCTCCCGGCCATATAAACCCCGTGTCCCTCCTTTATGTTCCTCGGAGGGAACTTGCGCCGGATTCCCTCTCGGGAGGATTTCGGCTATGATCTGATTCTGGCATGGCCCGTGCCTCCCCCCTCCATTCGGGAAAGTATATTTCATGCGGGGCCGTCGATATCCAAACCGACTGTTTGAGCGCCTGGCATAAGGAGGGGTTGCGGTCATTGCTCGCAATAGGAGGTTTAGATGAGGCTTTCCGCCCCTGTTTATCATTTGAAGCGCAAGGCAAGGCTCCTGTCCCGCCAGCAGAATATCCCTTTGCACGCCGCGCTGGATCGCGTCGCGGCTGGCGAAGGTTTTGAAGGCTGGAGCTTGCTTGCAAGCAAAACGAGCTCAGCCGTGCCAGTCGGCGAGCTGTATTCGCGTTTAAGCCCGGGCGATCTGGTGCTGATCGGCGCGCGGCGCGGTCACGGCAAGACCCTGATGAGCTTGCGGCTCGCCGTCGAAGCCATGAAGGCTGGCAATCGCGGTGTCTTCTTCACGCTGGAGGACACGGAAAAGGTCGTTCTGGAGCGTTTCCCGGTGATCGGTGCCGATCATGCGGAATTTGCTGATCTATTCGAATTCGACAATTCGGATGCCATCAGCGCCGACTATATCGTCGAAAGGCTGACTGCGGCGGCGCCCGGTACATTGGCAGTGGTCGATTATCTGCAGCTGCTGGATCAGAAGCGGGAAAAACCCGATGTGATGATCCAGGTTCGGGCGTTGAAGGTCTTTGCGCGCGACAGAGGCGTAATCGTCGTCTTCGTCTCGCAGATCGACCGCTCCTACGATCCGGCGCTGAAACCAGTGCCCGATCTCTCGGATATTCGCCTGCCGAATCCGCTGGATCTGACGCTGTTCGACAAGATGGTCTTCCTGAACAACGGCCTGGTCGAGTTCAAGGCTGCCAGCTGACGAGCTGCCCATTTCCCGCGAGATTGCCCGATGAGGCAGGTCGAGCCGCCCGGATTTTCTCCGGGCGGCTCGATCAATATCAGGCGGAAACCTGCTCGAGCGCGCGGGCGAAATCTTCGATCAGATCGGCGCCGTCCTCGATGCCGGCGGAGAAGCGCACGGTGCCCGGCGAAATCCCAAGCTCGGCGCGGGCCTCGTCGGTGAGGTTCTTGTGCGTCGTGGTGGCCGGATGGGTGATCAGGCTCTTCGAGTCGCCGAGGTTGTTGGAGATCTTCACGATTTCAAGCGCGTTCTGCAGCTTGAAGGCCGCTTCCTTGCCGCCCTTGAGCTCGAAGGCGACCAGCGTCGAGCCGCCGCTCATCTGCTTGGCGATGATATCGGCCTGCGGGTGGTCCTTGCGGCCGGGATAGATCACGCGGGCGACCTTGTTGGTCTGCTCGGCGAGGAAATCGGCAACCTTGGAGGCATTCGCCGTCTGCTGCGCGACGCGCAGCGGCAGCGTCTCGATGCCCTTCAGCAGCGTCCAGGCGGTAAAGGGCGACATGGCTGGGCCGGTGTGGCGGAAATAGTCCTGCAGGTTCTCGTCGATCCACTGCTTATCGGAAAGGATGACGCCGCCGAGCGAACGGCCCTGGCCGTCGATATGCTTGGTGGCGGAATAGACGACGATATGCGCGCCGAGTTCCAGCGGCTTCTGGAAGAGCGGCGTTGCAAAGACGTTGTCTACCACGACCTTGGCGCCGATCTGGTTGGCGAGCTTGGCGACAGCGGCAATATCGACCACTTCCAGCGTCGGGTTGGTCGGGCTTTCGAGGAAGAAGACCTTGGTGTTCGGGCGGATGGCCTTTTCCCAGTTTTCAGTGAAGCGGCCGTCGACCAGCGTGCATTCGATGCCATATTTCGGCGCGAGCGTCTCGACCACCCAACGGCAGGAGCCGAAGAGCGCGCGGGCGGCAACGATATGATCGCCGGCCTTCAGCTGGCAGAGGATGGCTGCGGAAACGGCGGCCATGCCGGACGCCGTGGCGCGAGCATCTTCGGCGCCTTCCAGAGCGCACATGCGCTTCTCGAACATGTCGTTGGTCGGGCTGCCGTAGCGGGCGTAGATGAACCCATCCGTTTCACCCTTGAAGCGTGCTTCCGCCGCTTCCGATGTGTCGTAAACGAAGCCCTGGGTCAGATAGATTGCTTCGGAGGTCTCGCCGAATTGCGAACGGAGCGTTCCGTTGTGTACGAGCTGGGTTGCGGGGCGCCAAGTCTTGCTCATGCCATCACCACTTTCAAAACAAAAAAACCGGTCGCAAAAGCAGACCGGTTCAACCCCGGTCTTTTTAGCCATTTGTTTAACGTGGCTGCAAGCCGACCGGCCAAATCACCACGGGATAAGTTGCAATACTGCCGTTGACGGCTTGCGTCAATTCCCTGAGTTTGGTTTTGTCTGCGGCAAATTATGAAAGAAGCATGATGGCTCGCAATACTGGAATTCTGGCCGACCGGGCCATCGCAGCACTGTTTGAAACGGGGCGGCTGACGAGCGAGAGAGAACTGGACGTCGATCAGATCCAGCCGGCAAGCCTTGACCTCAGGCTCGGCTCGCATGCCTTCCGTGTTCGTGCCAGCTTCATGCCCGGCCCGTCGCATCTGGTCGCCGACAAACTCGACCGGCTGAAGCTGCATGTGGTCGATCTCTCCGAAGGTGCGGTGCTGGAAACGGGCTGCGTCTATATCGTACCGTTGATGGAGCGCCTCGACTTGCCGGAAGATATGTCCGCATCGGCCAATCCGAAGAGCTCGACCGGCCGGCTCGACATCTTCACCCGTGTCATCACCGACCGGGCGCAGGAGTTCGACAAGATCCCGGCCGGCTATTCCGGCCCGCTCTATCTTGAAATCAGCCCGCGCACCTTCCCGATCGTCGTGCGCCGCGGCTCGCGCCTGTCGCAGATCCGCTTCCGCGTCGGCCAGGCCTTGCTCACCGAACCGGAATTGCTGGCGCTGCACGAGAGCGAGACTCTTGTCGCCAGTAAGAAGCCGAATATCACCGGCGGCGGCATCGCGCTGTCGATCGATCTTGCCGGCGACAAGGAAGGGCTGATCGGCTATCGCGGCAAGCACCACACCGCCGTTGTCGATGTCGACAAGAAGGCCCAGCACGATATTTTCGATTTCTGGGAGCCGCTTTATAGCCGCGGCCGCACCGAGCTGATCCTCGATCCGGATGAGTTTTATATCCTCGTTTCGCGCGAAGCGGTGCATGTGCCGCCGCATTTTGCCGCCGAAATGACGCCTTTCGATCCGCTGGTCGGCGAATTCCGCGTCCACTACGCCGGTTTCTTCGATCCCGGCTTCGGCCATGCACCGGCGGGTGGCCGCGGCAGCCGCGCCGTGCTGGAAGTGCGCAGCCACGAAGTGCCCTTCATCCTGGAAGACGGCCAGATCGTCGGCCGCCTGATCTACGAACATATGCTGGAACAGCCGAGCAGCCTCTACGGCTCCGGCCTCGGCTCGAACTATCAGGCACAGGGCCTGAAGCTCTCGAAGCACTTCCGGCTCTAGGCGTCCACCAACCGGCCTTGACAGAGGCCGCCAACTGTTGGACATCTCACAGTGTCAGGCGGGTGTAGCTCAATGGTAGAGCAGCAGCTTCCCAAGCTGAATACGAGGGTTCGATTCCCTTCACCCGCTCCAGCAACCTTTTCAAATATTTATGAACAATTTGAGGCCGTAAAACAATGGTGGTTTTACAGGCCATTTTACAGCGACCCGCTCATTCATTGAATTCGTCCTGCTTGCAGATAACGCGGTAGAACGTAGCGTAGGTTAACGCGCTGGAATAAAGTCCCGAATTTAATTGTTACATCTGAAGGGGCAGTGTACGAAAGATCATGGCTTCAACTTGGTGATGTTATGGGCTGGATTGCGCCATCAGATAGCAAAAAAGCGGTTAAGAAAGCGGGAGAGCGCATTCGGCATGGTGAAGATGCAGACGGAGATCTGAACATTCTTAATCGATGGCGCGCTGCTCATGGATATATCATCAACACTTTCCAAGCTAATCTTCGACAAAGGACGCGCGGAACAAATATACAAGTAGGTCAGCGCCTTAAGCGCGCTAACACAATTATCGACAAGCTGCGCCAAGGACGCGCGTTAGATTTGTCTTCAATGCACGATATAGCTGGTATGCGCTTGGTTTTCAGCGACATACCTTCATTAAACGAATTTCGAGCATCGTTTCACCTTAGCCGCGCAAAACATGAGATGATTAACGCTGTTCCCAAATACGATTATATTGCCGCACCAAAAGAGAGTGGTTATCGCGGTATCCATGACGTATACAAATATAAAGCAGGAACCCTGGCCGGGGCTCAATGGAACGGTCTCCTTATCGAACTGCAATATCGAACGATAGTTCAGCACGCTTGGGCAACAGCAGTTGAACTTTCGGATGTGCTCACAGCCAATCGTGTTAAGTTCAGTCAGGGCGAGAAAGACCACACTCGCTTTTTCCAAATTTGTAGCGAACTTCTTGCACGCAAGTATGAGAACTCTGTCTCTTGCCTGCCTGATATGAGTCATCGCGAGCTTGTGGAAGAGTGGTCATTCCTTGAGGGAAGGAGTCACATTTTCCGAACGCTGGGAGAGGCAGGCCAGCAGGGGGCCGATCACGACTTGAAAGGCTTTATTTTGTTGGTTGTGCCTGAAAACGGCAGTGATCTTCGAGTTGAAAGGCACCGGTCTTATCGGAGTGCCTGGCACGAGCTGCTAAAAATAGAACGCGAGCAGCCCACGTGGGATGTCGTACTTGTTGGCGGTAGCGAAGGCGAAAGCCTGAAAAGTACCTTCAGAAATTACTTTCGCAACGCCACTGAATTTATTCAGCTAGTAGAGAGCGCGCTTTAATGTGCAGCAGCCACATTGATGAGTAGCACCTTGCAGCTGACAACTTTTAGCTGAAGCTGATCGAAATAGCGTGCGGGGATCAAGGTCAAAAGCGGCCTCTTGTTTTCAGCGTTTCCTTTAGCGCATCTCCAAAGATTGCAATCGGCCGCGCCAGCCGCCCCGCCGGCGGGCGATGCACCAGCCAGTTGACGACTTTCGGGCTGAAATCCGGCGCCTCGACCACTTCGACCAAATCGCGCCAGCGGCTGTCCGCCAGTGCCGCTGGCGTCAAGACGCCGATGCCGAGCCCGCGCGCGACCAGCGACATGCGCAGGTCGGCGCTCATCGCCTCGACGGCGACATCGAAGGGCAGGCGCTCGGCTTCGAAGCGGTGATGAATGAAGGCCCGAAAGCCGCAGCCGCTCTGGTTCATGATCCAGGGAAAACGGGAGAGATCTTCAAGGCTCGGCTCCGCGGGAACGCCGAGCGACGGCGCCGCAACGAGAATGACGGCATGGATTCCGAGCATTTCGCCGATGACATTATCCGGCGGCTGCAACCCCTCCGCCAGGCAGACGGTTGCTGCATCGAGCTGACTGTGAGCGACCTGCTCGATCAGCTGTGGCGACCAGCCGGTGACGATGCGCAGCGTCAATTGCGGAAACTGGCTGCGCAATGCGTCGAGCGGGGCGGATAAGGCCGCTTCGGAAAGATACGGCATGATCCCCAGACGGAATTCGCCGCCGATCGCGCCCCCGGGCGAAACGCCGGCCTTGAGATCGTCGAGCGAGCGCAGCACACGGCGCCCATGCTCATAGGCTTCGCGGCCCGCAGCCGTCGGCTTGAGGGGTTTCGACTGCCGGTCGAGCAGCGCAATGCCGAGACTGTCTTCCAGGTTCTGGATGCGCCGGGTGATGCCCGGCTGCGTCAGATTGATGCGCGCCGAGGCGGCGACGATCGAACCCGTCTCCACCACGGCGACGAAAGCTTCCAGATCATGAATGTTCATGATGAACTCGCATAAACATTATTATTTCATTTCAATTGCCGCATTATGCAGCAAAGGGATAAAGATGACTATCAATATTATCAAAATTATTGGAGAGCCTATGTCTCAAAATCCCGAACGTATGATGAGCGAGGGGGAGGACGACGTATCCGAGGCTGTCGCCGCACCCTCGACATTACTTTTTGCCGTCGCCACCGGCGTCATCGTCATCAATCTCTTTGCGCCGCAGACGCTGGTCGGCATCATCGGCCCGTCGCTCGGCTTTTCCGAGAGCGGTGCCGGCCTGGTGGCCATGGCCTCGCTGCTCGGCTATGCCGCCGGCCTGTTTTTCCTGGTGCCGCTGGCGGATCTCATGGAAAACCGGCAGCTCGTGCTGCGCATGCTTCTGTCGGCTCTGGTCATGGCTATTGCCGCCGCCTTCGCGCCGACGGGCTGGAGCCTGCTGATCTTCCTATTCCTGCTGGGAGCGGCCTGTTCTGCCATTCAGATCCTCGTGCCGATCGCGGCAGCGATGGCGCCGCCCGAGCATCGTGGTCAGGTGATCGGTAATATCATGAGCGGCGCGATGGTCGGCATTCTTGTCTCGCGCCCGCTGGCGAGCCTGATTGCCGATTTCTGGGGCTGGAGAAGCTTCTATGCCTTGAGTGCCGCGACGCTTGCGCTGCTCGCCGCTGTGCTCGTCCTGCGCCTGCCTGAGCGGCGCCCTCTGGTCAGCGCGAGCTATGGGGCCTTGATCGGTTCGCTCTTCGGGCTCCTGCGGGAGGAACCGGTGCTGCGGCTGCGTGCCTTCACAGCAGCCTTGATGATGGCGAGCTTCAGCCTGTTCTGGACTTCCGTCGCCCTGCGTCTGGCGCAGCCGCCATTCTCGCTCGGCCAATCCGGCATCGCCCTGTTTGCCCTTGTGGGTGCCGGCGGCGCTGCGGCGACTTCTGTCTTCGGCCGTATGGGCGACAGGGGCTGGACGCGGACGGCGACATTGGCCTCGCATCTGATTGTCCTCGCCGCCATGGCGCTGGCCGCCTGGGTGGGTGGAATACGATCGGGCGACTCGGTGGCGTTATTGATCCTTCTGGGCGTCAGCGCGGTCTTGCTCGATGTCGGCGTCACCGGCGATCAGACCCTGGGTCGTCGCGCCGTCAATCTCCTGAAGCCTGAGGCGCGCGGGCGCATCAATGGTCTGTTCGTCGGCATCTTCTTCCTCGGCGGCGCTCTCGGATCGGCGCTTGCTGGCACGGCATGGGACTTCGGCGGCTGGGTTGCCGTCTGTGCAGGGGCCGCGGGCTTCGGCGTGATTGCGTTGATCACAGGCCTTGCCGCGCGCATCTGAACAGCGCAGGCAACGGGACCGCACTTGTGAATGCACTGCCGCGTCGCCATCTGTAGATCATTCAGGTGGGCGCCAGGCAAACATGCAAAAACTGCCGCTCCTTGTCAGGAGCGTCGGAATGCGTGGAATAGCATGGTTTTACAGGTTGAGAGCGCTCTTTCGGAGCGGTGTGCTGAAGATTGCCCGTAGTACGAAAGTACCTCTCGGCACTAGGATCATCTGGAAGCGAGGCGACGTCCGCATCGGGGAAAGAGTGCATTTCCGCAAGGGTGTCGTCATCGATGCGCAGGAAGGCAGCATCGAAATCGGCGATCATGTCTCCTTCAACGATTACAGCATCCTGCTGGGCCGCGGCGGGATTGTCATAGGCAATGATGTGCGCATCGCCGCGCATGCGATGGTCGTTTCCTTCGATCACAATTTTGATGATGTTTCGCGCCCAATTCGTCTTCAGGGCGTGACGAAGAAGCCCATCGTCATCGAAGACGATGTCTGGATCGGAGCAGGCGCCAAGATTCTCGGCGGCGCCCACGTCGCCAAGGGATGCGTCATCGGCGCCAATGCCGTCGTCAAGGGCCGGACCAAGCCCTACGGCATCTATGTCGGCGCTCCGGCAAGGCTATTGAAACGGCGCGGAGAAGCCGAAGGCAACAGGTCCGGCAATATCGGGCTGTTCGCCCTCCCGAGAAAATAGGGGGGCGCCGCGATCGCGCCGGCCGGACCTTAGAATTCCGTCCAGTCCGCATCCTTGTTCGTTGTCGCCGTCTGTGTGGCGCCGAAGGCGCTCAGCAGCTTCTGACCGAGGGCGCGCGCTGGGGAAGCGGCCGGTCGCACCTTGGCATCATCAACGGCCCGGATGCGCGGAGTTGCAGCCGGCGGGGCTGTCGGTCGAGGCGCCGGCCTCGGCGCTGAGCTGGCGGCAGGTTTCGTCGAGATGCGCATGGCATCGCTACCATCCGTGCGAAACTGAGCAAGAAGATTGGACAGGGAGGCCGCTTCGGTCGCAAGGCTATGGCTCGCCGCCGTGCTCTCCTCGACCATGGCGGCATTCTGCTGCGTGCCGTGATCCATGGTGTTGACGGCCGTATTGATCTCCTGCAGGCCAGCCGACTGCTCGCGGGAAGCCTCGGCGATCGCATGCACATGCCGGCTGATTTCCTGCACCCCCGAGACGATGGCATCGAGCGCCTTGCCGGTTTCGCTGACCAGGCCGACGCCGGTGCGCACATGCCTTTCGGAAGTGCTGATGAGGTCCTTGATTTCCTTGGCAGCGTCGGCGGAGCGCTGCGCAAGCTCGCGTACTTCCTGGGCAACGACGGCAAAGCCCTTGCCTGCCTCGCCGGCGCGGGCGGCTTCGACACCGGCATTCAATGCGAGAAGATTGGTCTGAAAGGCGATATCGTCGATGACGCCAATGATATTGCTGATCTCCCCTGACGATTTCTCGATCTGCTGCATGGCGCCGATCGCATTGCGGACGATCTCGCCGGAGCGCTCCGCGTCGTTGCGTGTATGGGCGGCAAGCTGGCTTGCCTCCTGCGTGCGCTTGGCGGCGTCCTTGACGGTGATGGTGATCTGCTCCAGCGCGGCGGCGGTTTCCTCGACGGAAGCCGACTGCTGTTCGGTGCGTTTGGAAAGCTCGTCAGCCGCCGAGCGAATTTCCTCCGCACCGGCGCTGATGGCGCGGGCATTGGAGCCGACAGCCTGCATGGCTCCGTTGAGCCTGCTAAGCGAGTTGTTGAAATCCTGCCGCAACTGGTCGAGATGCGCGACGAACTGGACGTCGATCTGCGTAACGAGATCGCCTTCCGCAAGGCGCTTCAAGCCGTCGCCAACAGCCTCAACAGCTTGCTGGAGCTGTGCCGCCTCGGCCGCCTGCCTCGTTTCGCGCTGTGCCCGCTCGCTGTCGCTGAGGATGCGATCCGCCTCGGCCTGGGTTTCTAGGCGAGATCGCTCGACGGCATTGTCACGGAATACCGCGACGGCGGATGCCATCTGTCCGATCTCGTCACGGCGCTCGCGGCCTTCGATCTCGCTTGCCGTATCACCATGCGCGAGTGTCGTCATGCGCTGATGCAGCCGCATCAGCGGCGCGGCGATGCCCATCTGCGCGACATACATGCCGAGGAGGATGGCGAGCACGACGAGGCCGCCGAGAGCGAAGAGCATGGAGTTGACGGAACGGTTGAGGTGAACCGACAAGGTGTCGGCGCCGTCATTCATCCGGTTTGTCAGCGCTTCGTCGTTGGCCTGTATGCTGGCAATGAGGCTGGGCAGTTTTTGGTTGACCAGGATCAGGGTCGCTTCGGCGCCCTTCAGGTCGCCATTCTTGCGCTGGTCGATGGTCTTGTCGGTAAGCCCTTGCACTTCGTCGAGACGAGCAAGAATTTCATCGATCGATTGTTTTGCCGTGGGAACGAGATTTTCCGCATGGACCAGTCTTTGCTTGGCTTCGCCGAAATAGCTGCTGCCCGCCGCAACTGCTTTGAAAGCATCGCTGGCGGGATCGAAATTCAGTATCAGGCTTGCTTGCAGCACGGAGGCGAGAGAGGCAGCACTCGCGCGCGCAGCTTCGCTCGCCGCGATGGCCTCATGATCGAGGAAGTCGCTGTAGGCCCGATCCGCCTTGTGGAATTCGCTGGCGATCAGCAGCAGACCGACAAAGGAAATGATGCCGAGAAACAGGATCACGGCAAGTATCTTGGTTTTGATTTTCAGGTTCCTGAACATGGCGGTCCGCCTGCGAATGCCGTGCTTTATCACAATGAGGCCGAGAACCCGCTCGTTCGTCTTTGGGGGAGGGGGCTGCCTGATGTGCACGGGTGAAGCCGAGTCTACGTGATACCTTGCCAGGAAGGCCCAGACGACCTGCGTCATGCGATCGGCTTGGAGCCGATGTCGTCGGTGGCGAGAGTACAATCAATAGAGCTTAATCGACTGCTAACGGCGGAGACTGCCGGGTGGAATTCCCCCATTAATTTGCACATGTTCAAAACCGCGCAACTGGCCGATGTGGTTGATCTCCGCCACTCATCCTGCAGTCACGAGTGCCGCCATTGCGCCGCGCGATATTCCCCCTGCGGCGTGACTCTGCTACATCGGATTCGTGAACCAAAAATGTGCATCCACGACCGGAGGCCGGATCAAGACCATGCGTGTTTGCCTTTCGTCGACGATGTCAATCGCCCGGCTTCTGGCGCGAGCGGTATTGATCGTCACCTCCTGCGCCTTGCCGCTGGCCGCCCAGGAGACGAAGCCGCAGAACCTGCCGATCCTCTTCGATGCGCGCGAACGCCTGCCGAAACCGGACCTATCCTCGCTGGTCAGACTGCGCTTCCTGACGTCGATCGATTTTCCGCCCTTCAATTTTCTCGATCAGAACGGCAAGCTCACCGGCTTCCATGTCGAGCTTGCCCGCAAGATCTGCGACGAGCTCGCAATAGCGGACAAATGCCAGATCCAGGCCTTGCCCTTCGGCGAATTGCAGGGCGCGCTGGCCGCCTCGCAAGGCGATGCCGTCATCGCCGGTGTTGCGGTCACGCCCGAACTGCGCAAGACCTTCGCCTTTTCGCGACCCTTCCTGATGTTGCCGGCCCGTTTCGTGCGCAATCTCAAGGCATCGATCGGCGGCACGACCACAGCTTCGCTTTCTGGGCATCCGATCGGCGTCGTCAAGGGAACAGTGCACGAAGCGATGCTGGCGGCCTTCTTCCCGGCGATCAAGCCGGTACCGTTCGACGACAAGGATGGGCTTCTGGCCGCCGTCAAGGACGGCAAGGTCGATGCGGCATTTGCCGATGGCCTGCAGCTTTCGTTCTGGGTCTCTTCGCCGGCGGCGGAAAAATGCTGCGCTCTGTTTGACGGCCCCTATCTGTCGCAGCAGTTTCTCGGCGAAGGCATGACCATCATGCTGCGCCAGCAGGATGGCGATCTGACGGCCGCTATCAACCACGCGCTTGCCACCCTGTCGCGCGATGGCAGGCTGCAGGAAATCTATCTGCGCTATTTCCCTTACGGGCTTTACTGATTCAGCAATTTCAGGAAACCGCGCAGCGGTTTTCCGTCCGGAATGCGTAATGCCTCAGGCCTTGCGGTAGCGGGCGATCGCGCTGCGCTCGATGGCCGCACAGGTCAGTTTGTCGAGGCCGAGACGGTCGCGAAGCAGGCTGAGCAGGCGCAATTCCTCGGCCTTGACCGACAGGTCGGCTGAAGCGACTTCGACGGCCAGCGCATAGGCCGTGTCGTAGAGACGGGCGGGAAGCGTGTCGCGCACGGTTTCGAGCACGATATCCAATCCCTCATTGTTCGAAAGAAGCTTGGCGCAATCGCGGGAAACGGAAATCAGCTTCTCGTCGTCGAACCCCTTGAAGACCGGCAGGGCGTGAATGAGTTCTCCGATGCGGCTGAGTTCCCGGTCGTTCATCGTGCGATCGACGGCCGAGGCCAGTACCATGACGTAGATCAGGGCCTCGTGAGCAGAAAGCGGCTTGTTCATGACAGGCGAAGTCCTTTGAATTTGGCAAGCTGAAAAGCCGCGCGTCTCATGGCAAAAGTTACTGCATAATTCCTTAGATCGGAATCGATTTAAGGAATTATGCGGCGGATTAAAAGTGCTACAGCAGCCTTTGCGCGTCATATGTGACGCATGGCTGCAGTGGCGGAAGCAAGACGTCAGATCGGATTGAGCGGGTCTTCCTTGGGCAAGGCCGGTCCGAGCGTCGATTTTCCATTCTTGCGTGGATCGTCGCCATACATGCCGCGCTTCTTCTGCTTGGCCTCGTCAACGAGCGATGCGAGCGGCGAGCCCGGCTCCGGATCCGCCCAACCGAAGCGCACCAGCCAGGAACTGAGATCGACCCGGACATAGCGGCAGGCGCCCTTGACGGTGCCTTTCCAGTTGGCATCGGGCACATCGCAATCGATTGAACGGCCACGCAGATACATGCGGAATGCGGTGCGCGCGGCTTGGCCGCAGGGCCAGTCCTTCCCGCTCGGGCCGGTGCACATTCGGTCGACATCGGTCGGAATGATCCCGGTGAGTTGCACGCTCCTACCGGTGATGGTCAATATGCCGGCCTGATCCGAGAAAGGGCGGACGAGTTCGATCGTCGTCGTCTGCTCCTGTGGCTTGGATGCGGGATCAAGCGCTGCCTGTTCGGACTGAGACGCCGGCTGAGACTTTTGCTGCGGCGACTCCGGCGGCAGGGTTCGATGTTCGGCCGCCGCCGTCTCCCTGTCGATCTGGTCGGCCGGTATCCGGTTGTCCGGGACGGGATCGGTCTTGGCATGATTGTCAGATGCCGTCTGCGATGAAGCGGCAGCCGCCGTATCCGGCGTGGTTTCGCTTGGTTGCTGGGCCTGGGACATGGCGGCGTTCTTGCCGCTCGCAGTCTTTATCGCAGGCGGCAGCTTTTGGGTTTCCTCTGGCTTCGTCGATACGTCGTTCGAACGGGCAGGGTCGGTCGGAACCTTGTCGTCCTGTTGCGTCGCCGGCTGTGCCGCCGCCGCCATAGCCGCGGCGGACAGTTCGGGGCTGCTGTCGGAGCTGTTTGTCGAAGGGGACGCTGTAGCTAGGATCGTCGCCTTACCCTTCGTGGCTTGTGTGGCCGAGCCGGCGGCCTGCGCTACTGGTTGGCCTTCCGATTGCGCCTGACCTGAATTTGCGTCGCTTTGCTTCGTGGTTTCGGCAGGCGTGGGTGCCTCGATAGCCTTTGGTGGCGTGGTGTCGGCCTTGGCGGTCTCGCTCGGCGCAGCCGTAGCCGGCTTGCTTTCGTCCGTGGTTTCGCTGTGGCCGCGGTGGGGCAGGCTGAAACCACGCTCACCGACCTGAATCGCGACGAGGGTCAACCAAGAACCGACGATCACGCCTGCCACACCTGCAAGCCAAATATTACGACGCATAACGAGAAAACTTTCCTATTGGCTGGCCCAAATGATGCGGGCAATCCATTCCACATCCGCAAGATCGAAGCTGCGGTTGGGGTGTTCCGGATTGAGCGACAAAAGCTCAATCGACTTGGCGCTTTGCCGCAGCAGGACCTTGGCCATGACTTCGCCCTCGCGGGTCTTCACGACGACACGGTCGTTTTTTCTAATCTGAGCACCTGGCTCGACGATCAGAATATCCCCGTCGCGATAGAGCGGCAACATGCTTTCGCCCTGCACCTCAAGCGCATAGGCGCCGGTCCTGTGCCCGGCAGCGACGGGAAATTCCACCATGTCCCAGCCCTGACCGGCTGGAAATCCGCCATCGTCGAAGAAGCCGCCTGCGCCCGCTTGGGCAAAGCCGATCAGCGGTATGGCGTTGCCGGCCGGCAAAATCCCGTTTGGCGGAGTAGTAGCGCCCCGTGGCTCGGCGGGCCGGATGAAGCTCAGGAACTGCTCCAGGCTGGCACCCGTCGCATCGAGAATCTTGGCGATCGATTCCGTCGATGGCCAGCGCAGACGTCCGTCCTGGCTCAGCCGCTTCGATTTGTTGAAGGAGGTGGCATCGAGACCGGCGCGGCGGGCAAGGCCGGAAGGGGTCAAGGCATGCCGCTCGGCAAGCCGGTCGATCGCACCCCATATCTGCTCGTGTGACAGCATCGCCGCTCGGTATCCGCGCCGGCTCGCCCGGCGCTCTGCTCTTTAAAAAAGGTTAACCGAGGCATTTTGGCGAGTAAAGACCGGCATAGGAATAGGATCCTTTATCCCCGTGCTTTCGTGGCGGCATCAGGTCTTCTGCGGCTGCGGCTTGACGTCCGGCTGCTCGTTCTGGAACTCCTTCGCCATGCCCATGAAGCCACGCATGAATTTCTGCATGATCCCGAGCGTGCGGTCGATCTCGGCATCGTCGGGCAGGCTTGATCCCTTGTTTGCGGCGACTGTCTTTTCCAGCTTCGTCACGCGGTCGGAAAGCCGGTCCAGCTCATCGTCATAGGCTGTGCGCTCGTCGGCCGCCATGCGGCAGACGAGATTGCCGCCCTGATCCTGGCAGATCGACATCGCGCCGGTCTGCTTGTCGAGCCGAATGAAGTGATCGCCGCTGCGCTCCAGCTGGAAGCGTTCCGCATCCGGTTCGGCCGACAAAGCCTGTGTGGAGAGAAGAAAAGCAGCGGGCAGAAGCATGGCCACAAGGCCGATTTTCAGTTCCTTCGTCATGTCATCCTCCGGATTTTCTGCGTTAAACCCCAAATCCATCACGGAAACCGTGGACATCGGCTGATGTTTTCGTGCAAAGCCCTATCAGGACAGCTTTACAGAGGGATGATGACCGCCATGCCAGTGGTTTACAAGATCGTGCCGGACACGCTCTGGCAGCAAGCCAGACAAAGCGGCGTTTTTCATGGCGCGGCGATCGATCTGACCGACGGCTACATTCATCTCTCCACCGCGAAGCAGGCAAAGAAAACCGCCGAGCTCTATTTTACCGGGCAGACCGGGCTACTGTTGGTCGCGGTCGATGGCGACGTCCTCGGCGACAAATTGGTCTTTGAACCCTCCCGCGGCGGCGATCTCTTCCCGCATCTTTATGCGCCGCTGCCGCTTTCGGCCGTGCTCTGGGAAAAGCCGCTGCCGATTGGCGATGACGGCGCCCATATCTTTCCGGAGATGGCGGAATGATTGGCGCCTTTCGCGATCTCGGCCGGCGCGGCCTTTTCCTGTTCGATCCGGAAACGGCACATGGCATGTCGATTGCGGCGCTGAAATCCGGCCTCATTCCGGCTTGCCGCACACACAACGATCCCCGCCTGCGCCAGACTGTGGCAGGGCTCGACTTTGCTAACCCTATAGGCATGGCGGCCGGCTACGACAAGAATGCCGAAGTGCCGGAGGCGCTGCTGAAGCTTGGTTTCGGCTTCACCGAGATCGGCACGGTCACGCCGAAGGCACAGCCAGGCAATCCGCGTCCGCGCATCTTCCGCCTAGTCGACGACGAAGGCGTCATCAACCGCCTCGGCTTCAACAATGAGGGCCATGAGGCAGCGTTTCAGCGCCTCAAAACCATCCGTGGCAATGGTATCATCGGTGTCAATATCGGCGCCAACAAGGATAGCGCCGACCGCATCGCCGATTATGTCGCCGGCATCCGCCGCTTCTATTCCGTCGCCCGCTATTTCACCGCCAATATCTCCTCTCCGAACACGCCGGGCCTGCGCGATCTGCAGGCCCGCGAAAGCTTGTCGGCCCTGCTGTCGGCCGTGCTTTCTGCCCGCGACGAGGAGGCGGCAAAGGCCGGCAAGCGCATTCCCGTCTTTCTCAAGATTGCGCCCGATCTAACGGAGGAGGGCATGGACGATATCGCCGCGGAAGCACTGTCGCATGCGCTCGATGGCCTGATCGTCTCCAACACTACGCTCGCGCGCGATGGCCTGAGGGATCAGCGGCAGGCCAAAGAGGCCGGCGGCCTGTCGGGCAAGCCGGTCTTCGAAAAATCGACCGTGGTGCTTGCCAAGATGCGTCGCCGCGTGGGTGCCGCTTTGCCGATCATCGGCGTCGGTGGCGTATCCTCAGCGGAGACGGCGCTCGAGAAGATCAAGGCCGGCGCTGATCTCGTGCAGCTCTATTCCTGCATGGTCTATGAAGGGCCGGGCTTGCCGTCACAGATCGTTGCCGGCCTGTCGAAACTGCTCGACCGGGAGCGCGCTGGTTCGATCCGCGACCTGCGCGACATCAGGCTGGACTACTGGGCGAACCGGAACGTCTGATCCGCCCGCTTCTTCAGGCCCATGGCCAGGAAGATGCCACGAAACAGCAGGAAGGCGTTCATGGCCATCCATAGGCCGTGATTGCCGAGCGTTGGCACGAAGATGGCCAGCGCGATGAGATAACCGCCGAAGGAGAGCAGCATCTTGTTGCGCATCTCGCGCGACCATGTGGCGCCGATGAAGACTCCATCCATCAGAAAGGCGAGTGCGCCGGTCAGGCCGGTGATCGCTGCCCAGGGCAGATAGGTCTCCGCAGCGAGGCGCACCTCTTCGGAAGTTGTCAGCAGGCGGATCAGCGCCGGCCCGACCGTGAAGAAGAAAATGGCGGCGGCAAGCGCCAGCCCAAAGGACCAGAGCCCGGTCAGCTTCAATCCGCGCTCGAAGGCCGGCCGATAATTGGCGCCGATCGAGCGGCCGGTGATCTGCTCCGCCGCGTTCGCGAGCCCGTCGAGATAATAGCCTGACAGCAGAAAGAAGTTCATCAGCACGGCATTGGCGGCAAGCATGACGGCGCCGAAGCTGTTGCCGATGCGTGTCATCAGTGTGAAGGCGGCAATCAGCACGAAGGTCCGGATCAGGATATCGCGGTTGAGCGCGAAGAGCTGCATGAGCTTGACGCGCGAGAGCAGCTCCGCGCGCGCCGGCCGTTCCTCACCGGCAAAGCTGCGCAGCACGATGAAAAGCCCCAGCAGCATGCCGCTCGCTTCGCCGATCAGGGTACCCCAGGCAACGCCGGCGACGCCCCAGCCTAGATAGAGCCCGAGCAGGATGGCGAGCATGATGTTGACGCCATTGATGACGGTCTGCAGTAAGAGCCCGATACGGCCTTGGCCGCGGCCGAGCACGAAGCCGAGCAGCGCGTAATTGGCAAGCGCTGCCGGTCCCGACAGCATGCGGATGGAGAAATAGGTGCGCGTCGCATCCGCGATGCCGCCTTGCGGCCCCATGAGCTTGAGGCCGAGCCAAAGGAGAAGAGGCGACAAGAGCACGATCAGGATGCCTGATGTGAGCGCCGATATCAGTGCTCGCCAAAAGACGGCCTGCTGTTCGTGCCGGTCGTGCCGGCCATAGGCTTGCGCGGTGAGCCCTGTCGTCGAAGCACGCAGGAAGTTGAAGCTTGAGAAAAGCAGATCGAACAACACGGCGCCGATCGCAAGGCCGGCGAGCGCGTCGGGCTGGCCCATATGGCCGACGACGGCCGTATCGACAAGGCCGAGCAGCGGTGTCGTCATGAAGCCGAGCGTCATCGGAAGCGCGATCGACAGCACGAGCCGATGCGTCACGTCGAAGGGCAGAACCCGCCGGCTCCCTTGCTGGACATCCATTTGACGTTACGCCTCCTCAGTTCGAGGACAGCACCATGGACCAATAAGGCCTGTCGCCGGAAGAGGGTGCATAGGCGAGAGCGACGCCAAGCCCATCATATTTGCCGAGCATGTTGTGCAAATGCTTCGGCGAATTGATCCAGGCCGTCACTGCTGCATTCACGTCGCGCTGCCCCTCGGCAATGTTCTCGGCTGCCGGCAGCTTGACGCCGCTTGCCTTGACCCGCTTGCCGAAATCGTCGCCGAGGCCGATCAGGTGCTCCATCTTGCCGGCATTCGCCATGCGCCGGGCCTGATAGACGGCGGCGGTGCTGGCGGCCGTGTCGATCTTCAATGGCGGCAAGCCGTTCTTGGCGCGCAGTGCATTGACAAGCGGCAGGGCGGAGGCGGTCTGGTCGCTGGAAGGGATATTGGAAATCCGGGCGGGCGGCGTGGCGCAGCTCGCAACGGATGCGGTAAGCGCAAGAGCAGCGAGGCGCAACGCATCGCGGCGCGTTAAGGTCAGTGTCTGGGAGGTCATGTCAGCTGCGGTAATTGAACAAACGAAGTATGATGAAGATCGGAATGACGATGGATGCGCCGAGCAGCACATAATCGCCGAATTCGCCCAGCGCGGCAAAGCCGCTGTGCCAGAGATCGAGCAGGAAGCGCCGGACGCCATAGAGGAAATCGAGTGGCCGCCAGCCGAAGAACTTCATCACGAAGCCGACGACGAGCGACACGATGACGAGCTTCACCAGCGTTCGGCCTGGCGAGTCGCCAAGGAATCTGTTCACCTGATCGGACATACTGACGTCTCCATATGGCAGTCGGTCGGTGTTGAGATAGGGCCGGCGCCCGCGACTCGCAAGCATTTTTGGTCGGCGCGCGCCTCAAACCAGCGTCTGCCTGAAATAGGACTTGAGTTTTTTTATGGCCGCATTCAAAGGCAAGCGTCAAACAGGATGAAACCCATGCTGCCGAGCCAGCTTTCCTCCGGCGATGTCATTGCCGACCGCCGCGCCGACTATGCTAAGATGCTTGCAGAAAGCGGCGAGCCCGCTAGTGCTGCCGAGCTGATGGAGCAGGCGCTGGAGCTGGCGCCACGCTGGGCGGCGGGCTGGTTCACGCTCGCAACCTTTCGCGAGAAGGCCGGCGATGCGTCAGGCGCGATAGCAGCGTTGAACGAGGTGCTGACGCTCGATGCGGGCGATGTCTTCGGCGCGCGCCTGAAGCTTGCCGTTCTCGGCGGTGCCGATGTGCCGGACCGGCCGCCGAGCCTCTATGTCGAGCAATTGTTCGATGACTATGCCGACCGCTTCGAAACCTCGCTGGTCGAGAAGCTGGGCTATAGTGTGCCTGGCAAGCTGGCGGCGCTGATCGCTGAAACGACCGACATCCCCGAACATTTCCGCCTTGCCGTCGATCTCGGCTGCGGCACGGGCCTGCTCGGGCCGGAAATCCGCGCCCGTGTCGATCGGCTGGAAGGTTACGACCTGTCGAAGGGCATGCTCGCCAAGGCGGCCGAGAAGAATGTCTACGATCATCTCGGCCAGGCCGACCTCTCGCTGGAGCCGGATCTGTCAGGCATTTTCGATGTCGGGCTTGAGGCTGGCCGCGCGGATCTGATCACCGCGGCCGACGTGCTGATGTATCTCGGCGATCTGCAAGGTGTGATGGCGATCGTCCGCAAGCTTTCGGTCGGTACAGCGATCTTCGCCTTTTCCGTCGAGGACGCGCAGCAACCGGATGGTTATGTGCTGCGCGATTCCCTGCGGTTTGCCCATTCCGAAGCCTATGTCAGGCAGATTTTGACCGGTCACGGCTTTGCCGTGCTGGATCTCACCCGCAGCGTCATTCGCATGGATGGCGGAAAACCGGTCCATGGCATTCTGTTCATTACCCGGAAATCGGCTTGATAATTTCGAATCTTGCGAATTTGAAATAGGTCAGTATTGCTTACGTATTTTCGCTTGATTATCGCCTGAGTTTTCAGCAAAAAGCCTGGAAACCCAGGGGAAAGCACATGGCAAACGCAAAGAGCGCATTTGGTGTCTGGAAGACCTCCGCGACCCGGCATTCGTGGATTGAGGATGTTCAGGGCATCGTCTCCGGCAGCCTGATTTCGTCGCTCGGGCTATTCTGCCTTTCGAGTGCCGGCCTTCTGACCGGCAGTACCGCCGGCATCGCTTTCCTGCTGCATTACGCGATCGGCGTGAATTTCGGCCTGGCTTTCTTTGTGGTCAATCTGCCGTTCTTCTATCTCTCGCTGAAACAGCTCGGCCCGGTCTTCACCATCAAGACCTTCATCGCCATTGCGCTGACCTCGCTGCTGACCAATCTGCAGCCGCTCCTCTTCGATGTCGCGCATATCAACGCCCTCTGGTCGGCGGTGCTCGGCGGCATTCTGCTCGGCTTCGGGCTGCTCGCACTCTATCGCCACCGGGCAAGCCTCGGCGGCGTAGGCATTCTGGGGATTTACCTGCAGGAGCGTTTTGGCATCAGGGCGGGCTTGGTGCAGCTGGCAATCGACCTATGCGTGCTCGCCGTCGCTTTTGCGGTGACCACGCCTGCCGTGGTCATCTGCTCGGTGATCGGCGCAATCGCGCTCAATCTCTTCGTCGCGATCAACCATCGCTCGGATCGCTATATAGCGCTGTAAAGCTGAAGCCTACTGCTTGCGGGTCTCGTCGGATTCGACGATCGCGGCTTCATGATACCAGCTATCGAATGCGGCCGTCGCAATGGACGGCCCGATATCCGGGGTGAGGTTCACCTTCGGACGCTGGCTGAGCGCCGTGGGACGAGCCGTAACGGGAAACTGATAGATCTTTGCGGTTTCGTGCCGAGTACCGATTGCCATTCTTTGTCTCTCCCTTTTTGGTGTTCAAGCGGGTGCGCTTCAAGAGACAGCTCATATATAGCAAAGCCGAAGACGAATATCACCATTCCGCTTAAAAAAAATGCTAAATGATGAAATTATAGGCAATTCGACGGTAGTGCAGCGGATGCCGCTTCTTTGATCTGTCGATTTTCCAATCCATTATAGGGCGGGCTGAGCCTGCGACACTTTGGCAGCTCGATTGGAACCATGGCGGCGATTTGAAAAGAATCTGATGCTTGGCACCGGGAAATCTTGCCGGAACGCGTCTGAATCATAAAAATCTCGCCTGACGGGTCAGATGTCGATGCGATCTGGCACGGCACATGCATCTCTCCTGGCAGCCGTTCGTAGTGAGGAATTTTCCGGCGGGCGCGCCGGCCAAGTTTTTCCTACTTCGCCTGATTAACTGTTATGAGGTGCGTAATGACGAAATATAAGCTCGAGTACATCTGGCTCGACGGGTACACCCCGGTGCCGAACCTGCGCGGTAAAACGCAGATCAAGGAATTCGACGCATTTCCGACGCTCGAGCAGCTTCCGCTTTGGGGCTTCGATGGTTCGTCGACGATGCAGGCCGAAGGCCGCAGCTCCGATTGCGTGCTGAAGCCCGTCGCCATCTATCCGGACCCCGCCCGTACCAACGGCGCTCTCGTCATGTGCGAAGTCATGATGCCTGATGGCGTTACCCCGCACGAGTCCAACAGCCGCGCGACCATCCTCGACGATGAAGACGCATGGTTCGGCTTCGAGCAGGAATACTTCTTCTACAAGGACGGCCGTCCGCTCGGCTTCCCGGAATCCGGCTACCCGGCTCCGCAGGGTCCGTACTACACCGGCGTCGGCTACAAGAACGTAGGCGATGTCGCTCGCGAAATCGTTGAAGAGCACCTCGACCTTTGCCTCGAAGCAGGCATCAACCACGAAGGCATTAATGCCGAAGTGGCCAAGGGTCAGTGGGAATTCCAGATTTTCGGCAAGGGTTCCAAGAAGGCCGCCGACCAGATCTGGATGGCACGCTACCTGCTGCTGCGTCTTTGCGAAAAATACGGCATCGACATCGAGTTCCATTGCAAGCCGCTCGGCGATACCGACTGGAACGGCTCGGGCATGCACTGCAACTTCTCGACCAAGTTCATGCGCGAAGTTGGCGGCAAGGCCTATTTCGAAGCGCTCATGGCTCAGTTCGACAAGAACCTCGAAGCCCACATCGCTGTCTACGGCCCGGACAACCACATGCGCCTGACCGGCAAGCATGAAACGGCTCCGTGGAACAAGTTCTCCTACGGCGTTGCCGACCGCGGCGCTTCGATTCGCGTTCCGCACTCGTTCATCAAGAACGATTACAAGGGCTACCTCGAAGATCGTCGCCCGAACTCGCAAGGCGACCCCTACCAGATCGCTTCCCAGGTCCTGAAGACTATCTCGGAAGTTCCGACGGCTGGCTTCGGCTCGGTTGCTGCCTGATAGCTTTCATGCTTGGCCTGCCGAGCACGAGAGAGGAATAAATGACGCGGGGCTTTGGCACCGCGTTTTTCGTTTTGAGGTTATCAAGTAGCCGCTGTCGCCCAGACTTTCTTAGGCCCCCGCTGCTAACCCCACAGTCCGTCATCCTCGGGCTTGACCCGAGGATCCACGCCCAAGCTACCGACCATATGAGAGGGTTTTGGTGTGCATCGCATCAAGGGATGCACTCTCGCCAACGCTCGCTTGCGGCATTCCCGCTGAGCCGCCCCCCTGCGCTTGGATCCTCGGGTCAAGCCCGAGGATAACGCCGCTCAAGGGAGGGCTCTGGCCATAACATGCTCAGAGAAGCCAGGCTCACGCAGCTTTATTCGCCGCATCTACCGGGTGCTGCGAGCGGAAGCCGACGGCGAGGCGGTTCCAGATGTTGATCGTGCCGATCGCGACGGTGATCTTGACGATCTCCTCTTCGCTGAAATGCTGCTTCAACGGCTCGTAGTCGGAATCCGGAATGCCGGTCTGGGCGATCTTGGTGACGGAATCCACCCAGCGGAGCAAAGCACGCTCGCGGTCGTCATAAACAGGCGATTCCCACCAGACGCACATCAGGTTGATCCACTGCTCGCTCAAGCCATCATGGCGGGCTTCCTTCGAGTGCATGTCGACGCAATAGGCGCAGCCATTGATCTGCGAGGCGCGGAGCTTGATTAGGTGAATGAAACGGCGCTCGAGGCCGCTGTTCTGAACGAAGTTCTCCAGCGCGACGACAGCCTTGTAGGAGTCGGGGGAGGCTTTGGCGAAGTTGAAACGCGGATGCATGGGTCTTCTCCTTGGGTTTTAAATTGAGGTTCAGTTTCTGGTCTTGCGTTCATGCAGCTCGAGAAAGGCGCAGCCTCTCGCGGCGATCCTGCCATCTGTGTCCGTCTGCCTGAGATCGGTCAGGACGTCGGCGATCGTTGTCTTTGCCAATTCAGCCCGATAGACGCGCTCGGCCGCCAGCATGGCGGCATTGATGCCGCAGGGCTTGGCGAAGTAGCGCCCTTCCAGCGGGTACGGACCGCGCTGGCGGATTTCCGCACAGCGGAAGGCGGGTGCGGGGCCTTCAGCCGCCAGCACGATATCGAGAAGTGTGATCTGCTCCGGCTTGCGCGCCAACCGATAGCCACCCTTCGGTCCCGGCACGGTATCGAGAATGCCGGCACCCGAAAGCGCCTGCAGATGCTTCAGAAGGTAGCTGACCGAAACGCCGTGAAATTCGGCAAGGGCAGCCGCCGAGAGCACGCCGCCATCGGACAGGCCAGCCAGCATGCCAACGCAATGGATGGATTGTTCAACACCGTCTCCGAGCTTCATTTTCGTGCCTCTCAAATCATGGATAATTTTTATCTATGATTATGATGGGAGTCAAGTAGGGAATGCGAACGTCCCCACGCGCGCCGTCATCCTCGGGCTTGACCCGAGGAACCATGCCCAAGCCTCGCAGCCCCGCGCGATGGCAGACAAGGGCGTATCCATCCTTGCGCCATCAAGCGATTTAGATACCAATCGGAAGCGCCTGTGCTTGGATCCTCGGGTCAAGCCCGAGGATGACGGTGCGTGTGGAGACCATGGACACATGGCGGTCTTGGCGCAGAAGAGGAGTGGCCGGATCGTCCTTGCTCTTCTCCAGCTCCCCGCTTCCTATCCTCCACATTTCAACTACATTCAGCCCGTGGACCAGATCGACGCCGACCGCCTCCTTGCCCTGCCTGCCCCCTTCATCCGCTGGTTTGCGGAAAAGGGCTGGCAGCCGCGCGCCCATCAGTTGGAACTGCTGGCCCGCGCTGAGGCCGGCGAAAGCACGCTGCTGATCGCCCCCACCGGCGCCGGCAAGACGCTCGCCGGCTTCCTGCCGTCGCTCACCGATATCACCCGGCGCGGCAGAATCCCGCCCGGCTCGGCCTTCACCGGCATCCACACGCTCTACATCTCGCCATTGAAGGCGCTTGCCGTCGATATCGAGCGCAACCTGATGAAGCCCGTTTCGGAAATGGGCCTGCCTGTCACGGTCGAGAACCGCACGGGTGATACGCCTGCTGGCAAGCGCCAGCGGCAGAAGCTCAATCCACCGGATATCCTGTTGACGACGCCCGAGCAGGTGGCGCTGCTGCTCGCCAATCGCGAAGCCGAGCGCTTCTTCAAAGATCTAAAATACATCGTCTTCGACGAGCTGCATTCGCTCGTCACATCCAAGCGCGGTCATATGCTGTCGCTCGGCCTTGCCCGCATCCGCAAACTGGCGCCGCGCGTGCAGACCATCGGCCTTTCGGCCACCGTCGCTGACCCGATGGACCTGCAGAAATGGCTGGTAGCGCAAGAGCCGGGGCAAGAGCACCACGCCGGCCTCGTCATTGTCGAGGGCGGCGCCAAGCCCGATATCTCGATTCTGTCCACGGAAGAACGCATCCCCTGGTCCGGCCATTCCGCCAAATATGCGATCCCCGATATCTATCGCGAGCTGAAGGCGCACCGCACGACGCTGCTCTTCGTCAACACGCGCTCGCAGGCGGAAATGCTGTTTCAAGAGCTATGGTCGGCCAATGACGATAACTTGCCGATCGCGCTGCATCACGGCTCGCTCGATGTCGGCCAGCGCCGTAAGGTGGAAGCGGCCATGGCGGAAAACCGCCTGCGCGCCGTCGTCGCCACGTCGACACTGGATCTCGGTATCGACTGGGGCGATGTCGATCTCGTCATCCATGTTGGCGCGCCCAAGGGCGCCAGCCGCCTTGCCCAGCGTATCGGCCGTGCCAATCACCGCATGGACGAGCCGTCGAAGGCGATCTTGGTGCCGGCTAACCGCTTCGAGGTCATGGAATGTCAGGGAGCACTTGATGCCAACTATATGGGCGCCCAGGACACGCCGCCCATCGGCGCAGGAGCGCTCGACGTTCTCGCCCAGCATGTGCTCGGCATGGCCTGCGCCGAACCCTTCGATATGCTCGAGCTTTACGACGAGGTGCAGAGCGCGGCGCCCTATGCCGAGCTTTCCTGGGAGACCTTCGAGCGCATCGTCGATTTCGTCGCCACCGGCGGCTATGCGCTCCGGACCTATGAGCGCTATGCCCGCATTCGCAAGACGTCGGATGGGCGCTGGCGCGTCTCCAATCCGCAGGTCGCCCAGCAATATCGCCTGAACCTCGGCACGATCGTCGAAGAGGCGATGCTGAATATCCGCTTGGTGAAACGCAACGCGCTGGGCTCGCTTGGAAGAGGTGGCGCGCCGTTAGGCAAGGTCGAGGAATATTTCGTCGAGCAGCTCTCGCCCGGCGACACTTTCCTCTTTTCCGGCAAGGTTCTGCGCTTCGAGGGCATCCGCGAAAGCGAATGCCTCGCGTCGCAGGCCTTCTCGCTGGATCCGAAAATTCCCTCCTATGCCGGCGGCAAGTTTCCGCTTTCCACATACCTCGCCGATCAGGTGCGGGCGATGATTGCCGATCCAGACCGGCGCCACCGTCTGCCGGATCAGGTGCGCGACTGGCTGGAAATTCAGAACGAGAAATCGCTGCTGCCGAAGCGCGACGAGTTTCTGATCGAGACCTTCCCGCGCGGCAGCCGCGCCTACTTGGTCGCCTATCCTTTCGAGGGAAGGCTGGCGCACCAGACGCTCGGCATGCTGCTGACCCGAAGGCTGGAGCGCGTCGGCGCCAAGCCCATGGGCTTCGTCGCAACCGATTATTCTCTCGGCATCTGGGGGCTGGAGGATATGGGGCTGATGATCGCCAATGGGCGCCTCAGCCTCTCCGATCTCTTCGACGAGGATATGCTCGGCGACGATCTCGAGGCGTGGCTCGATGAATCCTTTCTTTTGAAGCGCACCTTCCGCAATTGCGCCGTGATTGCCGGCTTGATCGAGCGCCGGCATCCGGGCAAGGAAAAGACCGGCCGGCAAGTGACCGTCTCGGCCGATCTGATCTATGATGTGCTGCGCAGCCATGAGCCTGATCATATCCTGCTGCAGGCGACGAGGCAGGATGCTGCGACCGGGCTTTTGGATATTGGCCGTCTTGCGGATATGCTGAAGCGAATCAAGGGCCACATCACCCATCGCGCGCTGGATCATATTTCCCCGCTCGCCGTGCCGGTGATGCTGGAGATCGGCAAGGTGCCGGTGCCGGGCGAGGCTCACGATTCTTTGCTTGCGGAAGCGGCTGACGACCTGATCCGCGAGGCAATGGAATAGGGATGCTGTAAAGCAGACGACGAAGGTAGATTGTTACGGTGATGAACCGCCTGGCGCTAGCGCGAGATATGAACGGTCAGGGTAACGGCGCAACCAGTGCGGCGGGCGTTGAAGCCGTCATTCATGGTGTCGCTGCCGTCTGCGATCCCCTGGGTGCGCTCTATCTGCCGGAAGCCGGCATTCTCGTCGTCTCCGATCTGCATCTGGAAAAGGGTGCGGCCTTTGCCCGCCGCGGCATGATGCTGCCGCCCTACGATACGCTGGCGACCCTGACAGTCCTCTCCGCCGTCATCGCACGCTACGATCCGAAACTCGTGGTGTCGCTTGGTGATAATTTCCACGATCGGGTCGGTTCACAGCATCTGCCGGAAGCGTTTCGCAGCCTGATCGTCAATATGGCGCGCGGCCGCGAATGGATCTGGATCAACGGCAATCATGATCCGGATGGCACCGTCGATTTGCCCGGCCATTCCGTCGACGAGATGCATTATGGCGGGCTCACCTTCCGCCATGAGCCAAAGGCCGGGTTGCAGGCCGGCGAGATCGCCGGCCATCTGCATCCCTCGGCCACCGTTCGGCGTCGGGAGAAATCGGTGCGCCGCCCGTGCTTTGCCACGGATGGCGCCCGTCTGCTGATGCCGGCCTTCGGCGTGATGACAGGTGGCCTCGATCTTCGCCACAAGGCGATGGCAGGCCTCTTCGAGCGGGAGAGCCTGATTGCGCACCTGCTCGGCCGCGACCGCATTTACTCCGTGCGGTTCGGCAATCTCTCGGCCTAGGCCGCGTTCGCCGGTTCATAACGCAGGATGACAGCCCCGGTTTTGAGGGGCGTGGAGCCGATGAGCTTCATCGGGCGTTGGTCGGCCGCCGGTTTAAAATGCGGATTGCCAGCACCGAGGACGACCGGAACGAGGCAGATCCTCAGCTCGTCCACCAGCCCCGCCTTGAGCAATGCATCGGTCACTTCGGCACTGCCGAAAACAAACATGGTCTTGCCCGCTTCTTCCTTCAGCTTCTTCACCTCGGCGACGATGTCACTAACGACGCGGGTATTGTGCCAGTCTGCTTTATCGAGCGTTCGCGAAGCGGCAATCTTGGCGATGCCGTTCATGTAGGCGGCGATGTCGGGCGCTTGCGTCGCGGTCGGCCAATAGGCGGCCATGCCTTCATAGGTCTTGCGGCCGAAGATCAGCAGATCGCCTTCCTTGCCGAGCTCGGTCGCATAGTGTTCCAGCTCATCGCCCCAGGCGAGCATGTGAAAATCGAGGTCCCAGGGCTTGGCTCCCTCGAAATAACCGTCGAGCGTCATGAGATTCCAGATAACGAGCTTCCTCATCACTTCTCCTCCATTGTGATAACTGGATCATAATCAAAACTGGTTGTTAAAAGAAATCAGTTGCAAACTAAATACCCTGATAGCAAAATGCAAGCAGTTTTTGGAGGTCCTTATGGACGCGCTGCTTCGTTCCGGCTGCCCGATCAATTTGACACTCGAAATCCTCGGCGATCGCTGGAGCCTGATCGTCATCAGGGATATCATGTTCGGCAATCGCCGGCATTTTCGCGAGCTGCTGCAGAAGTCGCAGGAGGGGATTGCCTCCAATATCCTCGCGGACCGGCTGAAGCGGCTGGTGGAGCGTGGCCTGCTGACCCGCGAGAACGATCCCACTCACAAGCAGAAGGCCGTCTACAGCCTGACGGAAATGTCGATCGACCTCGTGCCCCTCTTTGCCCATATGGGCGCCTGGGGCCGCAAGCATCTTCCGGTGTCCGAAGAGCTGTCGATCCGGGCCGAGCTTCTGGAAGATGGCGGCCAGGAGCTCTGGGATGATTTTATGGACGAGCTGCGTGCCAAGCATCTCGGCAAGGTACTGCCCCCGGGCACGCCCTCGGTACTCGACCGGTTGACCGAAGCCTATATCGAGGTCGCCAGTCGTCGGAAAGGCGGCTGATCAGTTCTTCCGGAAGATGAAGCTTGCGCTCCAGCCGGTGACGAGGGCCAGCAGCACCGAAAAAATGCCATAGGTGATCGGCCGTTGATGCGCGGCATCCGTGATCGTCTGCTCTATCCCCGTCTTGATGACGCGCAGCGGCAGCGATTTCTCGGTAAAGAACTTGCCGCTCTTGAAGAGGTAGGCGCGCACCATATGCACCCCGTTCGGCACATCGGCGGGTACCCTGAGCGTTGCCTTGAAGAGCGAGGAGCTGACGAAGCGAACGCCGGCGGGATCGCTTTCATAGAGCCCACCTGTCTTTTGTAGGCGCCGGAAGGCATTGCGGAATTCCGGAACATCGCCGACGTTGCCGACGAAGCCGACCGGCGTCAGTGGAATGTGATCGACGCCGATGCCGCGGTCGCTGAGTTCGAGCGGCGTGGTGATATTGTCGACCGCGCGCGTGCTGGATAGCGAATAGGCTTCCGGCACATGCTCGAATGTCATCGAGCGAGTGTTGACCCATATGCCGAAGACGCGCTCTTTCCTGCGAACCGTTGCATTCTCGCGCGGCCCCTCCAGTACGACGACGATATCGTATTGGCCGATGGCCAGCAGCAGCTGGTCGGTGTTGGAAAGCGCGCCGAAAATCGTCAGATCGGCGCCGGTGAAGTCCGAGGTAATGGCAATCTCGCTCGTCGACGTGCCGATCTCCATCGTCTCCCGCGCCGTAGTCGAGGTCGTCGGCTGATCGAGCAGCACCTGCGCCCGCGTGGAGAACGGAGCGAGCAGCAATGCGGCAGCAAGGAGCAGTCCGAATCCTCTCATCGGCTCACTCCTTCCATGACGACGGAGTAAACGTCCGCCGGCGTCACCACGAGAGTAACGACGAGGCGAAGACCGACGGCCAGGACGAGGAGGCCGAGGAGCGCGCGCAATTGCTCGCCGCGCAGCTTCTGGCCCACGCGAACGCCGTATTGCGCACCGATGACGCCCGCCACCATCAGCAGGAAAGCCAGGATGATATCGACGGAATAGTTGGTGGCGGCCTGGACGATTGTCGTGAAGGCCGTCACGAAAATGACCTGGAACAGCGAGGTGCCGACAACGACGTTGGTGGGTACGCGCAGCAGATAGATCATGGCCGGCACGAGGATGAAGCCGCCGCCGATACCCATCGGCGTCAGCATGCCGACGAAGAAGCCGAGGCCGATCACCGGAAGGGCGCTGAGATAGAGCTTGGATTTCTTGAACCGAAGTTTCAACGGCAGCCGCTGCACCCAGTTGTGATGGCGCGGCTTGCCGGTTGCCGGCGGCAGTTTGCCGGCCCCACGGCGCATGGCCCGCACACTTTCCCACAGCATCAGCGAGCCTACCGTACCGAGGAGAATCACGTAAATCAGCGAGATGATCAGGTCGATCTGGCCGAGCCTTCGCAACAGCACGAATAGCCAGAGGCCGAACGTTGCCCCTGCCAAGCCGCCGGCCAGCAGGATCGAGCCCAGTTTCAGGTCGAGTGAGCCGCGGCGAAAATGGCTGAGTGCGCCCGAGACGGAGGAGGCGACGACCTGATTGGAGCCGGTGGCAACTGCGACAACAGGCGGGATATTGTAGAAAATCAGAAGAGGCGTGATGAGGAAACCGCCGCCGACGCCGAACATGCCGGAGAGAAATCCTACGGCTGCTCCCATGCCGAGAATAATCAAAATATTCACCGACAATTCTGCAATCGGCAGATAGATCGTCACGCCTTGTTCCCATTTGCAGGCTTTTCGGCGCGGTGACCGAAGCCCATTTCCCCTTAAATGGCGGATTCTAATCTGAAATCATTGCCAGAGCCTTAGGAAAGGCGCCGCCGCCACAGTTTTCGAATTGCCGGATTTCACCCTAACCCGGCTTTTTCCACTTTTCTGTGACGCTGTATAGCGGAATGGTGGGCGTCAGCAGGGACGCGGCAACGTTGAGCTACCTAAACAAAATGCCGGCGTGCTGACGCCGGCATGTCTGTTGATCGCTTTCGCACGAAATCCTGGAGCTACTTGTTGCGGGCGAGCAGCTCCTTGACCACCTGATCGGTGACCCGTCCATCCGCCGGCAGGCCGACGGATTTCTGGAAGCTCTTCAGGGCGGCCACTGTCTTGTCGCCCATGGCGCCGTCGGGCGTACCGGCATCGAAGCCATTCTTGTTGAGGATGGCCTGAATATTGCGGATCGCCTTCTTCATATCGATCGAGGCTGTATTCACGCCCTTGCCGGTAGTCCATTCGTCAGGAATGTCAGTGCCGTTCGCCTTCGGGTTGCCCGGCTGCACTTTCCAGAGGTCGACCTTGGCGCGCGCACTTTCGAGATCGGCCGGTTTCATGGCGTTGGCGACTTCATCGCGCTTCTGAGCAGCGTCCTTGTCGCCGCTCTTTGCAGCAATCGCGAACCATTTGTAGGATTCCTGCAGGTCCTGTTTCACGCCGTTGCCGCGTGCATAGAGGATAGCGAGGTTGAACTGGCTGTCGGAGACGCCGAGATCGGCGGCGCGGATAAACCAGTTCGCCGCGCTATCATAATCCTGCGGTCCTACTGTGCCCGAGGCGTAGAGAACCGCGAGATTGTGCATGGCGCTGGCATTGCCCTGATTGGCGGCCTGCTCATAATATTGCTTGGCTTTGACAAGATCTCGATCGACGCCGTTGCCCTTCTCATACATGCTGGCGAGGCGATACTGGGCCGGGGCATAACCTTTATCGGCCGAAAGCTGATACCAGTTCGCGGCCTGCTTCATATCGGCAGCAACGCCGCGGCCATCCGTATAGCGTGCGCCGATTTCGAAGAGTGCGACCGGATCGGCCGATTTGGCGGCAGCGACGAGCGATGGCGGCTGTATGCCGTCAGGCACGGCGATATCAGGCGCTGCCGGCGTGGCGGCGGGAGTTGCCGCGGCCGTATTCTCAGTCTGAACGAAAGCGGTGGCCTGCTGCGCAGGTGCGCTGCCGGCAGGCGCCAACTCTTCGCTTGCCGTCTGGTTGCCGTCGAGCGGGGTCGCTGCCGTCAGGTGGTCATTGGCTGGCGCTGCGACGGGATCGCTGGCCATGGGGGCGCGCTGGACTTCCGCCGTCTGCGTCGTGGAAACCGAAGGTACGGCGGCCTGATTTGCAGCAGGCTGCTGATTGCTGGCGGCCGGGTTCGCATTGGCGGCGACGATATTGGTCGCGGCGCTGTCCGCAGGCGCGACCATCGTCGATGCTTGGGCCGGTGCTGGCGCTTTCTGGCCGCGCGTCAGCGTGTTCGCCAGCGGATAGGCCATGATGGCGAGCATGACGGCGCCCAACGCCAGGAGGATCGGCCGGCGGAAGCGCGAGAAGGCGCCGCCCTTCCTGGCATCCTTGGTGGAAGCAGGAGCCGAGCGCTGCGTCTGATCGACTTCCATGGCGGCAGCCTGTGCGGCGCGCCGGGCGGCTGCGATGTAATCCGCCCGTTCGTTTTCGGTCGGCTGGCGCGTGTTTCCGCTGCGCGACGTGGTCTGGCTGGCGCGCACGCGCTCAAGGATCTTCTTGATATCAGGCGCGCCGGAACCCGGCTCCAGTAGTTCGTTGGCCTCTTCGCCGGGCATTACGTCGGCGGGATCGATCGATGGCGCCTGTTCGATGACCGGACGGTCCGGCGGAAAGATCGGCTCGGCCTTTTCCGGCGTAAAGAAACGCTTGCCGAGGCTCGCAAACAGGCTGGACTTGCCGCTCTTCTTCACTGCCGCCTTGATTTCGGCCTTCGTATTGGCGTCGATCGCCTGTGCGACGGCAACTTCGGCCGAGACAGAGGCTTCGGCGGGCGCAACCGTGCGGATGATCGGACCTGTCTTCTGCTGCGCGGCCATGGGCGGCTTCAGGCCTGGGGCATCCTCTTCGGCAAAGACGTCGCTTTCGAATGTCGCGGCCGGCATGGCGGGCGCCGGCCGGCGCTGTTCCATATGGTCGAGGCGGTCGGCGATCTGCAGCAGCGTGTCGTGCAGGGCTTCGAAGGTGCGGTGCGTGCGCTCGTCGCTGGCGCGGCTGAGATCCTCGAGATGACGAAGGTCTTCGGCAAGGGCCGTCAATGCCGCCATGTCGGCTGCTTGCGCACCATGACCCATGCCGCCCTCGCGCGAATAGGCTTCGACGACGGTTTCCGCCGCATGGCGGGCTGCTTCGATGATATATTCGTCGTTGGTCGCCATATAGTCTTCGATCGCGCTCATCCGGCGGTCGAAATCCGGGGGCAGATGGTCGGCGGCGGCTCGCGGCTCGGCGGTCAGCAGTGTCGAGAGATGGGCGATCTGCTCTTCGAGATTGCGCAGTGCCTGCGTATCCGTGGCGGGTGCAGCCGTGCTGGCTTCGAGCCGGGCCGCGATGTCGGAGAGGCGGCCTTCCAGCCGGCGCGCCATGCCGTCGTCCATGCTTGCGGCCGTAGCCGGCGGATGAAAATCGATCTCGTCGATGCGGCGGGCGAGATAATCCAGCCGGTCGGCCAGTACGTTGCCGACGGACCCATGTTCCAGCGCATCGATCTTGTGGGAGATGTCGGCGAGATAGGTGACGAGCTCCGGCTGCGGTGCGGCCTTCTGCGAACGCTCCATCAGATGCGAGAGCTGGTCGAGGCGCTCTTCGAGGCGGGCGACGGCCTTGGCGCTGCCGAGCTCGTCGATGCGCATGGCGAGCGCTTCGAGACGACCGGAAAGATCGTCGGCAGGCTGACGCCGGCCTGCAGCATCGCGGCTCATCAGGTCGATCTGGTCGGCAAGGCCGCTAAGGCGGCCTTCCAGCCGCTGCATGGCCTGGTCCTGCGGCTGCATCATCGAGCCGAGGCTTTCCATCGCGGTTGCGATCGTGAGCAGCTTGTTTTCCAGCGCATGCACGGCCGGGCTGTCGTTCATGCCGCCGAGATGCTGTTTGATGTCATCGAGGCGATAGGCAAGCGAGACGAGCTCGTCCTGCAGGCCCGACGTGTCGATGGCTTTCACCTGGCGCTCGACGTGATGCAGGGATTCCTCGCGGGCAAGGCCGTCCATCAGTGAGCGCAGCTCGTCGAATTCGGCTTTCAGTCCGGCGGTTTCCGGCTGACCGGCGAGCTGGTTGATACTGTCGGCAAGCCTGGCCATGTCCTGGCGGACATCGGCGACGAAATGCTTGTCTTCGGCGTTCTCGCGGATATCGCGGATTTCGGCGCGCAGAGCGGAGACTTCGCGGGTCACGCTCTCGGCGATGTCGCGCTTCAGATCCTGGCGAAGGTTGACGAGCGCCTGGGCGATGTCGACTGGAGCTTCGGCGGCAGCGGCCCTCATCGGCTGGCGCTGCGGATAGCTGTCGAGCGGACGCCGGGCCGGCTGCGGTTCTGCGTGCGCGATTTCCTCACGCCGCGGTTGCAGTCGTTCGCGGTTTGCTTCCAGCGTGCGCTGACGCTGGCGGATTTCGGCGAGCGGATCGGAGCGAAGATCGCTTTCGTGACGTTCGCTGCGCAGCGGGCGCTCGTAAGCGCGGCTGGCATACTGCTCGCGCTCGGGGCGGGACGGCATCCGCTCCGGTGCGGCTCGTTCGGGGGCAGGCGCATAGCCGGCAGCGACACGCTGGCGCGTATCGCGCGCCGCGGCGGTTCCCATCAGCCCTTCGATACGCGCCTCCAGCCCCTCGATCGTGCGGCTCAGAGCATCCAGCGACGTCCAGTCGCCCGTACCGGTAGGATTTGATCGCGATCCGCTCATATCTTTGCTCGCCTTGAACTATGGACCACCCCGGGCCGTCATGCTGATGGAAGAAGACGTTGCTATATCGCCGCGCTGTCTGCATCCGTCGTTCGGAAAGGGATAAATGTATTGGCTTTCCTCAAACAGAGCGGCAAAGACAGCGCGATTTCCAAGCATAAGTTGAAGAAACCCGAAGCACTGCTGCTCAACTCGTACAATTTACGAAACGTGGTAAACAACTCGTTAAGTTTGCCGGAAGTCTTAACCTTTTATTTTGGTTCTGCTGTCCCGCGGCCTGATATTCTTGCACGCAGGCAGTACCCGGTCGCTGAGGTGGAGGGGGGCGTATCGGCAATAGGCGGGATGGTCTCCCTCACGGGCTTCACCAAAATTTCAACGTGAGGCGCGAATTTGACGTTTACGCAAACGTCAATATTTTGTAAAGGTATGACAGTGGCCGGAATCTCAAGGTCCGGCGGCGAATTGGAGGAATTCGAGAAATGCCAGTCTACAAGGCCCCGGTGAACGATACGCTCTTCGTCCTGAACGATGTGCTCGGGCTGGAGCGCTACAACAATCTTCCCGGTTATGCCGATGCCACCCCTGACATGATCGAGGCGATCGTCGGCGAAGCGGCCAAGCTGTCGGAAGAGGTGCTTTTCCCGCTCAACTATTCCGGCGATCAGGAAGGCTGCGTACGCCATGACGATGGCACGGTCTCGACGCCGAAGGGCTTCAAGGAAGCCTATCGCGCCTATCGCGAAGGGGGATGGCTGGGTCTCGCCGTGCCGCAGGAATTCGGCGGGCAGGGGCTTCCATACGTGCTGCACTGCGCCGTCGGCGAATATACCTCGGCCGCCAACATGTCGCTGATGATGTATCCGGGCCTGACGCAGGGCGCGATCGCCGCGATCCTCGTCCATGGCTCTGATGCGCAGAAGCAGACTTACTTGCCGAAATTGGTCGAGGGCAGCTGGTCCGGCACCATGAACCTCACCGAGCCGCATTGCGGCACCGATCTCGGCCTCTTGCGCACCAAGGCGGTGCCCCAGCCGGATGGCAGCTACAGGATATCAGGCCAGAAGATCTTCATCTCGGCAGGCGAGCACGACATGACGGACAATATCGTCCATCTCGTTCTTGCCCGTATCGAAGGCGCGCCTGAGGGCACCAAGGGCATTTCGCTGTTCATCGTGCCGAAATTCCTCGTCAAGGAAGACGGTTCGCTCGGCGCGCGCAACCCGGTTTCCTGTGGCGCGATCGAACACAAGATGGGCATCCACGGCAACGCCACCTGCGTCATGAATTATGATGAAGCCACAGGCTTCCTGATCGGCGCCGAGAACAAGGGCCTCAATGCCATGTTCGTCATGATGAACGAGGCGCGCCTCGGCGTCGGCCTGCAGGGTCTCTCCATCGCCGAGATCGCCTATCAGAATGCCGCCAACTATGCCCGCGAGCGCATCCAGGGCCGTTCGCTCTCCGGCCCGAAGGCACCGGACAAGAAGGCTGACCCGATCATCGTCCATCCGGATATCCGCCGCTCGCTGATGACCATCCGCGCCTTCAACGAGGCCGGCCGTGCCTTCCTGCTCTGGACGGCGCTGAAATCCGATATCGCCCATCGCTCTCCGGATGAGAAGGACCGTCAGGCAGCTGACGATATCCTTGGCCTCGCGACGCCGATCCTCAAGGGCGTCCTGACCGACAAGGGCTTCGAGCATGCCGTCATGGCGCAGCAGGTCTTCGGCGGCCATGGCTACATCGAAGAGCACGGTATGAGCCAGTATGTCCGCGACGCTCGCATCACCATGATCTATGAGGGCGCCAACGGCATTCAGGCGCTCGATCTCGTCGGCCGCAAGCTGGCGCTGAACGGCGGCCGCGCCGTTATGGCGCTGTTCAAGGAAATCGGCGATTTTTGCGAGGAAAACCGCAACGACGAGCAGATGGCTTTCTTCACCAAGCATCTGAAGAAGGGCTTGAACGACGTGCAGGCGGCGACCATGTGGTTCATGCAGAACGCCATGGCCAAGCCCGACAATGCCGGCGCCGGCTCGACCGACTACATGCACCTCTTCGGCCTCGTCGTCCTGGGCTATATGTGGGTGAAGATGGCCAAGGCGGCGCAGGCAGGTCTTGCGGCTGGCGACACGGCGCGTGAGGATTATCTGAAGAACAAGCTTGTCACGGCGCGGTTCTATATGGAGCGCATCATGCCGGAAACGGCGCTGCGCAAGGCCCGCATCGAAACCGGCGCCGATACGATGATGGAACTGGCGGCGGAAGCCTTTTGACGGACTGAGATGATAATTTCTTGGAGGGAAGATGGCATCGAAGGGTGATTTACAGGATTGGGTGGTCGACGCCCTCCGTTCAAATAAAGGATCTGCGTCAATTCTTTATGTTGCCCAACACATCTGGGAAAATCACGAGAAAGATCTGGCCGGCAGTCCCCTATTTTATTCATGGCAATACGACATGCGTTGGGCCGCCACGGAACTGCGAAAGAAAGGTCTACTAGTTGCGGCAGGTGACGACCGTCGTGGAAAGTGGACCCTAAAATAACCCGCTTTGAGCGGACCGGCGACCTTAACGTCGCATTGAGGAGATGAGACATGACCGAGGTTTTCATTTACGACCACGTGCGCACGCCGCGCGGGCGCGGCAAGAAGGATGGGTCGCTGCATGAAGTGCCGTCCGTGCGCCTCGCCGCCAAGACGCTCGAGGCGATCCGCGATCGCAACGGTCTCGATACCGCAACGGTTGACGACATCATTATGGGCTGCGTCGATCCGGTCATGGAAGCCGGCGCCGTCATCCCGAGGGGCGCCGCCTTCGAGGCCGGCTATTCCACGAAGGCGCCCGGCATGCAGATCTCCCGTTTCTGCGCCTCCGGTCTCGATGCCGTGAATTTCGGCGCGGCCAAGATCGCGCAAGGGGCTGATGACATCGTCATCGCCGGCGGCGTTGAAAGCATGTCGCGAGTCGGCTTGGGCATGTCAGGCGGCGCGTGGTTCATGGACCCCTCGGTCAATTTCCCGGCCTATTTCATGCCGCAGGGCGTATCGGCCGATCTCATCGCCACCAAATACGGCTTCTCGCGCGATGACGTCGACGCTTATGCCGTCGAGAGCCAGAAGCGCGCCGCCAATGCCTGGGAAAAGGGCTATTTCAAGAATTCGGTCATTCCGGTGAAGGATATCAACGGCCTGACCATTCTCGACCGCGACGAGCATATGCGTCCCGGCACCGATATGCAGGCGCTCGCTTCGCTCAATCCGTCCTTCCAGCTCCCGGGCGAAATGGGCGGCTTCGAGGCCGTCGGCATTCAGGCACATCCGGAAGTCGAGCGCATCAATTACGTCCATCACGCCGGCAATTCCTCCGGCATCGTCGATGGCGCCGCTGCCGTGCTGCTCGGCTCCAAGGCGGGCGGTGAAAGCATGGGCCTGAAGCCGCGCGGCCGCATCAAGGCCTTCGCCAATATCGGCTCCGACCCGGCGCTGATGCTGACCGGCCCGGTTGACGTCACCGAAAAGCTGTTGAAGCGCAGCGGCCTGACGCTTGCCGATATCGACCTCTTCGAGCTCAACGAAGCCTTCGCCGCTGTGGTGCTGCGTTACATGCAGGCTTTCGACATTCCGCACGACAAGATCAACGTCAATGGCGGCGCGATTGCCATGGGCCATCCGCTGGGTGCCACCGGCGCGATGATCCTCGGCACCGTACTCGACGAGCTGGAACGCCGCGATCTCAACACCGCGCTGGTCACGCTCTGCATCGGTGCCGGCATGGGCACCGCTACGATCGTCGAACGCGTCTGAGGAGGGGAAACCAATGGCTTACACGAATTTCACCGTCGAAACCGACGCAGATGGCATCGCGCTCGTCACCTGGGACATGCCTGGCAAGTCCATGAACGTCTTCACCGCCGAGATCCTCGAAGAGCTGAATGCCATCATCGACGCGACCGTCGCCGATGCCGCCGTCAAGGGCGTCGTCTTCACGTCGGGCAAGTCTTCCTTCTCCGGCGGTGCCGATCTTTCGATGATCAAGTCGATGTTCTCCTTCTACCAGGAGGAAAAGGCGAAGGATCCGGCCGCTGCCACGCAGAAGCTCTTCGATCTCGTCGGGCGTATGACCGGCCTGTTCCGCAAGCTCGAAACCTGCGGCAAACCCTGGGTTTCGGCGATCAACGGCACCTGCATGGGCGGCGCTTTCGAGCTGTCGCTGGCCTGCCATGGCCGTGTCGCTTCAAGCGCCAAGAGCGTCAAGATCGCACTGCCCGAGGTCAAGGTCGGCATTTTCCCTGGTGCCGGCGGCACGCAGCGCATCTCGCGCCTGACGGATGCACAATCCGCCCTGCAGATGATGACGACGGGCCAGTCGCTGACGGCGGCGCGCGCCAAGGCAATGAACCTCGTGCATCAGGTGGTCGAGCCGGATCAGCTGATCCCGGCCGCCAAGCAGATGATCAAGGACGGTTTGAAGCCTGTGGCACCTTGGGACGAGAAGGGCTTCAAGGCGCCGGGCGGCGGCATCTGGACGCCGGCCGCAGCCCAGCTCTGGCCGGCAGCGCCCGCCATCCTGCGCCGCGAGACATCCGGCAATTATCCGGCGGCACTCGCCATTCTCAAATGCGTCTATGAAGGCCTGCAGGTTCCCTTCGATACCGGCCTGAAGATCGAGCAGCGCTATTTCACGCATGTGCTGCAGACCACCGAAGCCTATTCGATGATCCGCTCGCTGTTCATCTCCATGCAGGAACTCGGCAAGGGCGCGCGACGCCCGGCTGGCCAGCCGAAGACGGAGCTGAAGAAGGTCGGTGTCGTCGGCGCCGGCTTCATGGGCGCGTCCATCGCCTATGTCACGGCCGCTGCCGGCATTCCGGTCACGCTCATCGATCGCGACATCGAGGCCGCGACCAAGGGCAAGGGTGTCGGCGAAGGGCTGGTGAAGGACTCGATCGGTAAGGGAAGACTGACGCAAGACGAGGGTGCAGCTCTGCTCTCACGCATCACGCCGTCGGCCGATTATTCGGATCTCAAGGATGTGGATCTCGTCATCGAAGCCGTGTTCGAGGATCGCGAGGTCAAGAAGGCCGTCATCGAGGCTGTCGAAGCTGTGCTGCCGGCCGGCGCCGTCTTCGCCTCCAACACCTCGACGCTGCCGATCACGGGCCTTGCGAAGAATTCCAAGCGCCCGGCCGATTTCATCGGCGTTCACTTCTTCTCGCCTGTCGAGAAGATGATGCTGACCGAAGTCATTCTCGGCAAAGAGACCGGCGATCATGCTCTGGCCGTCGCGCTCGATTATGTCGCCGCCATCAAGAAGACGCCGATCGTCGTCAACGACACGCGCGGCTTCTTCGTCAATCGCTGCGTCTTCCGCTACATTCATGAAGCCTATGACATGCTGATCGAAGGCGTGCCGGCAACCATGATCGAGAACGCCGCCAAGATGGCCGGCATGCCGGTCGGGCCGCTGGCGCTCAACGATGAAGTCGCCATTGACCTCTCCTACAAGATCCTGAAGGCGACAGTCGCCGATCTCGGCGAGAAGGCTGTCGACCCGCGTCACATGCAGCTCGTCAACGGGCTCGTAGAAGGCGAGGGCCGCCTGGGCAGAAAGAACGCCAAGGGCTTCTACGACTATCCGCCGAAGCCGGCGAAGAAGTCGCTATGGCCGGGTCTCAAGGATCTCTATCCGCAAAAGAAGGCCGATGAGATCGATGTCAACGTGCTGAAGCAGCGCTTCCTCGTGACCATCGCGCTGGAAGCTGCCCGCACCATTGAAGAAGGCATCGTCACCGATCCGCGCGAGGCCGATGTCGGCTCCATCCTCGGCTTCGGCTTCGCCCCCTATACCGGCGGCGCGCTCTCCTATATCGATGGCATGGGCGTGAAAGCTTTTGTGGAACTCTGCGACAAGCTCGCCGCCACCTACGGCCCGCATTTCCAGCCGACGGCGCTGCTGAAGGACATGGCCGCAAAGAGCGAAACCTTCTACAGGCGCTTCGATCCCTACCGTGTCGCGAAGGCGGCTTGAGCCAACAAATCGTTGCTGACGACAAATAATGGGCCGCTCCTGTCGGGAGCGGCCTTTTTTATTCGTCCTCTGCTTGAGTTCATCAAACCGAGGAGAATGACATGATCGAGATCATCGGCAATCGCGATGAGGCGGAAGCCATCAACGCAATGCTTGCGGGCTGGTCGTCAGCCCTTGGCAACAAGGATGCGGCGGGCGTGGTCCGGCATTTAAGCGATGATGTCATCGGCTTCACCCTGGCGGCACCATTGGTGCACAAGGGTAAGGGTGAAAAGGGATTGGCGGATTGGTTTTCGACCTGGGACGGGCCGATTGGCGGCGATGTCATCGAGGTCAGATTGACGGTTGGTGAAGATGTCGCCTTCTGGACGGGCCTCGTGCAGATGACCGGCAAGAAGACGGATGGTGTCGAAGTTGATCTCTGGTTTCGCCAGACGCTCGGCCTCAGAAAAGAGGCTAGCATCTGGAAGATCGTCCACGAACATACGTCGGTGCCGTTTGCCATGGACGGCAGCGGTCTTGCCGAGCTTGGTCTCAAACCGTAAGATTTTTCTTACGCAATGCTCAGGGGTTTTTCCCGACTGGATCGCAAGGCAACAACGCCCCAGCCGATAAGCAGAAGGATCGCCGCCGCATAGATATCGGCGGCCTCGGCAAAGCCGAGCGCCTTTGACAGAAAGCCGGCGAGGATGGCGGGGACGCTGAAGGCGAGGTAGCTCTGGATGTAGAAGGCGGAGAGTAGCCCGGCGCGTTCGTCGGGCTTTGCCAGCGGCATGATGCTCCTGACCGTGCCGAGGAAAGCCGCCCCAAAGCCTGAGCCGGCAATCAGAGTTCCGAGCGCGAGGATCGACACTTCAGCGGCATGCATGCCGGCGATGATGGTCAGTATGCCGAGGCTCATGGTTGGTATGCCGAACGTCATGATCATGGTGGCGGATCTCCGGCGCAGCAGGAAGACGGCGGCAGCGCCGCTGATCGTCAAGGCTGCGACCACGGAGCCGCCGACCAGCGGCGCCGTGCTGCCGGTCGTCGCGATGACCAGCGAGGGCACCAGCGACAGATAGAAGCCGGCGAGTGCCCAGACGGCGATGTTGATCGGCGTCAGCGCCAGCAGCGTCCGCCGTGCCTGCTGGGGAACGGCGACTTCCGGCTTCAGCGATGCGAGCACGCCAGCCCGTCGGCTCGTTGTCTCCGGCATCAGCCATAGCAACGCGGCTTGCAGCGCCAGCAAGGCAAGCGTGACGATATAGACGAGCACGGTCGGGGCCGGCGCGAATTGGATCAGCAGGCTCGTGCCGAGCGCGCCGATCGCCATGCCGGCAAGCGGGGCAAGACTGTTGGTGATCGATCCCCGGATCGGATCGAGATCGACAAGGGCGGCGCCGATCGAACTGATGGCAGTTCCCGTCGCAAAGCCCTGCACGATGCGGGCCGCAATCAGCCAATTCGGACCCTTGGCCATTAAAAACAACGCTATCGCCACCATATTGAGGAGGATCGACGCGAAGATCACCGGCCGACGGCCGAGATGGTCGGAAATCGAGCCGACGATGAGCAGCGCGGCGAGAAGGGAAAAGGCGTAGACGGCGAAGATCACCGTGAGCAGCACCGGCGAGAAGGCGAAGGCCTGCTGATAAAGGCGGTAGAGAGGCGTCGGTGCGGACGAGGCAGCCAAAAACAGGGCGCTGGTTGCTGCATAATAGAACGGCGCCAGGCGTCTGGCTGATGAAATCGATGCGCTGGCGGTGGAATCGAGCGGGGTCATCGACTATATCCTACCTAAAGCTAAAAGATTGCGTTAGCGGATATAGGGTGCCTGGCGTATAAAGGCAAATAATTTGCGTTAGTAGATGCCTTCGGTCATTCACGATCCGCAAAAAGGGAAAATTGGCAAGGGCTTATGGGCTACCGAGAAAATCCCCGCCCCGGCGGGCGCAGCGCCAGAGTGCAAGCGGCCGTGCATCAATCTGTCCGCGACATGCTGGCAAGCATGGATCGCGCCGAAGTGACGATCCCCCTGATCGCACAGCGCGCCAATGTCACGCCGTCGACGATCTACCGCCGCTGGGGCGATCTTCAGGCGCTTCTCGCCGATGTTGCCGCCGCGCGCCTGCGGCCGGAAGGCGAACCCGCCCGGATCGGCAGCGCCCGCGAGGATCTGGAGGCCTGGGTCGAGCAATATGCCGACGAGATGGCCTCCGGCGTCGGCCGGCAAATGCTGCGCGACATTCTTGCGGCAGCCGACAATGCGAACGCGGAGAAATGCGGCACCTATACGCGCTATCAATTGAGCGTCTTCATCGCGCGGGCAGAGGCATGCGGCGAGCCCTTTCCGACCTTGGCGGAGCTGATGGATCACGTCATCTCGCCGATCATCTATCGCATTCTCTTCGACCAGACGCCCGATCCCCACTACGTTCGCAAGCTCGTCGCGAAGGTGATGCGGGAGAGTGTGGTCAGCGCTTGAAGCGCGGCCGACAATGCCGAACGACTCACCAGAAATTCCTGAGATACATCCAGCGACTTCGGCTTGGTTGCTCGCAACTGACGAACAAGGTGCCGAATATATGCACTCTGAAGTTGCTGATGTGGCGAAATTTTCATGGGATATGCGTGCTTGGATAAGGCTCGCGGTCGATTTCATATTGAAAAATAAGGAAAAAGATGGTGCTAATTACCAACAGTGAATTCAACGGCAACGCGAAGGGGACTGCTCAATGCTTAATGAATTCAAGGCATTTATCGCCCGCGGCAATGTCATGGATCTCGCGGTCGGCGTGATCATCGGCGGCGCTTTCGGCGGCATCGTTAAATCGCTGGTTGACGATATCATCATGCCGATCGTCGGTGCGATTTTCGGCGGCTTCGATTTCTCGAACTACTTCATCGGCCTCGCCTCGGGGGTCAACGCACCGACGCTTGCTGCGGCCCGCGCCCAGGGCGCGGTTCTTGCCTACGGTAGCTTCATCACCGTCCTCATCAATTTCCTCATCCTCGCCTGGATCATCTTCCTGATGGTCAAGGGCGTGAACGCGCTCCGCTCGCAAGTCGAGCGCAAGGAAGAGAAGGTTGCCGAGGCAGCGCCGCCGCCGGCCGATGTCCAGCTGCTGACGGAAATCCGCGACCTTCTCGCCAAGCGCTGATAGGCTTCGCTGGATTCACTTTGCAAGCCCCGGTCCATGCGAGGACTGGGGCTTTATTCATCACCAAAATCGATCATTCGCTAAGGCAAAGTCATGGGATTTGTCCGCCGCTCTGCTTTATGAAGGCAGAAACCGGAGACTTTGCATGTCGATACTAGATAGCCTCAGCCCGCGCGCGCTTGCAGCACCCGAAAGCGGGATCGTCGAAGTGGTCAATTATGCCCGTGGCCGTGAGGGCCTGCTGCCGCTTTGGGTCGGCGAGGGCGATCTGCCGACGCCGGATTTCATCAACCGCGCCGCCATGGCCTCGCTCAACGCCGGCGAGACCTTCTACACCTGGCAGCGCGGCATTCCGGAACTGCGCCAGGCGCTCGCCGATTATTATGGCCGGCATTTCGGGACCTCGCTGCCGATGGAGAACTTCTATGTCGTCGGCTCCGGCATGCAGGCGATCCAGCTGTCCGTCCAGGCGATCACCGCTCCCGGCGACGAGATGGTTTATCTCTCCCCGGCTTGGCCGAACATCGCTGCGGCGCTCGAGATCGCAGGCGCCCGCTCCGTCGCCGTACCCTTACAATTCGAGCACGGCAAATGGTCGCTCGATCTCGACCGGCTGGAAGCGTCGATCACGCCGAAGACCAAGGGCCTCTTCATCAATACCCCGTCCAACCCGACAGGCTGGACGGCCACTCATCAGGATCTTCGCGACATTCTGGCTCTGGCGCGCAAACATGATCTCTGGATCATGGCCGACGAAATCTATGCGCTCTACTACTACGCCGGCGGCCGCGCGCCGAGCTTCCTGGATGTCAAGGAAGCCGATGACAAGATCCTCTTCGTCAATTCCTTCTCGAAAAACTGGTCGATGACCGGCTGGCGTGTCGGCTGGATCGTCTCACCCGCGGAGCTTGGGCAGGTGATCGAAAACCTCGTGCAATATTCGACGTCCGGCGTCGCGCAGTTCATGCAGAGAGGCGCGGTTGCGGCATTGAATGAGGGCGATGATTTCGTCCGCTCCAATATCGAGAAGGCCACTCGCTCGCGCGACATCCTCTGCGACGCGCTGATCGCCACCAATCGCGTGCAGACGCTGAAGCCGGATGGTGCGCTCTATTCCTTCCTCAGGATCGATGGCGTCACCGACAGCCGCAAGGCCGCCATCGACATCGTCGACAAGACCGGCGTCGGCCTGGCGCCCGGAACGGCCTTCGGTCTAGGCGGTGAGCTGTTCATGCGCGCCTGCTTCCTGCGCGATCCGGTGCAGGTCGCGGATGCCGCGGAAAGGCTGAGCCGGTATATTTTGAGTTTGTGAGGGCCGGCATGTGCGCTGTGGTTGGTAGCGTTTGACCTAGCTGGGCCTGACTCCCTCTGTCGCGACAGCGACAGAGGGAGGTGAACACTCTCCACGCCCACCAAGATTGCCGTCGCGCGCCCCAATCCATAAAATCCAATCGATCGACGAAATCCTCCCCTAACCATCCCCGTAATCTTTCCCGCCAGGCCTCCCGCTTTTAATCAATTTCGCAGGGGAAGCGGTCTCATATGGTGCTGATAAGACTTGGCGGGGACGCGAAGAATGACTGTCTTGGTGACGGGCGGAGCCGGCTATATCGGCAGCCATATGGTCTGGAGATTGCTTGACGCGGGCGAGGGCGTCGTGGTCATCGATCGCCTCTCCACGGGTTTTCGCTGGGCCGTTCCGCCGGCTGCCCGCTTCTATCTCGGCGATATCGCCGACGAAGCGTTGCTGAATCAGATTTTCGCCGAGAACGATATAGAAGCCATCATCCATTTCGCAGGCTCCGCGGTCGTCCCGGTATCGATTGAGGACCCTCTTGCCTATTACGAGAACAATACAGGCAAGACCCGTATCCTGGTGAGCGCCGCCGTCAGGGCCGGCATCCGCCATTTCGTCTTCTCGTCCACCGCTGCAGTCTATGGCCAGCAGCCGGCGGACAGGCCGGTCGGCGAAGATGCGCCGCTGCGGCCTGAATCCCCCTATGGTCAATCCAAGCTGATGTCCGAGCTGATGCTGCGCGATGCCGCTGTTGCTTATGACTTCCGCTATGTGGCGCTGCGCTATTTCAACGTGGCCGGCGCTGATCCCGAGGGAAGGGCGGGTCAGTCGACTGATGGCGCCACCCATCTTATCAAGGTGGCTTGCGAGGCCGCCCTCGGCCGCCGCCGCCAGGTGGATATCTACGGCACCGATTATGCGACACACGACGGCACCGGCGTGCGCGACTATATCCACGTCAGCGATCTTGTTGAGGCGCATTTGATGGCATTGCGGCATCTGCGCGATGGCGGCCGCTCGCTGGTCGCCAATTGCGGTTACGGCCAGGGCTATTCGGTTCTGGATGTGCTCAACATGGTCATGCGCGTCCATGGCCGCGCCTTCCGCATCCATATTGCTCCACGGCGTGCCGGCGATATGGCCAGTATCGTCGCCGATGCGACGCTTGCTCGTCGTGAATTGGGATGGACGCCGAAATACAATAATCTGGAAATGATCGTGCGCTCCTCGCTTGATTGGGAGCTTCGCCTTGCAGAACGTGCGGGCTTCGATGCCGCCGGCGTCAACAGGGTCTACGCCGCTCCAAGCATGCTATAACGCGAGCAGCGATCTCAGCTTTCCGGGCGTCTCCAAGGCCCCAGAAAGGCCGGTGCGTTCTTGCGCACGGCTTCCGCCAGAAAATCGATAACGGTGCGCACGCGTGGCGATTGGCGCAGGTCCCGATGGCAGGTGATCCAATAGTGGCGCCTGAGATCCACCTCATGCGGCAGGACGACCTGCAGATCGGGGTGCTTGCCGGCGATGAAAAATGGCAGCACGCAGAGCCCCTGACCGTTCTTCGTCGCCGTCAGCTGGGCAAAGATGCTCGAGCTCTGGAATTGCGGCCTGATGCGTGGATGGACGTCATCGAGATAATCCAGGCCTGGCGCGAAGATCATATCCTCGATATAGCCGATGAAGGCGAAGTCCGGCAGGTCGTCACGGCTTTCGATCGGCGGATGGCGGGCGAGGTAATCGCGCGATCCGTAGACCTGCAGGTGGTAGTCCGTCAGCTTCTCGGTGAAGTAGGGACCAGCCTTCGGCGGGTCGAGTACCACGACGATATCGGCCTCCTTGCGCGAGAGCGACATGATCTGCTGGATGGTGATCAGCTCCAGCGAAATGTTCGGGTGCTTCGCAGTGAATTCTGGCAGGACACCGGTGAAGAAGAAATTGGAAAATCCCTCCGGCGCGCTGATACGCACAACACCCCGTTGTGCTGCCGATCCCGCAGATAGATCAGCGCGTAGACGTTCCGTCTCCTGCTCCATATGCTCGGCCGTATCGACGAAGCGCTGGCCCATACTGGTCAGCATGTAGCCGCGCGGATTGCGTTCGAAGAGCTTGACCTTCAAGGCGAATTCCAGCCGGTCGATGCGTCGCGAGACCGTGGCATGGCTGCTACGCAATTGTCGCGCCGCGGTGGAAAGCTGCCCCGTTCGCGCGACCGCAAGGAAGAACTGCAAATCGTCCCAGGTAAAATGCGGCGTGCGCTTCATGTATCCTCCTCTGTTCAAAAATGAACAGACCTTGTTTGGAATTAATTGCAATCGCGACTTGCGTCAACGCGCGAATTCCGTGATCTTGGCGCTTGGGAAAAGCTGTTTTGAGGAAAGCAGCTGGCCAATTTTGAACAGATTCGTTTTTGCCAAATCTCTGGGAGGAGAGGATATGCGAAAGAGTCTTATTGCATCCTTTGCGTTTCTGCTTGCAGCGAGCACCGCGGCTTTCGCCGCCGGCCCGTCCGATGGTGTCGTCAAGATCGGCATCCTCAACGACCAGTCCGGCGTCTATGCGGATTTCGGCGGCAGGTCGTCGGTAGCGGCCGCCAAGATGGCTGCCGAGGATTTTGGTGGCAAGGTTCTCGGCGTGCCGATCGAGATCGTCGATGCCGATCACCAGAACAAGCCTGATATCGCTTCCAACATCGCCCGCCAATGGTACGATCAGGACAAGGTCGATGCCATCATGGAGCTGACGACCTCTTCGGTCGCACTCGCCGTGCAGGCGGTCGCCAAGGAAAAGAAGAAAATCGATATCGTCACGGGTGCCGCGACCACCGACCTCACCGGTAAGCAATGTTCGCCCTATGGCTTCCATTGGGCCTATGACACGCATGCCTTGGCGGTGGGTACCGGCGGTGCGCTCGTCAAGCAGGGTGGCGATACTTGGTTCTTCCTGACCGCGGACTATGCTTTCGGCTACTCGCTCGAGCAACAGACCAGCGATTTCGTCAAGGCAAGCGGTGGCAAGGTGCTCGGCTCCGTCCGCCATCCGCTGTCGACCAATGATTTCTCGTCCTTCCTGCTGCAGGCCCAGTCGTCTGGCGCCAAGGTTATCGGCCTAGCCAATGCTGGTCTCGATACCTCGAATGCCATCAAGCAAGCCTCCGAATTCGGTATCACCCAGGGCGGCCAGCATCTGGCGGCACTGCTCTTCACGCTCGCCGAAGTCCATGGCCTCGGCCTGCAGGCGGCGCAAGGCCTGACGCTGACGGAAGGCTATTACTGGAACCTCGACGACAAGAGCCGCGAATTCGGCAAGCGCTTTTTTGCCCGCACCGGCAAGATGCCGAACATGATCCATGCCGGCACCTATTCCGCCGTGATGCAGTATCTGAAAGCCGTGCAGAAGGCCGGCACGGATGACACCGACGCTGTTGCCAAGCAGCTGCATGAGATGCCTGTTGATGATTTCTTCGGCCGCGGCGGCACGGTCGGCGCCAACGGACGCATGATCCACGATATGTATCTGCTTCAGGTCAAGAAGCCTGACGAGAGCAAAGAGCCGTGGGATTACTTCAACGTGTTGGCGACGATCCCGGGCAAGGAAGCCTATATCGATCCGGCCAAGAGCGGCTGCGACCTCGTCAAGCAATAGGGCTTGGAACAGCCCATGGCGATGTCCGCGACACATGCGCATGAAGAGCCCCGGGTGGTTTTGTCCGCTCGGGGACTGCGCCGCGATTTCGGTGGCTTCACCGCCGTCAAGAATGTCGATCTCGACGTACATCACGCGCAGGTTCACGCTCTGATCGGCCCGAACGGCGCCGGCAAGACGACGGTTTTTAATCTCCTGACCAAATTCCTGCAGCCGACGCACGGCACGATCACGCTGCTCGGCACCGATATTACCAAGACGAGGCCCGACAAGGTCGCGCGCATGGGCCTCGTGCGCTCCTTCCAGATTTCCGCTGTTTTCCCGCATCTGACGGTGCTGGACAATGTGCGGGTCGCCTTGCAGCGGCCAAACAATCTCGCCCACCAGTTCTGGCGGCCGCTATCCGCTCTCGACAGTCTCAATGCCCGAGCCGAACAGCTTATTGCCTCAGTCGGCCTTTCGAAGGAGCGCGATGCCATCGCCGCCGATCTTTCCTATGGTCGCAAGCGCGTGTTGGAGATCGCCACCACGCTCGCGCTCGATCCGAAAGTGCTGCTGCTCGACGAGCCGATGGCCGGCATGGGGCTGGAGGATGTGAACACCGTCTCGGCCATCATCCGTGATGTCGCGCGCGACAGGGCAGTGCTGATGGTGGAGCACAATCTCTCGGTCGTTGCCGATATCTGCCATCATGTCACGGTGCTGCAGCGCGGCGAGATCCTCGCCCAGGGCGATTACGCGACGGTCAGCCGCGATCCGCGCGTTCGCGAAGCCTATATGGGCACGGAGGAAGCTTGACGATGGCGACGCTTCTCGACGTTCAGGGCCTCAATGCCTGGTATGGCGAAAGCCACATCCTGCATGGTGTCGACATGCGCGTGGGCGAGGGGGAGACCATCACCATCCTCGGCCGCAACGGCGTCGGCAAGACGACGACGCTGCGTACCATCGTGGGCATCGTTCGCGCCCGTAAGGGCAGGATCGTCTTTGCCGGCAGGGACATGATGCAGGTGCCGCTGCACAAGACGGCGCATCAGGGTATCGGCTTCGTACCGGAAGAGCGCGGCATATTTTCCACGCTCAGCGTCTATGAAAACCTGATGCTGCCGCCGGTCGTCGCTGCTGGCGGCATGACGCTCGACGAGATCTTCGAATTGTTTCCCAACCTGCATGAGCGGCGCAATAGCGTCGGTACAAGACTTTCTGGCGGCGAGCAGCAGATGCTCGCCATGGCCCGCATCCTGCGCACCGGCGTCCGCATGCTGCTGCTCGATGAGCCGACCGAAGGTCTCGCCCCCGTCATCGTCCAGCGCATCGGTGAAGTCCTGCAGAAGCTCAAAGGCCGCGGCATGACCATCTTGCTCGTCGAGCAGAATTTCCGCTTCGCCAGCCGCATCGCCGATCGCTTCTACGTGATGGATCACGGCCAGATGGTCTCGGAATTTCCGGTCGGCGAACTCACAGAGCGCATGGATATGCTGCACAAGGTTCTGGGGGTCTGAGCCATGACGACGATATTCGGCATCCCCGCCCAGGCGCTTCTCGGTCAATTGCTGATCGGCCTCATCAACGGCTCCTTCTATGCGCTGCTGAGCCTCGGCCTGGCGATCATCTTCGGTATGCTGCGGGTCATCAACTTCGCCCATGGCGCGCTCTATATGCTCGGTGCCTTCACCGCCTATCTCTTGTTTGCCTATGCCGGTATCGGCTATTGGCCGGCGCTCGTTCTGGCGCCGCTGATCGTCGGCCTGTTCGGGGCGCTGGTCGAGCGGTTCTGCCTGCGGCGGCTCTACAGGATCGATCCGCTCTACGGATTGCTCTTCACCTTCGGCATGGCCCTGACCATCGAAGGAACCTTCCGCTATCTCTATGGTTCCTCCGGCCAGCCCTACGCCGTCCCGACGGAATTGGCGGGCGCGAAAAATATCGGCTTCATGTTCCTGCCCGTCTATCGCGGCTGGGTGGTCATCGTCTCGCTGGTCGTCTGCATCGGCACCTGGCTGCTGATCGAGAAGACCAAGCTCGGCGCCTATCTGCGCGCGGCGACGGAAAATTCCACACTTGTGCAGGTCTTCGGCGTCAACGTGCCGGTGCTCCTGACGCTCACCTACGGTTTCGGCGTTGCGCTTGCAGCCTTTGCCGGCGTGCTGGCCGCGCCGATCTACCAGGTCTCACCGCTGATGGGATCGAACATGATCATCATCGTCTTCGCCGTTGTTGTCGTTGGCGGCATGGGCTCGATCATGGGAGCGATTGTAACAGGCTACATGCTCGGGATCGCCGAAGGCCTGACGAAGGTCTTCTACCCGGAAGCCTCCAACATCGTCATCTTCGTGATCATGGCAATCGTGCTGCTTCTGAGGCCGGCGGGTCTCTTCGGTCGGGAGGCGTGATATGGCTGGATTAATCAGCTTGGGCTCCAAGGAGCGTCCAAAACTTTCCGTGCAGAAGCTGTTGCTGATCCTCGGCCTTGTCGGCCTGATCTGGGCGCCGTTCTTCATCTACCCGATCTTCGTCATGAAGGTGCTGTGCTTCGCGCTGTTTGCCTGCGCCTTCAATCTATTGCTCGGCTATGCCGGCCTGCTCTCCTTCGGCCATGCCACCTTCTTCGGCGGTGCGGCCTATTTCACCGCCCATGCGGTGAAGGAATGGGGGCTTCCACCCGAACTCGGCATCCTGATCGGCGTCGCCGGCGCCTCGCTGCTCGGCCTCGTCATGGGTTTCGTCGCCATCCGTAGACAGGGCATCTATTTCGCCATGATCACGCTGGCGCTCTCCTACATGTTCTATTTCTTCTGCCTGCAGGCGGCATTTACCCATGGCGAGGATGGCATTCAGTCGGTGCCGCGCGGTTATCTCTTCGGCGTCCTCGACCTCAGCAACTCCTTGAACATGTATTATTTCATCCTCGCGGTGTTTCTGATCGGCGTGCTGATCATCTGGCGTTTCATCAATTCGCCCTTCGGCATGATTCTGAAATCGATCAGGGAAAACGAACAGCGGGCGATCTCGCTCGGCTATTCCGTCGCGCGTTACAAGTTTGGCGCCTTCGTCATGTCGGCCGCACTGGCGGGGCTTGCCGGAGCAGTCAAAGCACTGGTCTTCCAGTTTGCGACGCTGACAGATGTCGCCTGGCAGATGTCCGGCGAAGTCATTCTCATGACGCTCCTCGGCGGCATCGGCACACTGATCGGCCCGCTTTTCGGCGCGGGTTTCGTGGCGACGCTGGAAAACTATCTGGCGACTTCGGAATTCCCCGTCACCATCATCACCGGCATCGTCTTCATGGTTTGCGTCCTGCTTTTCCGCCGCGGCATCGTCGGCGAATTCTATGCCTCGCGGCTGGGACGGAAGCTGGGGTTTGAGTATCGGCGCTAGCGATTTGAGTTTCCTTCTCCCCGCAGGCGGGGAGAAGGTGCCCGAAGGGCGGATGAGGGGCCCGCGCTATTCCAGCGACTTCGGAATTTGCCGAGCCTTCCCGCCCCTCACCCTAGCCCTCTCCCCGCAGGCGGGGAGAAGGAACTACTGAGTTTGGACATGGATCGCTTCGACTACATCATCATCGGGGCCGGCAGTGCCGGATGCGTACTGGCCAACCGGCTCTCGGCCGACCGCAACAATAGGGTGCTGCTGCTGGAAGCCGGCGGCAACGACAATTACCATTGGATTCATATCCCGGTCGGTTATCTCTATTGCATCAACAACCCCCGCACGGACTGGTGCTTCACCACCTCGCCGGAAGCGGGGCTGAATGGCCGGTCGCTGAATTATCCGCGCGGCAAGGTGCTCGGCGGCTGCTCCTCCATCAACGGCATGATCTACATGCGCGGCCAGGCCCGCGATTACGATCTCTGGCGCCAGCTCGGCTGCGCCGGCTGGGGCTGGGATGACGTGCTGCCCTACTTCATCAAGTCCGAGGATCATTATCGCGGCAAGGACGAGATGCATGGCGCCGGCGGCGAGTGGCGGGTCGAGAAGGCCCGCGTGCGCTGGGCTGTGCTCGATGCCTTCCAGGCAGCCGCCAAGGAGGCCGGCATCCCCGAGACGGCGGATTTCAACCGTGGCAACAATGAAGGTTCCGGCTATTTCGACGTCAACCAGCGCTCCGGCATCCGCTGGAACACGACGAAAGCCTTCCTGCGCCCGGCGATGAAGCGCAGCAATCTTACCGTCTATACCAAGGCGCAGGTCCGCCGCCTGATCGTCGAGGGCGATGCCGTGACCGGTGTCGAATTCCAGCACGACGGCGTGGCAAAGCGCGCCTATGCCACCAAGGAAACGGTGCTCTCTGCCGGCTCCATCGGCTCGCCGCACATTCTCGAGCTGTCAGGCATCGGCCGCGGCGAAGTGTTAAGTAAAGCCGGCATCGAGGTCCTGCGCGAGGTTCGGTCCGTCGGCGAAAATCTGCAGGATCATCTGCAGCTTCGTCTTGCCTACAAGGTGACCGGCGTGCCCACCTTGAACGAGAAGGCGACGAAGCTGATCGGCAAAGCGGCGATCGGCCTCGAATATCTGGTTCGCCGTTCAGGCCCTATGGCGATGGCGCCGAGCCAGCTCGGCATCTTCACCCGCTCCGGACCGGACAAGGAAACGCCGGATCTGCAATATCATGTGCAGCCGGTCTCGCTCGACAAGTTCGGCGATCCCGTCCACCCCTTTCCGGCGATTACCGCGAGTGTCTGCAATCTTCGGCCTGAAAGCCGCGGCTCGGTGCATGTGCGCAGCCCCGATTTCGCCCTGCAGCCAGCCATCAGCCCCAACTATCTTTCCGCAGCCCGTGACCGGGAGATCGCCGCGCGCTCCATTCGCCTGACGCGGCGGATCGTCGCGCAGCCCTCATTCGCCCGGTTCCGCCCGGAGGAGTTCAAGCCCGGACCGGACTACGAGACGGATGCCGATCTGGAGCGCGCCGCTGGCGATATCGGCACGACGATTTTCCATCCGGTTGGCACATGCCGCATGGGCGGCGACGGGCAAAGCGTTGTCGACCCCCGCTTGCGGCTCAGAGCATTGGCAAGGCTGCGTATCGCCGACGCCTCCGTCATGCCGTCGATCACATCGGGCAACACCAATTCACCAACCATCATGATCGCCGAGAAGGCGGCCGAAATGATCCTTGCCGATAACAGATGAATTTTTGAGGATCGGTCACGGTAAGGACGGGAGATTTGCATGGATAGCACGGATGAAGTCATCATCGAGCGGCGCGGATCGGCCGGCATTATCAAGCTTAACCGCCCGAAGGCGCTGAACAGCCTGACATTGCCGATGGTGCGGGTCATTGCGCCGGCCCTGGAGGATTTCGCCGCAGATCCCGCAATCGCCAGCGTCATCGTCCTGGGCGAAGGGGAACGTGGCTTCTGCGCAGGCGGCGATATCCGCCTGCTGCACCAGAGCGGCAAGGAGGGCACCGATGAAGCGGAAACCTTCTGGCGCGAGGAGTTTCTGCTCAACCATGCCATCTCGCGCTATCCCAAACCCTATGTCGTGTTGATGGACGGCATCACCATGGGCGGCGGCGTCGGCCTTTCGGCCCATGGCAGCCATCGCGTCGTCACCGAGCGCACGCGCCTTGCCATGCCCGAAACCGGCATCGGCTATTTCCCGGATGTCGGCGCCACCTGGCTGCTGCCGCGGGCGCCGGGCGAAGCCGGCACTTGGATGGGTCTGACCGGACAGACCGTCGGGGCAGCCGATGTTATCCACGCCGGTTTTGCCGATCATCGTGTCGCGTCCTCCGCATTGCCGGCTCTCGTGGATGCGATCGTAGCGCTGCCCGCTGCCGCCTCTGCCGCAGACGTGCACGCCCTCATCCGGACGATGGCTGTAGATGCCGGCGAAAGCCGGCTTGCGGCAAATCGACAGGTGATCGATCGGGCGTTTTCGGCAGACACGGTGGAGGAAATTCTCAAGGCTTTGGCCGATGAACCGGGAGAATTTGCCACTGAAGCCGCTGGCGTGATCGCCAGCCGCTCGCCGACCAGCCTGAAGCTGACCTTGCGGCTGCTCAGGGCAGGGCGAACGAGCGCCGATTTGGCCGAATGCCTCAATCGTGAACTCGGCGCCTGTAAGGGCATATTGTATAATCATGATTTCTACGAGGGCGTGCGCGCTGCCGTCATCGACAAGGATCGCAATCCGAAATGGTCTCCGGCGAGCCTTTCCGAAGTAACGGCGGATGCCATCGACCGTTTCTTCATACCGGTGCAGCCACCACTTTTCACAAGATAACCGATCATGGGAGGAAAACATCATGACACGGATCGCATTCATCGGCCTCGGCAATATGGGAGGGCCGATGGCCGCCAATCTCGTCAAGGCCGGCCACGCCGTCACTGGATTCGATCTTTCGCATGACGTGCTGAAGGCAGCCGAAGCTTCTGGCGTGAAGCCCGCCAACGTGCTGACAGAGGCCCTGGCTGATGCCGAAGTGGTCGTGACCATGCTGCCGAAGGGGCAGCATGTCCTGACCGTCTGGACCGACGTACTGCGCTCCGTGCCGAAGGGAACTCTGCTGATCGACAGTTCCACCATCGATGTCGATAGCGCCCGCAAGGCGCATGCGATGGCAAGCGATGCCGGTTGCCTTTCGCTCGATGCCCCAGTGTCCGGCGGCACGGGCGGTGCTGCGGCCGGGACACTGACCTTCATGGCCGGCGGCTCGACGGAAAGCTTTGCGGCCGCCAAACAGCTGCTTGAAGTCATGGGCAAGAAGATCGTCCATTGCGGTGATGCCGGCGCCGGCCAGGCGGCAAAGATCTGCAACAACATGATCCTCGGCATTTCCATGATCGGCGTCTGCGAAGCCTTCGTGCTCGGCGAAAAGCTTGGCCTCTCTCATCAAGCCCTGTTCGATGTCGCCTCCACGTCGTCAGGCCAATGCTGGTCGATCAATACCTATTGCCCCGTGCCCGGCCCCGTGCCGACATCGCCTGCTAATAATGATTACAAGCCTGGCTTTGCAGCCGCTTTGATGCTCAAGGATCTACGCCTGTCGCAGGAAGCGGCGCTCTCCAGCGGCGCGTCGACGCCTCTGGGCGCGGAAGCGGCACAGCTCTATGCGCTCTTCGAAAAGCTCGGCAATGGCGGCCGCGATTTTTCCGCGATCATCGAGATGTTTCGCGAGGCGAAGTGAGGATGGCTGGAGGATCAGACGGGGCAGGCTGCCCCTCACCCCGGCCGGAATCGCATATGAAATGAGGTCGTTGCCGCGCACCCCTTCTCCCCTCGGGGAGAGGTGCCGACAGGCGGATGAGGGGGCCGCCAAGAGCACGAAAGCCCGCGTATTCAAATCCGTTACGCCCTCATCCGACCCTTCGGGCCACCTTCTCCCCGAGGGGAGAAGGAACTTGCGGAGGCGGCATCAACAAACATGCCTGACCTGCCGACCTCAATTGCTGCAACTCATCGCCACATGCCCCGCATCCGCGCGCCCACATCGACGCGTACCTCCCGCGCCCGGACGGCGGCAGCGCTTTCGGCACGCGCCTGCGGCCAGCCGCAGACCTCGAAAAACTGCAGCAAGGTTGCTGGAATGAAGCGGGTGCGCGAGGCAAAGACATGCTTATCACCCTGCGCATGCTGGCCATGCACAAAGAAGCGCTGTGGAATGACGAGGTCGAGATTGTCCTTCGCCCGCGTCATCGCGACATAGAGCAGCCGCCGTTCCTCCTCGATCTCGGCAGACGATCCGACGGCGAGATCGGCGGGGATGCAGCCGTCGACGGCGTTGAGGATGAAGACCTTCGTCCATTCCTGCCCCTTGGCGGAATGAATGGTCGACAGGATCAGATAGTCCTCGTCGAGCAGCGGCACGCCGGCCTGATCGCTGGTGGCATCTGGTGGATCGAGCGTCAGCTCGGTGAGGAAACGCTCGCGCGAGCCGTAACCGACGGCGATCTGTTCGAGTTGGACGAGATCCGCCTGACGGGTCGCGGCATCCTCATGCGTGCGCTCCAGATGAGGCTCATACCATTGGCGAACCAAGCCGATTTCCGCCGGCCAGCCGGCCTTGCCGCTCTTCACCTCCCGCATGGTCTCGACAAAGGCGGTCCAGTCCTCTCCGGTGCGCGGTGGCGGTGGCAGTTCGGTGAGTGCCGTGATCGGGCTTGCCTCTTCGCCGATCTGGTCGAGCACGCGCTGCGCCGTGGAGGGACCGATACCTGGCAGGAGCTGCATCAGGCGGAAGCCTGCCACACGGTCGCGCGGGTTTTGCGCGAAGCGCAGCGCCGCCAGCATGTCCTTGACATGGGCGCTGTCGAGGAATTTCAGTCCGCCGAACTTGACGAAGGGAATGTTGCGCCGGGTGAGTTCCACTTCCAGCGGGCCGCTATGGCTCGAGGTACGGAAGAGCACCGCCTGCTGCTTGAGCCGTGTGCCGCCCTCGCGATTTTCCAGTATCTGATCGGCGATGTAGCGCGCTTGGTCGGCTTCGTCCCGCACCGTCACCAGCCGCGGCCGCTCTGCGCTTTGCCGCTCGGTACGCAAGTTCTTGGTGAAGCGTTCCGAGGCGAGATCGATCACGGCATTGGCGGCGGCGAGGATCGGCTGCGTCGAGCGGTAATTGCGATCGAGTGTTACGATATCGGCAGAGGGCGTGAAAGCCTTGGGGAAATCGAGAATATTGCGTACGGTCGCGGCACGGAAGGAGTAGATCGACTGCGCATCGTCGCCGACGACCGTCAATCCCCGGCCATCGGGTTTGAGCGCCAGCAGGATGGAGGACTGCAGCCGGTTGGTATCCTGATATTCGTCGACAAGCACATGATCGAAGCGACTGCCGATATCCTCGGCAATCAGCGGCTCCTGAAGCATATGCGCCCAGTAGAGCAGCAGGTCGTCGTAATCGAGCACGTTCTGCACCTGCTTTGCCTCGACATAGGAGGCGAAGAGATCGCGCAACTGCTGCTCCCACATGGCGCACCAAGGGAAAAAATCGCGCAGCACACCGTCGAGCGGCGCTTCTGCATTGACCGAGCGCGAATAGATGGCAAGACACGTCGCCTTGGTCGGGAAGCGGTTTTCGGTCTTGGAAAAGCCGAGGTCATGGCGCGCAAGGTTCATCAGGTCAGCGCTGTCTTCCCGGTCGTGGATCGTGAAGGCCGGGTCGATGCCGATCTGCTCTGCATAGTCCCGCAGCAGGCGTGCGCCGATGCCGTGGAACGTGCCGCTCCAGGCAAGCGCGTCGGCGTTAATGCCGGCATTCGCACCCAGCACCTCGCGGCAGATCCGCTCGACGCGGCGGCCCATCTCGGCGGCAGCGCGGCGCGAGAAGGTCATCAACAGGATGCGGCGCGGGTCCGCACCTCTCACGATCAGATGCGCGACGCGATGGGCGAGTGTATTCGTCTTGCCGGAGCCGGCCCCGGCAATGACGAGCAACGGGCCGGCAATATGGCCGTCACCGCTCGTGCCATGTTCCACCGCCAGCCGTTGCTCCGGGTTCAGCTTTTCCAGATAGGCGGCGGTCATCAACTCTCCTGAGTACCTCCGGCGGCAGGCGGAGCGCGACATGCGGCGAATCGCAAGCGCGAAAATATAGGGACGTTCTATGGATGTTCCGAATCGCCAAAGCCTGTCAAGATAGCAGGGCCTGCACGCGGATGTGACCTCGGGCGCAAGAATCTTGCAGGGATTTGCACTCGTTTGGCTCGAAAAGAAACTGCTTCGTGCTTATGTATCTTTACGGCGCAGTATTTTGAGTTTTTGGGGCTTCGTAATGCGTAGAATGAAGGTTTCAAAACATGAACGAAACGATTGCCACCGGGCTGCGTCTGCCTAGCGGCCTCGTGGCTTTGCCGGGCGGCCGCCTTGCGGTCGTGGAAATGGATGCCAGTCGCCGCAGTCTGAAACTTTTCGACGCAAGCGGCGTACCGCAGGAACTTTGCCGGGTCGGCGGCCGGCCGATGGGGGTTGCGGTCGATGGTGACGGATGTTTCTGGGTAGCCAACGGCCCGGAAAATTCCCTTGTGAGATTATCGGCGCAAGGCCGCGTCCTGCAAGTCATCGAGGGTAGCGCGGATGGTCCATTCCTCCATCCGAATGCACTCGCCTTCGGACCTGACGGCCTGCTTTACATGACCGATTCTGGCATCCGCCTTGCCAATCTTCTCGAAGGCGGCCACATCCATCCCGATTTCTTCAAGGCGGCTTATAATGGCTGCGTCTATCAGATCGATCCGGCCGAGGGCCGGGTTATCCGGGTCTTGGCAGCCGGCCTGCTCTTTGCGAGCGGCATTGCCTTCGGTGCCGATGGATTGCTCTATTATAGTGAAACGTTGACCGGAAAAATTTATCGGCAGGTCGTTGGCGGCAGGCAGGAAATGTTTGTCCAGTCGATGACATCACCCGCCGTCAATGCGCTGCGCGGGCCAGCGGGCCTCGCCTTTGATCGCAGCGGCATGCTTTATTGCGCCATGTACGGTCTGGGTGAAATTTCCATGGTGGACGCGGAGGGAAAAATGGCCGGCCATATCCGCACGGACGGCACACGGCCAGCCAATATAGCCTTTACCGTCGACCGCAAACATCTGCTCGTCAGTGAGCAGGAAAACGGTGTCGTGGAAAAGATTACGGCGCCGCGTCCGGGCTTGCCTTTGCATATCCCGTCGATCTCGTAACGCGGCCGGCGGACATGCCCGAAAGCCGGGCATGTCCCTTTTTTGCTTATTCCGCAGCAGGAATCTGCTTGTTGTCCTTGCCGGACTTGCCGTCTGCCGGTGCCGTGTCATTGGCGACCGGCTTGGCATGACGGCGACGCCAGTCGCCGAGGAACAGCAGGATCGGTGCGGCAATGAAGACCGACGAGGCGCCTGCAACGAGGATACCGAACACCATCGGGATCGCGAAGCTGGAGACGGCGCTGCCGCCCCAGATCGCCATCGGCACCAGCGCCAGGAAGGCGGTGGCGTTGGTGTAGAGGCTTCGCGCCAGGGTCTCGTTGATCGACTTGTCGATGATATCTCGCAGCGGCATCGACTTGTAGAGCCGCATGTTTTCACGCATGCGGTCATAGACCACGACCTTGTCGTTCACCGAATATCCCACAAGCGTCAGGATCGCGGCGATGGCCGTCAGGTTGAAATCGAGGCCGGTGATCGCGAAGAAGCCGATTGCCTTGGTGACGTCGAGCACCAGCGTGACGATGGCGCCGACCGCGAACGGCCATTCGAACCGCACCCAGATGTAGACGAGCATCGCCAGGCTGGCGATCACGACCGACAGGATGCCGGCCCAGGCAAGCTCGCCCGAGACCTTCGGACCGATGACATCGGTGCCTTCGATGGTCGCGCTTGGATCGATCTTGATGATTTCCGCCTTGAGCTTGGTCACCGCGGCTGTCTGCGCCTCTTCGCCGCCGTCCTGGCGCTGGGCGCGGACAAGGAGGCTGTTGTTGTCGCCGAAGGACTGCAGTGCGATTTCGCCGAGACCGAGCGTGTTCAGGCCCTCGCGGAACGTAGACAGATCGGCCGCGTCCTTGGTCTTGACCGACATCTGGATGCCGCCGCGGAAATCGACGCCGTAGTTGAGCCCCGGATGGATGAACAGGACCACCGAGGCGATCGACAGGATCGCCGAGACGGTGATGCCGAAGAAGCGGGCCTTCATGAACTGGATATGCTTGTCATAGGGGCTGAAGGGGATCAGCGGCCTGATGTTGATCACCTTCAGCTTGCGGCGGCGGGTAATGGCGATCATCACGACGCGCACGAAGGCGACGGAGGTGAACATCGAGATGATGAGGCCGAGACCCATAGTCACGGCAAAGCCGCGAACCGGGCCGGAGCCGAAGTAGAACAGGATGGCGGCGGCGATCAGGGCCGTCATGTTGCCGTCGATGATCGTCGAATAAGCCTTCCTGAAGCCGTTATCGATGGCGGCGAAGGCGCCGCGGCCCTTGCGGGTCTCTTCGCGGATGCGCTCGTTGATGAGAACGTTGGCATCAACCGCAAGGCCGATGCCGAGGACGACGCCGGCGATGCCGGGCAGCGTCAGCGTGGCGCCGACAAGCGTCAGGGCCGAGAAGGTCAGGACCGTGTGGATGAGCAGGGCAACGTTCGCGAGAATTCCCCAGGCGCCGTAGAGCACGAAGATGAAGGCGGCAACCAGGACGAAGCCGACCAGGCCGCTATAGATGCCCTTCTGGATGGCGTCGCTGCCGAGGTCGGCGCCGACGGTGCGCTCTTCGATGACGGTGAGCTTGGCGGGCAAAGCGCCGGCGCGCAGCAAGGCGGCAAGCGTAGTGGCGCTGTCGGCGGTGAAGTTGCCGGAGATCTGGCCCGAACCGCCGGTGATAGGCTCGCGGATGTTCGGCGCGCTCAGAACCTTGTTGTCGAGAACGATGGCGAAGGGCTTGCCGACATTTTCGCGGGTGATTTCGGCAAAGCGGTTGGCGCCGGCACTGTCGAAGCGGAAGGTGACGAGCGGCTCGTGCGTGTTCGGATCGAAGCTGACGCGGGCATCCGTCAGGCGGTCGCCAGACAGTTCGATGCGGTCGAGAACCGGATAGCTGTTGCCCTGCTCGTCCTTCATGATGGTAACGCCGGGGCCGGGATTGTTCGGATCGACGTTATCGGCGAGCAGGTGGAAGGACATCTTCGCCGTCGAGCCGAGAAGCTCGCGCAGATGCGACGGATCCTGTGCGCCCGGTAACTGGACGAGAACGCGGTTCGGACCAACGCGCTGGATGGTCGGCTCGGCGACGCCCACCTGGTCGACGCGCTTGCGGATGACTTCAAGGCTCTGCTGGACGGCGGAATCGACGTTGGCCGAAATGCCTGCCTGCGAGAAGGACATTGCGATGGTCGCGCCGTTCGGCTTGATGCTGAGATCCGACTGGCCGGCCGAGAGGCCCGACGTGATCGTATTGGCCAGCGTCTGCAGCTGCGTCACCGCATCACCGCTCTGCGAGGCATCGTTGAGCGTCACGACGATCTGGTCGCCGTTGCGAACGACCGAGCGGACCTGGATATTCTTGTCGCGCAGCACGCGGCGTGCGTCCTGCTGCAGCGATTGCAGCCGGCCGTTCGTCAAATCCTTCTCGTCGACTTCGAGAACGAGATAGGAGCCGCCGCGAAGGTCGAGGCCGAGGGATACCTGGCTATGAGGCAGCCAGGATGGGATCTTGCTGAGAACCGACGGCGGCAGCGCGTTCGGCAGGGCGATCAGAAAGCCAATGACGATGATCACCGTATAGAGTGCCACGAGCCATGGTGAGGTACGCATGGGTATTATCCTTGAAAATAGGCTTATGCCGACGGTCTGGCCGCAGGCGGACTTGAGGTCGTGTTGGAAATGCAGCGCGTCTGCGCCAAACGCTTAGGCAAGCGCGCCAGGAGGTGCACGCGCGAGATAGGCGCGAAACGCCAGGGATTCGAGCCGTGCGGCATCGTTCGGGCGGTTCGATTGCCACGAGGTTGCCGGATATCCGAGGGTAGGGAGGGAGCCAAGCGTTGCAGGCCCTATGTCGTGCCATGTGGCCTTCGGCGTCACTAGCCGATCGGCAACGACGATGCCGCGCACCGGATCACGCAGAGATAGATAGAGAGGCTGGGTGTCCTTGCCCGAGGAGAGCGCGTCTGCATCGGCGCGTGCGGCAAGATTGATGCCGCCGCCAAGCGCCAATCCGATATAGGCGAAGAACGCGACGAACAACGAGGCGATCACGCGCGCTCCGGCGCGGTGCGTCCTGTCGTCTCTATCTTCGCTGTCGGCGGCGCCGAATTCGAGCGGGTTCAACGGTCCAAAATGCCTTCATTCCTTTGCCAGAGCGAACTCCGGCGGTTCGGCCATGATAACAGGACGCCTAGCGTCTTCCTAGTAACCGCCTGTCATGATGCAGTTGCACGAGCCGGTCAACAGTCCCGGTTCGATTTCTTAATTTTCCGTCACACCCGTTACTGACGGTTTGGGCGCCAGGCAGGATGCCGGGACGCGATAGGCATAGAGCGTCTTGCCCTTCATCTCGCCATAGGGCGGCGACCAACTCTTCAGGAGCTCGGCCTGGCCTTCCGGGCAATCGATATGATCGTTGTCGACGAACAAGACCGGACCGGTCACGCTGGCCGGCAGGGAAAAATCCTGCTCATAATAGTTGTGGGGGAAGCCACCGAAAGGACGGGCATAGATGCGGAACGGCTTGCCTTTCAGCGTGTAGTAGAGATCGGCGAGAATATCGCGGTCCTGGGCAACGATTTCAGTCAGTTTCCCCTCCGCGGCGATATTGGCTATTTCCTCACTGATGACGCTGCGGCCGACATAGCGCTTCATGACGAGATCGCCGTTCGGCAGCTTGATGTCATAGGCGAAGACCGTCAGTACCGGGATCACGACGGCGACGACGGCGCCGATGATCAGCGAGGTGCTCAGCCCCTTTTTCGTCAGCCGATAGAGCAACCAGACGGCAAGAATGGTGCCGGCGGCATAGGCCGAGACGGCCCAGTTGGCGTAGGCCTTGGCGAGGAGGGCTTGCAGCGTGATCAGCGCCACGACAGGCACCGACAGCCAGAACAGCAGCTTTTCCCGGTCGTCGCTCTGTCCACGGACCAGCCGCCACGTCGCCCACAAAAGCGCATAGAAGACGACCGGCCCGACCACGCCGAACTGGGCGCCGAAGAAGCTGAGCCCGTTGAGTATGTGCTTCAGCAGGGTATTGCCGCCGCCGCTCTTGCTCCATTGGGCGATGTTTTCGGTGTGCTTTATGGTCGCCGCATCATGGGTAAGATTCCACCAGAGATTGGGGGAAACGACGATGGCGCCGACGATGGCGGCAATGGCCACATCCCGCCAGGCGATCCGCGCCGAACGCATGGTCAGCATGGCAATGCCGACGCCGGGCAGAAGGAAGAGCACCGAATATTTCGTCAGGAAGGCGCAACCGAGGCTGGCGCCGAGGATGATGGCTTCCAGCACCGAGGAGCGCCTGGTCAGGCCGATAAAGGCCCAGATGGCGATGGTCACGAACAGGATCTGGATTGTGTCGGTCGATACCAGAACGGCCGAAAGCGAGGCAGCCGGCAGCGTGATAAAGATGACGCCGACCCATGGCGCAATCTCGCGTCCGGTCTCGTCGTCGATCAGCCGCCGCGTGGTGCACATCAGCATCAGGGCGGTGGCGAGATGGAAGAGCGGCGCCGATATGCGGATCCAGAAGGTCGAATCCGAGCCGGAGATCGCATTGAAGAAGCGGATGACCCAGGCAATCATCGGTGGCTTGGAATAATAGCCGAAATCGAGATTCTGACCCCAGAACCAGTATTGCGCCTCGTCGACGAAGAGATCCGTCCTGTTGAGAAGCAACATGAGCACGCGCCAGAGCGTCACTCCGAAGATGATCGCGAGGGCGAGCGCCAGCGAAAGTTTCTGGGCGTTTGTTCGGGAATGGGTCGTGTCGAGCATTAAAAGATGGGTCTCGGTGCCTGATCGTGAGGCTTAATACGGAACTATTGAGGCCAAAGCTAGCTCCCTGCCATCCGTAAGAACAGCAGCGTTCGCATCGTGGCCACGACGTGCCATATGTCCGATTTTTGGATCTCAGACGTTCGTTAAAGCTTGCTAGAGGATGCGTGGGGTAGCTTTGCCGCGCGCCTCTTCGATGCGGGACAGAAGCATGAAGGCCAAAAGCGTCAGGCTGGCCATCAGCGAGGCGGTCAAACCAAGAACAATCATTGCTCTCTCCGTAGCGACATCGAAACTGTCTATCCCCTGGATAGTAAGGGATGAAGCTTGCTCGTGACTTGCGATCTGTGTTTTGCCGGGCAGATAAACCATATCGGAAAGTAATCGCTAATTTAGTATAGGTCAGTAGCTGACGCGCCTTCTTCCGTCATTAACCTTCGGGCAAGGAATTAACCATAAATATTGAACTTGAACGTCGGAATGGGAAAATTGTGACTCGTTCTCAGCAGGCATGAAGCCGCCCCGTCGTACCGGGTCCGATCCGGTATCCATTTCATCAAACAGGTCCGCAACAGACTTTGATGAACGAGCGAGCTTCGGTGCCTCGATCAGCTGATCGACGGCAGCGCCTGCCTTTTCTCGCCTCCTCATTGCGCTTGGCGCGGATCATCAGCGGTTTCGCCGGCGCTTGAATGCGCGGCAGTTCGGCAGGGACGATTTTGGCGCAGGATTCGCCGTCAGATCAGGCAGGCAGGGCGCAGGCTGGCAGCCTTCGCGACCGCTTGCGTTTTGCTGGTCTCGATGCCGGGCAATGTGAAACCTTGCGCCGTCATCGGCCAATCCTAGAGGCGCATCTCAAAGCCGGTCTGCGCGATCTTTTCCACCGCTTCCAGACCTTCCCGGATGCCGCTCGCAATTTCACCAGTGAAAGCCAGCTCGAACGGCTCCAGGATTTGCAGTCCTCGCACTGGGATGTGCTGACGGATGCGCGCTTCGACAGCCTCTATGCCGAGCGCGTCAAGGTTCTCTCCGACAGCGAAAGCAAGATGGGGCTCGATCCGCGCTGGCAAGTTGCGGGCCATGGCGTGGTGCTGGAGCATCTCCTTGCTGGCCTTCTCGAGGATATGGGAAGCCGCGCCATTCTTCCGGGAGCCAAGCGTCGCGCCCGTGAACTGAGCGAACTTGTCACATCGGTCGTGCGGCTCGTCATGGTCGATGTCGAGATTGCCGTTTCGCTACGCTTCAACGAATTGCGCGTCGGTCACCAGCGGGCGCTGGCCGAACAGCGGGCTGGCGATCGCGCCGAGGCAGCGGCCTATATTGCCGATCTCGCCAACGGCCTTGCCGTTCGCGATCTGACGACCCGGCTGCCGATGGATTGTCCCGAAAACTATGCCGAGGTTGCGGAAGCCCTGAATGCGGCGCTCACTGACATCCAGCAGCAGTTTTCGGCGCTGTCCGGTGGTGTACAGGCGGCCGAAGCGACGAGCGACGCCATTTCCCGCGCCTCGAAATCCCTGGCTGAAAAATCGTCCGAGCAGTCGCGAGGACTTGCGGCCTCCGCAAAGCAGCTCGCGGAATTGGCCGAACAGGTGCGCGGCAATGCGGCCAATACCCGCTCGGCCGAGCGCGTCACGGCATCGACCCGCGTGGCGGCGGAAGACAGCGGAAGGATCGTCGGGCAGGCGATCTCCGCTATGGCCGATATCGAAACGTCAGCCGAAAAGATCGGCCAGATCATCGGCGTCATCGATGAGATCGCTTTCCAGACCAATCTTCTAGCCTTGAATGCCGGCATCGAGGCAGCCCGCGCCGGTGATAGCGGCCGCGGCTTTGCCGTCGTCGCGCAGGAGGTTCGCGCGCTTGCCCAGCGGTCCGCCGATGCTGCACGCGAGATCAAGGTTCTGGTGACGGGCACCAAGGCGCAGGTGGACGCGGGCGTCCAGATGGTTGGCCGCACCCAGGAAGCGATCGGCAGCATCGTCAGCCAGGTGACCGATATCAACGACGCCATTTCTGGAATTGCTGCGGCGAGCGACGAACAGCTCACCGGCCTCAAGGCGCTGGCATCAGATATTGGCGGCTACAGCGAGCGTGCGGCAGCCGCCGGCAACGAGGCAAGCCGCTCCGAGGAAGGCGCCGATCATCTCCATGCCGTCGTCGTTGAACTTGGCCGGACCATTCGCGAGTTCCGCATCGAACGCGAGCGGCGCCATGCGGCTTCGGTCAAGTCCGCGCCGCAACGACAGCTTTCGGCTCGTGATGAGTTCAATACCACGCGGGATGAAGACGAGATGACCGATTTCGGTTTCCCGCTTCGCAGGACCGCATCGGGAGCTGAGCGCAATGCCTTTTGATTTTTCAGTTTCATGCACATGTGGGCCGATCGGCTCGATGTCAGACAACAAGGAATGAAGCGATGCCGAGCAGGAAAGGCGAAAAGACAATCAGTCTGGCCGCGGTGCTGGACCTCAACGAGGCCTCTGCCCTTCGCGGCACGCTGATGGGGTTGCGCGGCAGCAATGTCGCGATCGATGCGTCCGGCGTCGAAAGGATCGGGACCTTGTGCGTGCAGGTCATCATGGCCGCCGCCAAGACCTGGGATGAGGACAAGCTCTCCTTCACCTTCTCCAAGGTGTCGGATGCATTTCAAAAAACAATGCAGGTGATCGGGGTGGATATCTCCCATCTGCTTGCCAAGGAGATCCGGCAATGAAGAAAAAAGTGCTGACCGTGGATGATTCCCGGACCATTCGAAACATGCTTCTCGTCACCCTCAACAATGCGGGTTTCGAGACCATTCAGGCCGAAGACGGTGTCGAGGGACTGGAAATCCTGGAGGAAGCCAATCCCGACGTCATCGTCACGGATATCAACATGCCGCGCCTTGACGGCTTCGGCTTCATCGAGGGCGTTCGCCGCAACGACAGATACCGCGCCGTTCCGATCCTCGTTCTGACGACCGAAAGCGATGCGGAAAAGAAGAACCGTGCCCGCCAGGCCGGTGCGACCGGCTGGATCGTCAAGCCGTTCGATCCCGCCAAGCTGATCGATGCCATCGAGCGCGTAACCGCCTAAACAGGATCCGCCCCTTATGGATATGAACGAAATCAAAGAGATTTTCTTCCAGGAGTGCGAAGAGCAGCTCGCCGAACTGGAATCCGGTCTCCTGAAAATGAATGACGGTGACCGCGACCCGGAAACCGTCAATGCCGTATTCCGCGCCGTTCATTCCATCAAGGGTGGGGCAGGTGCCTTCGGTCTGGACGACCTGGTCGCATTCGCTCACGTCTTCGAGACCACACTCGATTGCGTTCGATCCAACAAGCTGGAGCCGACTCAGGAAGTTCTGAAGGTCATGCTCAAGGCCGCCGACGTTCTGGCGGATCTCACCAATGCCGCCCGCGACGGCGGCAGTGTCGACCAAGCCCGCAGCCGCGGCCTGGTCAAGGAATTGGAAGCCTTGGCAAATGGCGATATTCCTACGCCGTCAGCCGCGGTGCTTGTCGATGTTGCTCCGAAGCCCGTCGTCGCCGCGCCTGCGCCAACGGATGAAAGTGGATTCCAGCCCATCCCCTTCAGCTTCGACGATGATTTCGGCAGCGACGAGCTGGCCGTTGATGCCAGGCCGGAATATGAAGTCAGCTTCAGGCCGCGGTCCGATCTCTACGCCAAGGGCAACGATGCGACGCTGTTGCTGCGCGACCTCTCGCGGCTCGGCGAGATGAACATCTTCTGCGATATGGATGCATTGCCGAGCCTTCCCGACATCGATCCGGAAGGCGCCTATTTCAAATGGGCAATCTCGATCAAGACGGACAAGGGCGAAGACGCCATTCGCACCGTCTTCGAATTCGCTGAATGGGACTGCGATCTCGATGTCCAGCTGGCCGGAAGCGGCGGGTCTTCGAGCGGCGAAGAATTGCCGATGGTACCAGTGCCCTTTGATCTTTCGATCCTCGACGACGGCGCCGCACCGGCTGCCGAAACCGTAGAGGAGACACCGGCGCCGAAAAGCGATGTCGCTGCCGCCGTGGCCGCCGCGGAAACCGCAAGCAACGTTACACAGCTGGCCTCGGCTGCCGCACGCGTCGAGAAGAAGGAGGCCGCCCTTGCCGCCGCTGCCGCTTCCAATGCGGCCGCCGCACAGAACAGTGCTGCCGCTGCTGCCGCCGGCCAGACCATCCGTGTCGATCTCGATCGTGTCGATCGCCTGATCAACCTCGTCGGCGAGCTTGTCATCAACCAGGCGATGCTCTCCCAGAGCGTCATTGAGAACGACAACAACGGCGCGTCTTCGATCAACATGGGTCTCGAAGAGCTGCAGCAGCTCACCCGCGAGATCCAGGACAGCGTCATGGCGATCCGTGCGCAGCCGGTGAAGCCCGTCTTCCAGCGCATGTCGCGCATCGTCCGCGAAATCGCCGATATGACGGGCAAATCGATCCGCCTGATCACTGAAGGTGAGAACACCGAAGTCGACAAGACGGTCATCGACAAGCTTGCCGAACCGCTGACGCATATGATCCGCAATGCCGTCGACCACGGCATCGAAACGCCGGAAAAGCGCGCGACGCTCGGCAAGAACCCGGAAGGTACGGTTCGCCTGACGGCAAAGCATCGCTCCGGCCGCATCCTGATCGAGCTTGCCGACGATGGCGCCGGCATCAACCGCGAGAAGGTGCGCCAGAAGGCGATCGACAACGATCTGATCCCGGCCGACGCCAATCTGTCGGACGAGGAAGTCGATAACCTGATCTTCCTGCCGGGCTTCTCGACCGCCGACAAGATCTCGGACATTTCCGGCCGCGGTGTCGGCATGGACGTGGTCAAGCGCTCGATTCAGGCGCTTGGCGGCCGCATCAACATCAGCTCCAGACCGGGTCAGGGCTCCGTCTTCACCATGAGCCTGCCGCTGACGCTTGCCGTACTCGATGGCATGGTGGTGACGGTTGCCGGCCAGACCTTGGTCGTGCCGCTGACAGCGATCGTGGAGACGCTGCAGCCCGAGGCTGCCGCCATCCACTCTTTCGGTGCGAACCACCGCCTGATCTCGATCCGCAACAGCTTCTGCCCGCTGGTCGATGTCGGCCGCATCCTGAATTTCCGTGCTACGCAGGCCAATCCGGTCGAAGGCGTCGCGCTGCTGGTGGAATCGGAAGGCGGCGGTCAGCGCGCCCTCATGGTCGATGCCATTCAGGGCCAGCGCCAGGTCGTCATCAAGAGCCTCGAGGCCAACTACACGCATGTCCCGGGCATTGCCGCCGCCACCATCCTCGGCGATGGCCGCGTGGCGCTGATCCTCGACGTCGATGCGGTGGTCGGCGCTTCGCGTGGCCAGTCGTTGAAGCCCGAAATGTCTTATGCGGCGGTGGGGTGAGTTGATGTCCTATGCCGACAAGAAACTGAGCCAGGGCAATCGCGAGCTGATCGCCTTCCGCATCGGCGATCAGGAATTCTGCGTTAACATCATGTCGGTTCGCGAAATCCGCGGCTGGACCCCGGCAACGGCCATGCCGCACGCGCCGGGCTACGTGCTCGGGATCGTCAACTTGCGCGGCGCGGTGCTGCCGATCATCGATCTTTCCGCCCGGCTCGGCATGAAGCGGGCGGAACCGACGGCACGGCATGTGATCATCGTGGCGCAGGTCAAGCGCAAGATGGTCGGCCTCCTGGTCGATGCGGTTTCGGACATTCTGACCATCACCGACGACAGCATCCAGCCGACACCGGAGGTCTCCTCCGATCACGAGCGGCAGTTTGCCCGCGGCATCGTGGCGATCGACCGCCGCATGATCTGCCTGATCGAACTGGAAGCCCTGTTCCCTGAAAGCGAAAGCGAGGCTGCATGAGCGTGATGGGAGCAATGGATTTCAAGGCGTCTCCGGATGAGGTGCTGGCGAGCGGCGAATATCCGCTGACGCGGCGCGACCTCTCGGAAATCGCCGCCATGATCTATGCGGATGCGGGAATTTCTCTCAATGAGAGCAAGGCGTCGCTCGTCTATTCAAGGTTGTCGAAGCATATCCGCGCGCTGGGCCTCGCCGGCTTCCGCGACTACTGTCTGCTGGTGTCTTCGCCGGCTGGAAGTGCGGCGCGTCGCGAGATGCTGTCGCATCTGACGACCAATTTCACCCGCTTCTTCCGCGAAAATCATCATTTCGATCATCTGCGCGACGAGGTTCTGCCGGGCCTGTTGGCACGCGCCAAGGCTGGGGGCCGGGTGCGCATCTGGTCGGCCGCCTGCTCCGACGGGCAGGAACCTTACTCGATCGCGCTGACGGTGCTTGCCTTGATGCCGAATGTGGCTGACTTCGATTTCAAGATCCTGGCGACGGATATCGACCCCAAGATCCTCGGGCTTGCCCGCGCCGGCGCCTATGATGAATCTTCGCTCGAAACGGTTTCTCCGGCCATGCGCAAGCAGTGGTTCCAGGAAGTTAATGTCCAGGGTCGCCGCAAATTCCAGATCGACGATCGCGTCAAGCGGCTGATCACCTTCAACGAGCTGAACCTGCTCGGGCAGTGGCCCTTCAAGGGCCTGTTCGACGTCATATTCTGCCGCAACGTCGTTATCTATTTCGACGAGCCGACGCAGACGAAAATCTGGACGCGCTTCGCCGGCCAACTCCAGGATGCCGGCCATCTCTATATCGGCCACTCCGAACGCGTGGCCGGGGAGGCCAAGCAGGTCTTCGACAATATCGGCATCACCACCTATCGCTATCTCGGCAGGAACGCGGGGAGGAAACCATGAACGCAGCTGCCCGTGTTCTCGTCGTCGATGACTCCCCGACCATGCGCGGCCTGATCACGGCCGTATTGCGCGCCGATCCGGAAGTCGACGTCGTCGGCCAGGCCGGCGATGCGCTCGAGGCGCGCGCCGCCATCAAGGCGCTCAATCCGGATGTCGTCACCCTCGATATCGAGATGCCGAACATGAACGGCCTCGAATTCCTGGAAAAGATCATGACGCTCAGGCCCATGCCGGTCATCATGGTCTCCACCATGACCCATCGTGGTGCCGACGCGACGCTTGCCGCCTTGGAAATCGGCGCATTCGACTGCGTCGGAAAGCCCTCGCCGGGCGAGCCGCATCCTTTCGGCGATCTGGCGGATAAGGTAAAGGCGGCTGCTCGCTCCCAGCGTCAGTATGTGAAGCCCACCGCTCAGCGCGGGCCGCCGCCGGCCGTCGCGGACTTCCGCGTGGGACGCAAGATCGTCGCCATCGGTTCCTCCACCGGCGGCGTCGAGGCGCTGATCAACGTCTTGCAGAAGTTCCCGGCCAATTGCCCGCCGACCGTTATCACGCAGCATATGCCGCCGACCTTTACGCGCAGCTTCGCCGAGCGGCTGAACCGCCTCTGCGCGCCGGTCGTCCAGGAGGCGACAGATGGCGCGCGGCTGGAAATCGGCAAGATCTATCTGGCGCCCGGCGGCGAAAGGCACCTTAGGGTCGCCAATGCCGCAGCACCCCATTGCCGTCTGGTAGACGGCGGGCCGGTGAACGGCCATCGCCCTTCCGTCGACGTGCTTTTTGATTCGGTTGCCGAACTGGCAGGCCGCAATGCCGTCGGTGTGATCCTGACCGGTATGGGGCGCGACGGCGCCGCCGGTCTCCTCAAGATGCGCCACGCCGGCGCGCGCACCATCGGGCAGAACGAGAAGACCTGCGTGGTCTACGGCATGCCGAGGGTCGCCCACGAGCTTGGTGCAGTCGAACAGCAGTTTCCGCTGAACGCCATTGGCGAGGAAATTTTGAAAGCCACAGCCGCCCGAAAGGAAGGGAGCGAATAATGTCTCTAGCGGAGAAAATCAAAGTTCTGATCGTTGACGATCAGGTCACCAGCCGCCTGTTGTTGAGCGATGCGCTGACGCAGCTCGGTTTCAAGCAGATCACGGCCGCCGGCGACGGCGAGCAAGGGATGAAGATCATGCAGCAGCAGCCGCATCATCTTGTCATCTCCGATTTCAACATGCCGAAGATGGATGGCCTCGGCCTCCTGCAGGCGGTGCGCACTAACCCCGCGACCAAGAAGGCGGCCTTCATCATTCTGACGGCGCAGGGCGACCGTGCGCTGGTCCAGAAGGCGGCGCAGCTCGGGGCCAACAACGTTCTCGCCAAGCCCTTCACCATCGAAAAGATGAAAGCGGCCATCGAGGCCGTGTTCGGAGCATTGAAATGATCGTCGAGGGTGCTGCCCGCCGCGTGCATATTATTCAGGGCGAGTACAAGGTCATCAGCGATCCCGAAGTGGTGCTGACGACCATTCTCGGCTCTTGCGTGGCGGCTTGCCTGCGCGATCCCATCGCCGGCGTTGGCGGCATGAACCATTTCCTCCTTCCGGGGATGGCGAACTCGCCGATGAGCGGTGGCGATGCGACGCGTTACGGCGTGCACCTGATGGAACTTCTGATCAACGGCCTTCTGAAGAAGGGCGCGAGGCGTGACCGGCTGGAGGCGAAAGTTTTCGGCGGCGCCAAGACGATCGCGACTTTCTCCAATGTCGGCGAGCAGAACGCAATCTTTGCGATGCAATTTCTGAAAGACGAAGGCATCCCGGTCGTCAGCTCCAGCACGGGCGGCGAACACGGGCGCAAGATCGAATATTGGCCGATCTCCGGAAGGGCCAGGCAATATCCGCTGACCGGCGCCGAGACGCAGAAGACCGTTGCGCTGGAGCAGCGTCCGGTCGTCGCTCCCAAGCCGGTCGACAACACGATCGAATTTTTCTGATCAACGAGGCAAGCGCATGACCCCCTTCCAGCGCGTTGAGACGGCCGCCATTGAGGAGACGCTCCCGGCTATCCTCCTGCGCATCGTTTCCGAATTACACGACGTCGCCTATCTGATCGAACGCATCGAGCCCCAGCTGCTTGATATCAGCGACGCCAACATACTGGCCTCGCCGGAGGCCATGAAGGTGGTGCAGGGTATCGATCTTGCCGTGCAGAAGACGCGCGGCATCGCCGAATTCATCGACACCATTGCCGGTACCATGCCCGAGGGTTGGACGGTGGATCTCGCGACGGCGCTGAGTCTGGTCAAGCTGACGGAGATGCAAAAGGCGCTCGGCGGCGGCGGTTTTCAAACTCATTCGCAGCCCATGGCCCAATCCATGGCAAAGGCTGCCGGCGATTTCGATTTCTTCTGACCGCGTCGTCGGCAATAGATACTGTTTTTCTTATATAATCTCCGGCGTATCTTCCCGGTTTTTTCCTGGGCTTTTCTGGCCGGACGAAACGCTCGCACAAGTTTCGATTTCTATTTTTGCCGCATAGCACAAAGCCATCAGGTCTTTGACGAATCGTGCGAGAACAGAATGAATCTGTTAAATCAATTAGTTCCTCTGCTTCGGAATCTTCAGAATCTCGGGAGAACGCGGCTGATGATCCTGGGGGGCGTGGGCGCGGTGTCCATGCTGCTGATCCTTTTTGCAGCCCTCTATGTCAATAAGCCCGCACAGGAAACGCTATATGTCGGCCTGGATGCGACCGATCTCAACCAGATCAGCATCGCGCTCGCAGAAGCCAAGATCAATTTCCAGGTCGGTACGGACGGTTCCAGCCTGACCGTTCCGGCAGGCATGACCGGTAAGGCCCGCGCGCTTCTCGCCGAGCGCGGCCTGCCGACGAGCGGCAAAGCCGGCTATGAGCTCTTCGACAATGTCGGTTCGCTGGGTCTGACCTCCTTCATGCAGGAAGTTACCCGCGTGCGTGCTCTCGAGGGCGAAATCAGCCGCACCATCACCTCGATTGCCGGCATAAGTGCTGCCCGTGTCCATATCGTCATGCAGGATGTCGGCAACTTCCGGAAGGCGGATCAGAAGCCGACGGCATCCGTCATGATCCGCGCGAGTGCGGAAGCTGCCCGCAAATCGGCTTCGGCTATTCGCCACCTCGTCGCTTCCGCCGTTCCCGGCTTGGAGGTCGACGACGTGACCATCCTCGATTCCACAGGCCAGTTGCTCGCATTGGGCGACGAGCCCGGCAATGGAGCGCTCAGCCGCAATCTCGGCATCGTGCAGAACGTGCAGAGCGAAGTCGAATCCAACATCGACAAGGCCTTGGCGCCCTTCCTCGGTATGGATAATTTCCGCTCCAGCGTAACGGCGCAGCTGAATACCGACAGCCAGCAGGTGCAGGAAACCACATACGATCCGGACTCGAAGGTCGAACGATCCGTCCGTACCGTGAAGGAAGCTCAGAAGTCGCAGCAGAGCCAGCCCGACAGCGCCGCGACCGTGGAGCAGAACATTCCGCAGGCGGCCCCGCAGTCCGGCGGCAACACGCCGACGTCGAACGATCAGTCCGACAAGCGCGAGGAGCAGACCAACTACGAAATCAACAGCAAGACGACGGCCACGACCCGCTCCAGCTACAAGATCGAAAAGCTGTCCGTCGCCGTGGTGGTCAACAAGGGCCGCATCGCGCAAATGGTCGGCCAGGGCGCCGATCAGGCCAAGATCGACGCCTATATTGCGGAGATGCAGAAGATCGTCGCAACGGCAGCAGGCGTGGATCCGGCCCGTGGCGATATCGTTACCGTCAATGCCATGGATTTCCTCGACAACCAGCTGCTTGAAGACACATCCTCCAGCTTCAGCATCACCGACATGCTGAGCCGCAACATGGCCGGCATCATCAACTCGCTGGCCTTCGTCGCGGTCGCCTTCCTGATCGTTTGGATGGGTTTCCGTCCGCTGATCCGCTCGCTCGGTGGCTCGTCCAACAGCACTGCGCTTCCCGAAGCGGCGGGCCTGGAACTACCGGATTTCGCGCCGGCGGTGGGCGGCCCCGGCGCCGCGCTGATGGACGGCTTTGGCTCCGACTTCGGCTTCGACAGCACCGACGACCTGCTGACGATGGGCGACGATGGCGGAACCTTCAACCGCCGCGTCAAGGAAGGGCCGGAGCGCCGCCTGTCCCGCATGGTGGAGATCAGCGAAGAACGCGCTGCAAAGATCCTCAGGAAATGGGCCGTCGACCAGGCCGCCTGACAAAAAGGACCGGGAAATTTTCTCGGTCCTTTTTTCTATCCAGTGGATGACATTTGAACTTGCATCATTGTCGATGCCACCTGTGATCAATTAGTCGCGGCCAGACGAATTGACGTATTCGTAAGATGGAATTTCAATTGATATACGGTTGCTGGGTATGAAGAATCGACTTACAAATACTATATCTATTGCGTAATAACCGTGTATTCCGAGCGAATCGGCCGTCGTTTTCCGTGTTTCACATGTTTTAAGTTTGTAGATTCCGGAGCGGAAAAATTAGCTTGTGGTTCGTGGATCGTGCTTGCGGCAATGCATGCCGGTGTGATCGCGGATGTCGAAATCAGGGATGAGATGCCCATCCGCCCGAAGCCGCCGGAAAGTGTTGTGTCGCGGTAGGGAAAGATCCGGCTTCGATGCCTCATCGAGATTCGTTGTCGGTTCTTTGAGGTAAAGGGATTGGGTTCTGACGGAACAATGCTCTCGTTGACGACCGATCGTCCAACAGCGGCAGGAAATGCAAGTATGGACATGCAGATATCGCAGATGAGCAAAGGCGATAGGGATGCGCGATCGATCGCGTCCGCCGGAGCCATGTCGCGCGAGCAGCTCATTCTGCAGCTGAATGCCGTTTCAGGTCCTGCCTATCTTCAAGCCGGCCTTCACGCCTTGGCGAGCTATGCCGGCGCCTCCCATTATCTTCTGGTCCGATCCGATCTCATCCAGGAAAGCGGCCTCGACTTCGTGATTTCCTCCGATTGGCCCTTCGATCTCGTCCGGCGTCTGGCGGCGGAACTGACGAGTGGTTACGGCCGCATCGGCGAGCTGGAAAAGTGCATGGCGCTGTTTCAGCCGAGCCTGGCACTGCTTCCCGATGACGTCTCGCTGCCGGACGGTGTGGGCCGGCAATATCATGCCTTGACGTTCAATGTCGGTCGCACTCGCTTCTCCCTGCTGTTACTGGCGAGCGAAGCGGCAGTGCTTTTGCCTGAGCGGTTGAGGGATGTCGGTCTCCTGGCCGGCTATCTCGCCAGTTCCACGCGTTGCTTCGAGGGCAAGCTGGAGCGTGATTTCGATCTGACCGAGCGCGAGCTGGAATGCCTGTTCTGGATCGCCGAAGGCAAGACGAGCGATGAGATCGCGATGATCCTCGGGATCTCGCGCAACACCATCAACAACTATATCACCAGCGTCATGCGCAAGACCGCCACCAAGACCCGCTCGGAGGCCATCGCCTTTGCAGTGCGCAACAATCTCGTTTAAGGGCCGACCGGATGCGCTATCAGCCAGACAGGACGACGGATATGCCGGGCGAATCACGGCTTACCCGTTCCGGGCGGATTTCCGGCCGCTCCGATCTGTTCCCGAAGCTGGTGTCGATGCAAAAGCTGATAGACGCGCAGCATTTCGCCGTTTATCGCCTGCACGGCTCCGGCCTGCCGCACAAGCAGCGCCTGGTGTGCGAACTCGATAATTGGGGCTCGGCCAACTCCGTCGTCGGCAAATCCTTTGTTGAGGCCTATGGTGAAGCGCTGATCGAGCATATCGACAAATCGCTGCTGCCGCTGATGTGGAACGGGCGCGATAGCGACAGCACGGCTGAGACGCCGGATTTTGCCGTCTTCACGCAGCGCCTGAAGCCGCATCTCCTGCCTTTTGCCGGTGCCGCCTTTCCCGTGCGGCTGGGCGCCGTCGGTAACGGCTACACCGTCTTCACGGCCAAGTTCATGGATCTCTCGAGCGATATGATCGTCGAGCTGCACGGCCGTAGCTGCCAGATCATGATGGAGCTCCTGTCACTGGATGAGCGCCGCTCACAGGCCGCCGAAGCGCTGAGCGAGCGCGAAATCGCCTGTCTGCAGCTTGCCGGCGACGGGCGTATCAGCGAGGAGATTGCCGAGAAGCTTGGATTGTCGGTGCACACGGTCAACGCCTATCTCGGATCGGCGACGATCAAGCTCGACAGCGTCAACCGCATCCAGGCCATCGCAAAGGCGATCCGCTTCGGCTACATAAGCTGAGATAGCGGCGCCTCGGGGCATTGCAGCAAGACGAAATCACCTGCGACAGGTTACCGAACAAACGAATAGAGCGGCGGTCCGGTTTCTGCCGGATGCACGCCGCTCTCGCGAATCATTTTGCCGATTTTTGAAAAAGGACTTCGTCAGAATGCGTGTGCGGCCTCGCCGCGGACGACGTAACGCGCGTCCCTTAGGCTGCGGGCGAGCAGTGCCGTGTTCTCGTCGGGATCGACGGAGGCCTTGTCGAAAGCAATGTGGTTGATCTCGATGCCCGCATGATGATCCGCGAGCGAAAGCTTGGCATAGATGGTGACGCCCCGCGGCTTGATCTCCAGATCGAGCGTGACTTCCGCCGGCCCGCCCCAATCGAGCTTGTAGTCGCCGCCGAGCCCGAAATTGACCACGCCCGGAAGAAAATAGAGCTCGGCGGCCGAGGCGACGAGGTCATCGAGATTGCCGTATCGTTCGAAGCGCAGCAGCGAGATCAGATCGGCGGCATCGAGGAGGCGCAACTCGCTTGCGACCGGGCTGATGGCTTCGGCTAGTATTTGTTCACGTTGGGCAGAGTAGGGGCATTTTTTCATTTGGTTTATCGTACCCGTTTTCTATTCGACTGCGCGGCATAGATCCGATGGATGAGTTCTGCGACAGCCTTGTAAAATACTGACGGTATGACGCTATCAACCGAGACTTGCGCAAACATGGAGCGTGCGAGCGGCGGGTCTTCGAAAACGGGAATATTGTTGGCCTCGGCTATCTCCCTGATTTTCAACGCAATCAGGTCCTGGCCTTTAGCGACGACGACAGGGGCGTCGTTTTCCTCACGCACATAGCGCAGCGCGACGGCGAAGTGAGTCGGGTTGGCGATGACGAGAGTGGCTCGCGGCACCTGCTTCATCATGCGCCGGCGGGCGCGGTCGCGTGCGATCGAGCGCTGTCGAGACTTGACGATCGGGTCACCCTGCGACTGCTTGTGCTCGTCCTTGATCTCCTGCTTCGTCATCTTCAATTGGTCAAACCAGTGGTGTCGGCTCCATAACAGGTCGGCAACGCCGACGACCACGGTCGCCATCAGCACGATGATCAGGATACGCTGAACGATCGTCGACAGGCGCACGAAGATGGTCTGCGGGTCCGACACCATCGAATCGATCGCATGGAAATACTGGCTCCGCAGGACGAAAAACATCACAATGCCGACCAGCACGATTTTCGCGAGGGATTTGCCGAACTCCACCATGCCGGTCGCGCTGAAAATGCGCGTGAAACCTTTCGCCGGCGATATGCGCGAAAACTGCGGCCGGATGCGTTCGAGAACGGGGGTCGGCAGGTTCTGAAAGATTGAGGCGCCGATACCGAAGGTGAAGAAGAGCACCACGGCCGGCAGCACCATGTTGCCGATTTCCCAGCCTATACGCGTAAACAGCGAGATGGCATCGGGGCCTGTCTCCAGCTGCCATTGATCCGGCTTTTCGAAGAGGTCGCGCAGAACCTCGCCCATGCGGCCCATGCGCTCGGGCAGAAAGAAGGTGACGTAGATGACCGTCGCGAGCATGGAAGCAAAGAGCGTTGCTTCCCTGGAGTGAGGGACATTGCCCTTCTCGATCGTATCGCGGAGTTTTTTCTCCGTCGGTTTTTCTGTTTTACTGTCCTTGTCTTCGTCAGCCAAAGCAGCTGCCCTTTACGAAACGGAAAGAGGCCGCGCATCATGCGCAGCCCTCGGCATAATTCCTCAAATCGGAATCGATTTGAGGAATTATGCAGCAGACTTAAAGTGCTACGGCGACCCTTGCGCGTCACATGTGACGCGCGGCGCCGTAGAGCTTGTCAGTCTATGACGTTTTAGCTGAGTCGCGTCGCGCTTATGCGGCTTCTTCCACAGGCGTATTTTCCTTGGCCTTGAGCTCGATCTGGCCGGAGTTGGCCAGACGAATGGCTTCCTGGGCGATGGCACGCCGGGCAATCGCGATTTCGCGCGGATTGATGCCGGCATTGCCCATCTGCAGGTCGGATTCGATCATGCGGCGCTGACGCGGGCTGATCGAGGACAGCACGATCTCGCGGATTTCGTTGCCCGATCCCCGCAGCGCCATCGTCAGGATGTCGGCGGCGATGTCGTTGAGCAGCAGGACGCGGCTCGGCTGCGGCATGCGGGTGAGATCGTCGAACAGGAAGATCTTCGGGCGAACCTTCTCGACCGATTCCTTGTTGATCGATTCCAGCGAGCTCAGCAGGGTATCGACCACCGGCTTGTCGAGTTCGTTCATCAGGTCGGCAACCTTCGTGGAACCGGACGCATTGCGTTCGGCGTCGATCTCGGCCATCAGTCCGAGAACGCGGTTCTCGATGATCTGAGCAGCCTTGGGGCTGACATCCTTGATATTGACGGTGCGGTTCATGATGTCGGCGCGCTGGGCTTCAGGGAGCTGCAGCAGGATCTTGGCACCGAAGGCCGAAGGCATCATGGAGAGCACATAGGCGATCGTCTGAGGATGCTCGCGCAGGAAGAACTTGGCAACGAAGACCGGATCGGCTTCGCCCAGGCGATCCCAGATGGACGTCTCGTAGGCCTGGAAGGCGGTGCGGCGGCCCAGCAGGCTGTCGACCTCATCCGGTGTCAGGCCCTCTTCGAGAATGCTCTCGATGGCCTTGGCGTTATCCATGAGGCCGGCGCCCTCGGTGAAGAGGTCTTCGAATTCCGCCACGAGCTGCGCCAGTTCGTCCGGCGGAATGAGCCGCAATGATTGCGCCGAGGCGATAATCATCTGCAACTCGTTCTGCGTGAAGTATTTCAGCAGCCGTCCTGCCACTTGCTTGCCCATGGCGAGAAGGACGGCGGCTGCCTTTTCAGTCTGAGATAACGGTTTCTCGGCGATTGCGCCGCTGAAATCGTCAAAGTCCATCATGGTCTTCGTCTCCGTCCCGCAAGGGGGAGTGGGCTCATCCTGAGCCGGGTTCAGCTTTTCTTTGCGTTATAAATTTCAGTGAGCTTGATGCCGAATCTGGTGTCGTCATGTTCCAGAACGGTAATCTCGCCCCGGCCGATCTTGCGGCCGTTCACGGTAATTTCGACCGGTTCGCCGATCTTCTTGTCGAGCGCGATGATGGCGCCCTCAGTCAGGTTCATCAGGCCGGATACCGGCATGCGGCTGCTGCCGAGCACGATCTGGACGTCGATCGGGATGTCCATGATCAGGTCCATATTGGCGGTCAGCGCGCTGCCGGGGGCAGCCGGTGCGGCTGCTGCGGAAACGCCGCCGAACTCGCCGTCATCGAAGGCCGGAGCGGAATTGTCGTCGCCGAAATCGCCGAAGGTGGAAAGATCCGTTCCTGTTTGCGCGCCGAATGCGTCGGCGTCGAAATCAGGCAGACTGCCTTCGTTATCTTTCTTCAGGACGCCGCGCAGACCATCGATGGCCTCGTCCAGGGCGGCGTCGCTGTTTGAAATCTCCAGCGATTCCTCGCTGCTTTGCTGTGTCGTCTTCGTAGCCATGAAATCACTATTCCAGTTGAAACTTGCCTCAAGCTGCCGTGTGCGGGATCACGCGCCAGCCGATCAATTCATCAAGTGTCTGAGAAGCTCGTCGTCGGAATTGACGTTGTCCTTGACGCGCACCGTATAATTTTCGCCAGAGCGGCCGAATTCGCAGATGTAAAGGTCTTTGCTGTTGGCGCTGACTTCGACGCGGACATCGCCGGTGTCCATGAAGGGAATGATATCGCCGACCGCGAGCTTGGAAATGGTGTCGAGCGTCAGCGATTCCAACCGGATTCGCGCATCGAGCGTCACCTGCGAGCGACGGACCTGCTCGCTGAGCTGCTCCGACCATGCCTGGGAAGCGGCTGTCGGGTTCTTGGCGCGAGGCGTGCTGACGACGGTGCGCAGCAGATCTCGTTGGGGTGCGATGATAACGATCTGCGAAATCGACTTGCCAAGCGAGATCGTCATCGTAATCGCGGCGGCAAAATCGTTACCGTTGTCACCGATGGCGGCCGGGCGGTCCTCGATATTGTAGGGTGGATCGAGGTAGGGCTCGAAACCGCCGGCTGCATTCACTGCCGAGCGGAGCACTTTAGCGATCTTTTCGAAGACCATGACGGAAAGATCGAGTTCGATCACTGAAAGCGATCGGGCGACAGGCGCTTCCATATCTTCGGCGCGCGCGCCCAGCATATGCTCCATCAGCGTCATGATGAAGCCGGCGCCGCAGCCGAGAATGAAATTCGGCGCCCAGTTGCGCAGCGAACCGTTGACCAAGGCGTGGCCGCCGCCAAGCCCGGCGATCAGCTCGTTCATCGAGCCGGACTGACAGCCGGCATAGGCGATGTTGATATCAAGGCCCGTCTCGCTCTTGATGACGTCGGGCAGGAATTCGGCATAGACCTGGGCGAAGGCTGTGCCGAGTTTTGCAAGCGTCGCCTGATCGCCGAGATTGCCCGTGAGCTTGGCAAAAAGGGTGCGGTCCATCGTTTGTGCCCTGTGCGCGGATTGCTGGCTCATGATCGTCAGGCTGCCTTGCTTTCACCGCCGGGGTTCATCATTTCCTGCTCGACCGCATCGATCGAGGGGCGCTCGTAGGAGGAGATGGTCTTGCGGCCGTATTCGAGTGCCACCTGCGGCACGGATCCGTTCATGTAGGCAAGCAGCGTCTGCTTCACGATGACGTAGAGGCGGTGCTGCTTGTTGCGCACGACCTTGATCTGGGAGACCAGCGGCGCGCAGACGGAATAGGACAGGATGATGCCGAGGAAGGTGCCGACCAGCGCCGAACCGATGAGGTGGCCGAGCACCTCGGGTGATTCGTTGATGTGGCTCATCGCCTTGATGACGCCGAGAACGGCGGCGACGATACCGATCGCCGGGAAAGAATCGCCCATGATCGTGATCGCGTGATAAGGCTTCATCTTGTCGTGCTGCATCGTCTCGAGCTCTTCGTCCATCAGCGCCTCGATCTCGTGCGAGCGGGCATTGCCAATGATGATGAGGCGGACATAGTCGCAGATGAAAGCCGTCAGATCCTTGTTCTTCAGAACCGTCGGAGCGGCCTTGAAGATCGTCGATTCATCCGGGTTGTCGATATGGGCTTCGATCTCGTTGCGCGACTTGGTGCGCAGGTCGCGCATCAGGGCGTAGAGCACACCGAGCGTGTCGAGATAGTCGCGCTCCTTCGGCACCTTGTGGCTGAAGGCCTCTCCGAGCGCCTTGCCCGAATCCTTCACCACCTTCATCGGATTGGCCATGATGAAGCCGCCGAGACCGGCGCCTGCGATAATGACAAATTCGAAGGGCTGGAACAGCGCGCCTACGTCTCCGCCCATAGCCATGAAGCTGCCTATGATGCAGCCGCAGGTCACTACAAATCCGATAATAATATTCATCGTCGGTCCACACCTGAACGTTGCTTCATACGATGAACTAGGGGACCTGCCTTGCGTGAGGCTGTTCGATGGGCCCCTGAACGTCCTTTTTGCCTTGTCAGCTTCGCACAAGCCAAGCCCTGCAGGATGGCGGGTAAGGGCATCCATGCCCCGCTAACGAAATGTAGGAGCGCCGACGGCGTTTCCTTTCCCGTTATTCTCCAATGTCCGGAGGGCGTTGAAAATGCAGTCTGGTATTTATGTCGCGCTGTCGTCCCAGATGGCGCTCGAGCGGCGTCTGACGACGATCGCCGACAATTTGGCCAACGTGAATACGACGGGTTTCCGTGGTACCGAGGTCAAGTTCGATCAGGTCCTCAGCAATACGCAAAACAAGCTCAACGCCAAGGTCGCCTTCGTCTCGCAGGGCAACGATTATCTCTCCACCGACAATGGCGAACTTCAGAACACCGGCAATCTCTTCGATTTCGCCGTCAAGGGCGACGCCTATTTCGGCATGAACACGCCGGCCGGCCTGGTGTTGAGCCGCGACGGCCGCTTCACCATGACCGAAAGCGGCGCGCTGGTTTCCACGCGTGGCTTCCCGGTCCTCGATCCTGGCGGTGCGCCGATCCAGCTCGACCCCGCTGGCGGTCCGCCGAGCGTCGCGTCGAACGGCACGATCACGCAGAATGGCCGCAGCATGGGTCAGATCGGCCTTTATAGCGCCGACGTCAGCAAGGGCTTCCTGCGCTACGAAAACAGCGGCATCCTGCTGACCGATACGCCACAGCCTGTCATCGACCGCTCGAATATCGGCATTGCACAGGGTTATCTCGAAAACTCCAACGTCAACGGCATGCGGGAAATGACCAATCTGATCGAGGTCAGCCGCGCCTTCGACAATATCAGCACGCTCACCAGCAGCAGTGAAGGCACGCTTACCGACGCCATCAAGACCCTCGGCGGTAGCCAGTAAAGAGGACTTGTCATGGTCGAGGATCGGTTGCCGGAGGGCGCGGTGTCGCTGAAGCTTTCGCATATGGCCGTACTGGCGGGCCAGTATGCGATGGCGGAGAATGCCGTGGCCCATGGCGGTCATGTGCGCACCATCGCTGCCGGACACTATACGGTTGCCGGCCTTTCCAGGCAGGTGCGCCTCGGCGATTTCGTCGCGCATCGATCGCCGACGGGCGTCCACCTCGGCGAAGTCGTTCGCGTCGAACCTGATCTCACCTATGTCTGTCCGATCGAGCCGGGCGAACCGATCGGTATCCAGGACACCATCATCCGTAAAGGTGCCTTCCGCATCGCGCCCGATGACAGCTGGTGCGGCCGCACGATCAACTCGCTCGGCGAGCCGATCGATGGGCTGGGACCGCTGACCGCGGGTCTCGAAGCGCGTTCGATCTCCAACACGGCCCCGCCGTCGATGACGCGCAAGCGCGTCGAAACCGGTTTCAAGACCGGCGTCCGTGCCATCGATATCTTCTCGCCGCTCTGCCTTGGTCAGCGCCTCGGCATCTTCGCCGGCTCCGGCGTCGGCAAGTCGACGCTGCTGTCGATGCTGGCGAGAGCCGAAGCCTTCGACAAGGTGGTGATCGCGCTCGTCGGCGAACGCGGCCGCGAAGTGCGCGAATTCATCGAGGATACGCTGGGTTCCCACATGCAGAAATCGGTCGCCGTCGTTGCGACCAGCGACGAGAGCCCGATGCTGCGCAAGATGGCGCCGCTCTCGGCCATCACCATCGCCGAACATTTCCGCGACAAAGGCGATAACGTTCTTCTGATCGTCGACAGCGTCACCCGTTTTGCCCATGCCATCCGCGAAGTGGCGACTGCCTCCGGCGAGCCGCCGATCGCACGCGGCTATCCGGCATCCGTCTTTACCGAGTTGCCACGCCTTCTCGAGCGGGCAGGCCCGGGACCGGAGGGGACCGGCACCATCACCGCCATAATTTCCATCCTCGTCGATGGCGACAATCATAACGATCCCATCGCCGATTCCACCCGAGGCATTCTCGACGGTCACATCGTCCTGCAGCGCAGCCTTGCCGAGGAGGGGCGCTATCCGCCGATCGATCCGCTCGCATCCGTCTCGCGTCTTGCCCGCAAGGCCTGGACCTCGGATCAGGAGAAGCTGGTTTCTCGCCTGAAGGCGCTGGTACACCGCTACGAGGAAACGCGCGACCTGCGCCTGATCGGCGGCTATCGCCAGGGAGCCGACGCCGATCTCGATATCGCCGTGCGTCAGGTGCCGATCATCTACGACATACTGAAGCAGACGCCGGGCGAAGAGCCGTCGGCGGATGCGTTCACCGATCTTGCGACGGCCCTCAGAAACGCTTCGAGCGGTGTTCCCGCCAGAGCCAAGTGATGGTCATGCACAGCACTACCTCGATTTTCCTTGTCCGCAGCCTGCCGGATATCGCCGAATGTCATGCCGAAAAAGGGGCCAGAAGTGAAAGAATCCGACGCTGACGAACCGGTCGCCCCGCCGAAATCGGCGAGAAGGCGAACCGTTGCGGACAAGGCTCTGGCCTTTACGGGACTGGCGCTTGCCGGCGCCTCTGCCTTCTTCCCCTGGTACGTCTTTCTGAACCCGGACAAGTTCGGCATTCAGGTGGCCGAAGGCGATCGCACCCGCGATTTGCCGAACTGGCCTGGCCGCGCGATCGTCAGCGTGTCGCCGCTCGCCATGGTCAACAAGAATCCTGACCAGCCGAAAGATTTGATTCCCGATCCGTTGACGACGGCGACGGTCAGCAATGCCGGCCGTGAGGACGACAAGGGGCAGCCGGCCGATCAGCAGCCGTTTCCCGGCAAGTCTGCCTTCCAGCTGCTGCATGTCGCCAATGGCCGCGCGCTGATCGAGGACGACACCGGCATGTATGTCGTGCGAGTCGGATCTGTTTTGCCTGACAACAGTCGGTTGGCCTCGATCGAACAGCGAGAGGGAAAATGGGTCATCGTCACCTCGACGGGCGATGTCTATGGCAACAATTGAGGAAAACCCGGAATCGCCCGGATTTCAGGCACTTCGAAGACTTTACAGGAACGCATTTCTCGCAAGTCCCACGCAAGATTATCCCGCTAGATTCACAGTGTAAGAACGGAGAGAAGCCCATGCAACCCATTCAGCTCTTTGACCTGGCCTCGCGGCAAGCCGAGTGGCTCCAGGTACGTCAGCAGGTTGTTGCCGGCAATATCGCCAATGCCAATACGCCGAAGTTTCACGCCAAGGATGTCACGCCATTCCAGGCCGTTCTGGACAACCAGAACGTCGGTATGGTCCGGACCAATCCCGCGCATCTTTCGGGCAGCGAATTCAGCACGAGCGGCAACGTCAACGTAGAGGAAGCGCCGCTCAATCAGGAAATTGGTGTCCAGGAGTCGGGTAACACCGTCGGCCTGGAAGACGAGCTCGCCAAGGCCGGTGACATCAAGCGCCAGTACAGCTTGAACACCGCTCTCGTCGGCTCCTTTCATCGCATGATGTTGATGACCGTAAAACAATAGATGAAGTGAAGATGTCATGGACCCTTTATCAGCCGCATTGAAGATTGCGGGCTCCGGCCTGGAGGCTCAATCGACTCGTCTGCGTATTGTCTCCGAAAATATCGCCAACGCCCGCTCGACGGGCGATACGCCCGGTGCCGATCCCTATCGACGCAAGACCGTAACGTTCGGTGCCGAAATGGATCGCGCCAATGGCCTGACCACGGTCGGCGTCAAGAAACTGGGCCAGGACACGGGCAAATTCGTCGAAGAATACGATCCCAGTAATCCGGCGGCCGACCAGAAGGGCTACGTCAAGATGCCCAACGTCAACATCCTCGTCGAGATGGCCGACATGCGGGAGGCCAATCGTTCATACGAGGCCAATCTGCAGACGGTCAGACAGGCCCGTGATCTCATCTCCTCCACTATTGATCTGCTGAAGAACCAATGATCGACTCGGTTAAGAATATAGCCTCTCTTTCGGCGACCCGCGGCCTTGGCAGCATCGCCACGGATCTGACCTCCGCCGCTTCCAGCGCTCTGAATGCCTCGCCGGCCGTTGCCGCGGGCGTCGATGCAGGAATGAGCTTCGCCTCGGTCATGTCGAATGTCGCGAAGGATTCCATCAACTCGCTGAAGGACGCTGAAAACGCCTCCTTCGCCGGCATCAAGGGCACGATGAGTACCCGCGAAGTCGTCGATAAGGTCATGCAGGCCGATCAGACCCTGCAGACCGCGATCGCACTGCGCGACAAGGTGGTCTCGGCGTTCCTCGATATTACGAAGATGCAGATCTAGCGCGGGGTTTCCCGCTCTAATTAATTGATTTGGCGTGAGTTGTTCGCAAGCCGCTTCGCGGTTTCGAAGGTCCGCCCTGGCTCGAAGGACGAAAGCATGAGAGCGCTCGCAATTGCCGCGACGGGCATGGACGCCCAGCAGACCAATCTCGAAGTGATCGCGAACAACATCGCGAACATCAATACGACGGGTTACAAGCGCTCGCGCGCCGAGTTCTCCGACCTTCTCTACCAGACCGAGCGCGCCAAGGGCATCGCCAACAGGCCGAACCAGGCAGTCGTGCCGGAAGGCGCCAACATCGGCCTTGGCGTTCAGACCGTAGCCGTGCGCAATATCCAGGTCCAGGGCGAGCTGTCGCAGACCCAGAACGAGCTCGACGTGGCGCTCGTCGGTCGCGGCTGGTTCCAGATCAAGATGCCCGATGGCACGACCGCATACACCCGCGCCGGTTCCTTCAACAAGAGTGACACCGGCCAGATCGTCACGCCTGATGGCAACGTGTTGGAGCCGGGCATCACGATCCCGAACAATGCCAGCAGCCTCGCCATCAGCCAGTCCGGCCAGGTGTCGGCGATCATCGGTACGGCGACCACGCCGACGGTGCTCGGCCAGCTACAGATCGCCAATTTCGTCAATGAAGCCGGCCTGCAGCCGATGGGCAGCAACCTCTTCACGCAGACGCCTGCCTCGGGCGATCCCGTCGTTTCCGATCCGAACCAGAACGGCTTCGCCTATCTGAAGCAGAATTATCTGGAATCGTCGAATGTCGATCCGGTCAAGGAAATCACAGATCTGATCACCGCGCAGCGCGCCTACGAGATGAATTCGAAGGTCATCACGACGGCCGACGAAATGGCGCAGATCGTCAGCAAGAACCTGAAGTAGCAAGAGGGACGGGCCGAACATGAGGTTTCGCCGGATGAAAAGCTTGGCAATGGCATGGTTCGCCGCAGCGAGCCTCTCCGTCGTATTCGCGTCGGCTGCGCCGGCCGGCGCAATGAGCGCCGACGGCTCCAGCTTCGGAACCGCCGTGGTGCCGACCGAGACGATCTATCCGGGCGATATCATCAGCAGCGGCCAGCTCGAAGAGGTCGAGGTCACCAATCCAAATCTGAGTGGCGACTATGCCAAGCGGCTCCGCGAGGTCACCGGTCTGGTGTCAAAGCGTACGCTTCTTCCCGGCCGCACCATCTCCATCTCCGCGCTGCGCCAGCCCTATGCGGTAACGCGCGGCTCCAACGTCCGTCTGGTGATGAGCATGGGCAGCATGACGATCACGGCAGCCGGCACGCCGCTGGATGATGGCGCCGTCGGCGACAATGTCCGCGCCCGCAATATGGACTCCGGCATCATCGTCAACGGCACGGTCCTCCAAAACGGCACGATCCGCGTGGTCGCGAAATGAAACGGCTTCGTCAACTACTCGCAATCCTGTTCGCATTGCCGAGCCTGATCGTCGCCGATCCGGCTCTCGCGATGCAATCGCGCATCAAGGACATCGCGTCGCTGCAATCCGGCCGCGACAACCAGCTGATCGGCTACGGCCTGATCGTCGGTCTCCAGGGGACCGGCGACGGTCTGCGTTCCTCGCCCTTTACCGAGCAGTCCATGCGCGCGATGCTGCAGAACCTCGGCATCTCGACGCAGGGCGGCCAATCCGCCGCCAAGAACACCGCCGCCGTCATGGTGACGGCGAACCTGCCGCCCTTTGCAAGCCCGGGCAGCCGCATCGACGTGACGGTCAGCTCGCTCGGCGATGCGACGTCGCTTCGCGGCGGTACGCTGATCATGACTTCGCTCAGCGGCGCCGACGGGCAGATCTATGCCGTGGCGCAGGGCTCGGTCATCGTATCCGGCTTCCAGGCGCAGGGCGCCGCTGCCACGGTGACCGAAGGTGTCACGACAGCCGGCCGCGTGCCCGGCGGCGCCATCATCGAGCGCGAACTGCCGTCGCGCTTCAAGGATTCCGTCAATCTGGTCCTGCAGCTGCGCAATCCGGACTTTTCCACTTCAATTCGCATCGCCGACACGGTCAATACCTGGGCGACCTCGCGTTTCGGTGCGCCGATCGCGGAAGCCAAGGATTCGCAGGAGGTGACGATCGCCAAGCCGAAGATGGCGGACCTGACGCGGCTGATGGCCGACATCGAAAATCTCAACGTCCAGACCGATACGCCGGCCAAGGTCGTCATCAACGAGCGCACCGGAACGATCGTCATCGGCGCCGATGTCCGCGTCTCGCCGGTCGCCGTCAGCTACGGAACGCTGACCGTGCAGGTGAGCGAGAACCCGCAGGTAATCCAGCCGGAACCCTTCTCCGATGGCCAGACGGCGATCCAGGATCAGACCGATATCACCGCCACCAAGAGCGGCGGCCGCGTGGCGGTGCTGGAAGGGCCTGACCTGAAGACGCTGGTCTCCGGTCTCAACAATATCGGCGTCAAGCCGGACGGCATCATCGCCATCCTGCAAGGCATCAAGTCGGCCGGCGCGCTGCAAGCGGAGCTCGTATTGCAATGATATTGACCACTATCGCAAGAAATGCGCTGATTGCCTGCAGTCTTGCGGCGGGCATCTTGCTCTTGTCGCTTGGTACGGCTTTGGCGCAGGAAGCCCCGAAGCCGGTTACCGATCCGGCCTCCAGCCAGGACGAGATTCGTCAGTTCTGCACCAACATTGCCGATCCCGCCCGTGATCAGCGCTACCTGCTGCAGAAGCAGGAGCTGGAAAAGCTGCAGGCCGATGTCGATCAGCGCATCGCCACCATGGACAAGCGCAAGGCCGAATACGAGGACTGGCTGAAAAAGCGCGACGACTTTCTCAAGACAGCGGATCTCGGCCTGGTCGATATCTACAAGAACATGAAGCCGGATGCGGCGGCTGCCAGCCTCAACGATGTGAGGACAGTTGTCGCAGCGGCCATCATTATGAAGCTTTCCGCGCGTCAGTCGAGCCTGATCCTCGCGGAAATGGATGCGAAGAAGGCAGCCGTCATCACCAATATCATCGCCAGCGCATCCGACCCGAATACATCGAAGTCGAAGGACCCCTCATGAACACGCGTCTTACGGCCGCCTGCGCAATCGTCGTCTTCCTCGCCGGTTGCCAGTCGCAGGCCCTCAAGGAAATCGGCAGGGCGCCTGCCATGAGTCCGATCGGCAGCGGCCTGCAATATGCGCAGACGCCGCAGATGTCGCAGTATCCGAAGCGGCCTCATCAGGTCGCGCAGGGCTATTCGCTCTGGAACGATTCGCAGGCCGCCCTCTTCAAGGATGCGCGCGCGCTCAATGTCGGCGACATCCTGACCGTTACGATTCAGATCAACGACAAGGCGAATTGGGACAACGAGACCAATCGCAATCGCACGAACAAAAGCGATATGAACTGGAACATTACCGCCAAGATCTTCGGCTGGCAGCCAAGCACCAATGCCGACGCGACTTCGGGCTCCGACACCAGCACGGATAGCAAGGGCAAGATGCAGCGCTCCGAGCAGATCAACCTTCTGGTCGCAGCTGTCGTGACGGGCATTCTCGAAAACGGCAACCTGATGATCAGCGGTTCGCAGGAAGTGCGCATGAACCAGGAAATCCGCATTCTCAACGTCGCCGGCATCGTCCGGCCGCAGGACGTCACCTCCGACAACACCATTTCCTACGACAAGATCGCCGAGGCCCGCATCTCCTATGGCGGCCGTGGCCGCTTGACGGAAATACAGCAGCCGCCGAGGGGGCAGCAGGCCGTCGACCTGCTCTCGCCGCTCTGATTTGACAGTGAACGGATAGGGATATGGCAGCAGCCTCGGACGAACCGGCAAAGGGCAAGGGATCGCCGATGATCATGATGATCGTCGGGCTACTGGTGCTGACCGCGCTCGGCGGCGGCGGCGGCTGGGTACTGGGAACCATGGTGGCGCCGCGGATCAAGGAGGCCACCGCTGCCGTGCAGGCGATTGCAATGGCCGGCGGCGACAGCAAGCAGGCTGCGGCAGCCGCCCAGGCAAACGGCATCATTGCGCTCGATCCGATCACCACCAATCTCGCTTATCCCTCGCAGAGTTGGATCAGGCTGGAGCTGGCGCTGGTTTTCAAGGGGCCGCCGGACGCGCAGCTCGCCCAGGCAGTCCATCAGGATATCCTTGCTTACATCCGCACGGTTTCCCTGCAGCAGATCGAAGGTGCCCGCGGCCTGCAATATCTTCGGGATGACATTCAGGAGCGTGTTGACCTGCGCTCCGAAGGACGGGTATCGAAAGTTATCTTCAGAACTTTCGTGATCGAATGAGTCGATTAGCACTTGCCCTGTTCATATTCGTCATTGCAGCATTGTCGCCTGAGCTGGCGGCGGCGCAGCAATTGTCGCAACAGCTTCCCACCGATCTGCTGAACGCGCCGGTCAACGGCTCGGTTGCCGCCTGGATCATCCGTACCTTCGGGCTCCTGACGATCCTGTCGATCGCGCCGGGTATCCTGATCATGGTGACGAGCTTTCCGCGCTTCATCATCGCGTTTTCGATCCTGCGCACCGGCATGGGTCTTGCGACGACGCCGTCGAACATGATCCTGCTGAGCCTTGCCCTTTTCATGACCTTCTACGTCATGTCGCCGACCTTCGATCAGGCCTGGAAGGATGGCGTGCAGCCGCTGCTCGCCAATCAGATTTCGGAAGCGGACGCAGTGCAGCGTATCGCCGAGCCCTTCCGCACCTTCATGTCCAACAACACGCGCGACAAGGACCTGAAGCTTTTCGTCGATCTCGCGCAGGAACGCGGACAGACGACCGTGATCGACAACAAGATCGATTATCGCGTCCTCATCCCGGCCTTCATGATCTCGGAAATTCGCCGCGGCTTCGAAATCGGCTTCCTTGTGGTCCTGCCGTTTCTGGTCATCGACCTGATCGTTTCGACCATCGTCATGGCGATGGGCATGATGATGCTGCCGCCGACCTCGATCTCTCTGCCGTTCAAGATTCTCTTTTTCGTGCTGATCGACGGCTGGAACCTTCTGGTCGGCAGCCTCGTCCGCTCTTTCCACTGATATTACGACGGAAGGCGATCACCGGAGCTCTCGCGCCGATGATCGCTGAAACTTACTCGGCGGCGATTGCCGCCGAGTTCTGGTCGTCTTCCATGAACGGTTCCGAGCGCGCCGGCAGTGCTGGCACATCCATGTGATCGGGTGCAAGCCCCTGCTTGGCCCGTGCCGCCATCATCTCGAAGGCCTTCTCCAGATGATGCGTGAAGCGTTCGGCATCGAAGAGCGGCTTGATATAGCGATTGGCCGCCAGCGTTTCCTTGAACTGGGCAATCCGCTCCGGCTGGCCGGCGAGCTGCACCGCCATGTCTTCATAGGCCTTGACGTCGTCAGCCACCAGTTCCGGCAGGCCGATGGCATTCAGTAGGCTTTCGCTCACGCGCGAAGCGAAATTGGTACCCTTGATGGTGAGAACCGGCAGGCCGCCCCAGAGCTGTTCCGAGGTCGTCGTATGGCCGTTGACGGGGAAGGTATCGAGGCCGAGGTCAGCAAGCTGCTGGCGGTCGATATGGTCCTCGTAGCGAATGCGGCTGGTAAAGACGACCCGCTTGCGGTTGACGCCGCGGGCTTCGAGGCGCGACCAGATATTGGCTTCCGCCCGAGGGCCGTTGCACAGCAGCCAGAGCACGCTGTTCTTGCTGCGCTTGAGAATATTGCACCATACGTCGACCATCTGCGGCGTGATCTTGCGGTTGCCGTTGAAGGAAGCGTAGACGAAAGCGTCCTCGGGCAGCCCGTGCTCCGCACGCGTTGTCGGCCGCGGCTTCGGGCGGTTGAGCGGATCGTTCGGCTGGTAGCATTCGGGCAGGCGGCAATACTTTTCGTAGAAATGCGCCTTCGACTGATCCGGCAGGACGTAATGGTCGCCGATGATGTAATCGAGGTCGATGTTGACCGTCGTGCCGGGAAAGCCCAGCCAGGCGACCTGGATCGGAGCGGGCATGTAGTTGAGGATGAAAGCGCGGCTTCCCTTGGTATGCCCCTTGAGGTCGACGAGAATGTCGATTCCGCGGGCGCGGATCGCTTCTGCTGCGGCCTGGTTGGAAAGGCCACGAATGTCGACCGTCGTCCCCAGCGCCGAATAGTCGAAAGCTTCCTCTTTCTGGTGAGCCGCCTCCGAGTGGTCGAAAAGGGTGATTTCGAACCGATCCTTGTCGTGCAACTCGAGGACGCGCTGCATCAGCTTCATCGTCGCATGCCCCGGCCAGAAGTCGGAGGAGAGATAGCCGATGCGGATCTTGCCGCCCCATGTATGCGGCAGCTTACGGCGGGCTTCTGCATGGCCCGCCGGCAATGGATCGGTGTCGTGGACCACGAGCTTGTTAAGCGCCTCGTCGCCGCACCAGTGGAGATGGAAGAAGGGATTGTCGGGAATGACATGATCGAGCTTGCCCTGTGCAAGCGATGCCATGACCGGTGCCATATGTTTTTCGACGACGGCCAGATCGGACACCTCGCGCGCGAAGATCAGGTAGAGCGCGCGGAAAATGACATGGTCGGGATGTTTCTTGAACAGGGTCGTGACGATATGCCGGTTGCTTTCGTCATAGAGATCGTCGGTCAGCAACCTTGCGGCCATCTGGCGATGCTTGAGTTCCGGCCCTTCGACGAGCACCGTCTTGAAGCCGGTCAGCAGGTCTTTTTGCTGGCGGCCGAGGAAGATGCGGCTAAGGACGAAGGCAAGGTCCGGATCCTTGAATGCCAGGGGCAGGATCAGACTTCCGATCGCGAGAGCCTGATCGTCGTTGCCGCAATCGCCATGCAGCAGCAGAGCTTCCCGAAGATAGTCGTCGCGCTGCGGCTTTTGCCGGCCGGCCAGCTCGTAGGCGCTCGCGGCATCCGATCGGAAACCGAGTTTCAGCAGCGTCTTTGCCAGCAGCGCATAGGTCTTGGGCGACCTGTCGACGTTCAGCAGCTCGTTCAGCGTTTCGAGGGCGCGTGTATATTGGCCCTTTTGATAGAAGCCGGACGCTGTCACAAAGGCATTTTTCGTATTCACGAGCGAGAACTCCGAGCGATATGTTGACTGGCTTCCGCCGAAAGGCGAGGGCCGGCATCATGGATTCGCTTCATGATCCCTCACGGAGCTTGCCTGAAACCGAAGCACCGGTCGAAATTGCCTTTACGGATTCTTAGCCACGTTCCAGAGAGGCGGTGTCCACCGGCTTCTGATTTAAGAAATTGGCAAGCAATGGGTGCGACCTTCCTCGCGACATGACGGGTTTGGTCCTCTAGGAAAATGGATCGAGGGGCATGAAGCTGCTCCGTCATCGCCGGTATTTCCAGTCCGGTATGTCCTCCTTTTGTATCCAGTTTCCAGGGGACAACTCTATGACCAGCATTATCACCAACAATTCCGCAATGGCCGCCCTCCAGACGCTGCAGAACATCAGCGGCAACCTGCAGAACACGCAGCAGGCTGTTTCTTCCGGCCTGCGCATCTCCAAGGCGTCCGACAACGCTGCTTACTGGTCGATCGCCACGAGCATGAAGTCCGACAACAGCGCCATCGGCGCCGTTTCCGACGCCCTCGGCCTCGGCGCTGCCAAGGTTGACACCGCATCGACGGCCGTCACCAGTGCGATCGACATCGTCGGCCAGATCAAGGACAAGCTTGCAACCGCCATGGAAGGCTCGGTTGACAAGGGTTCCGTTCAGGAAGAAATCGGCCAGCTGCAGCAGCAGCTGCAGAGCGTTGCCCAGTCGGCTTCGTTCAACGGCGAAAACTGGGTCATGGCCGCAAACAACGGCTCGGCTTCTGTTGTTTCCTCGTTCATCCGCGGTACCAACGGCACCGTTTCGGTCAGCACGACCTCTTACGCCTTCAACACCGGCGCAACCGGCAACGTTCTGTTCGGCGCCAATACAGCCGGCACGATCGACACGGCTTCGGGCATCCTCGGCACGAAGGACACCACGGTCGGCGCGTCGGTCTTCAGCCTCGACATCAGCAAGATGACGTCTGGCCAGATTTCCAGCGCGCTCAACATGGTTCAGACCGCTCTGAACTCCATGACCAGCCTGGGTTCGAAGCTCGGCTCCATCTCCAGCCGCATCGACCTGCAGACGAGCTTCGCTTCCTCGCTCTCCGACTCGATCCAGTCGGGCGTTGGCAAGCTGGTTGACGCCGACATGGAACAGGAATCGAGCAAGCTCTCCGCTCTGCAGACGCAGCAGCAGCTGGCCATCCAGTCTCTGTCGATCGCCAACTCCTCGACCCAGTCGATCCTGTCGCTCTTCCGTTAATAGGAAGCGCCAACGCTGCGCGTTGGTCGAAAATCCTAAACAACAAGTTAACCGCGCCTGCCTAAGGCGCGGTTTTTTTTATATTTTTAGGCCAAACGCAGTTCAGCTTTTCTTAACTATATTGCTGTTTCTTAAGACCATCGAAGCGGCGAGTTAACCTTAACGAATTTGGTTAGCAGGCATGATGCTGAATGCCGTTACCGGTTTTAGGTCCGGAATGTCCCTTATCCAACCACTGCCAAAGGGGCAAATATCATGACGAGCATTCTTACCAACAACGCCGCAATGGCTGCTCTCCAGACGCTGCGCACTATCGGCACGAACCTGCAGGATACGCAGAGCGCGGTTTCTTCCGGTCTGCGCATCTCCAAGGCTTCCGACAACGCTGCTTACTGGTCGATCGCCACCAGCATGAAGTCCGACAACAGCGCCATCGGCGCCGTTTCCGACGCTCTCGGTCTCGGCGCTGCCAAGGTTGACACGGCGACCACCGCCGTCACCAGCGCCATCGACATCGTCGGCCAGATCAAGGACAAGCTTGCAACCGCGATGGAACCGTCGGTCGACAAGAAGTCGGTCCAGGAAGAAATCTCGCAGCTCCAGCAGCAGCTGCAGAGCGTTGCCCAGTCGGCTTCGTTCAACGGCGAAAACTGGGTCATGGCCAAGAGCGGCGATTCCGCTTCGGTCGTATCGTCCTTCATCCGCGGCACCAACGGCACCGTTTCGATCAGCTCGACCTCTTACGCTTTCGACACCGGCGCAACCGGCAACGTTCTGTTCGGCGCCAATACAGCCGGCACGATCGACACAGCTTCGGGCATTCTCGGCACGAAGGACACCACCGTCGGCGCTTCGGTCTTCAGCCTCGACATCACCAACATGACGGGTGGTCAGATCTCCAGCGCGCTCAACATGGTTCAGACCGCTCTGAACTCCATGACCAGCCTGGGTTCGAAGCTCGGTTCGGTTTCCAGCCGCATCGACCTGCAGACGACCTTCGCTTCCTCGCTCTCCGACTCGATCCAGTCGGGCGTTGGCAAGCTGGTTGACGCCAACATGGAAGAAGAATCGAGCAAGCTCTCCGCTCTGCAGACGCAGCAGCAGCTGGCCGTTCAGTCCCTGTCGATCGCCAACTCCTCGACCCAGCAGATCCTGTCGCTCTTCCGTTAATAGGAAGCGCCAGCACGCCTTGGCTGGCCATACAGGAAAACGACTTTGCCGCGCCTTCTCCGGAAGGCGCGGTTTTCGTTTTGGCGCGGAAATCCAGCCGCTCCATCTCTTTGGCTTCACGCAATCCCGGACGGAAAACCGCTTGTCTTATGACTTTGTCTCGTTTTAGGCGACAATGGATTGCCGCCTGTGGG
>NZ_JAQJCG010000015.1:0-163026 GCF_030182565.1 Rhizobium centroccidentale | reverse complement strand
GGCTGGATACTCGTAAAGCTCCCGCTTCATCGCCCCCGGCATCTGCACCAGCGAAGGCGTGGTTGTGCCCGGCACCATCTGCGGCGTCTCGAAATTCCAGTCCGCGCCGGCGCGCTGGCCTGGAACATAGGCGTAATGCTTCGTCCAATCGCTGATATGATTGCGGTCTGTCGAGCCTTGGGCAAGGCGCACACGCCCCTCTCCCTGCGCAGAAGGAGACGGGCCGGCCCATGAGTTGGCACCGTCGGCAACATGCAGCCGGTGGCTGCCCTCCTCATGCGAAAACCAGTAAAAGAGACCATCTTCCTCGAAGCGGCGGGTCAGGTAATCCAGATCCGTCTCGTTCCACTGCACGGAATAATGCTGCGGTGGCGGTGGCGTCACGACACCGGAAACATCCGGAGCCGGAATGCCGTGTTCGGAAAACAGCGTCTCGACGATATCGATGCTGGTCTTGTCCATCCAGATGCGGCAGTCCGAGCGCTGCGACAGCAGCCACATCTGCGGCTTAATCACCATCGAGTAGGAACGCAGCCCGCGCGTAATTGGCGGTCCTTCCTGAAGTGCGGTGACCAGGCCGTTGAACGGGCGGCGAACGCCATCTCCACCGTCTTCATCCTGCTGGACTTCCAGGGATATATCGATCAGTCGACCGATCAGCTCCTCCGGCTTGATGACTTCACGCTTGGCGCGGACGGAGAGTCGGATGTCGAAAAGCGACGAAACGCCTTCCGTGATCATCACTCGCTCCGGCAGGAGCTGGTCCGTTCCAAGCGGAGATGAAACCCGAAGATTTCGGGTCGCCTGGATGAAATCATTGGCCGAAGGCTGATCGTTCATCTGCGCTTATCCTACGAGTGAGCCTGCCGAGCCTACAGTGCCGGCGCTGCCGATCTGCTGTTTGCGACCGCCAACGAGATAGACGATTTGGAACAGGGTGCCGTTCGGCAGCGTCTCGTGCATGCCCGGCCCGTAAAGCACCTGCGGGGTCAGGATCTTGCCAATATCGGTACGCTTCGGCACCGTGCCAAGCAGATAGGCGCCGCGCGCCATCAGGACGCGCGTTTCGCCATCGCTGACGGAATAATTGAATTGCGCAACGAACACCGAATGATGGTTGGTATCCATTTCGCGGATGATGTGCGCTTCATTGTTGCGCAGCCATCTCTGGAGCCAATGCGTCAGCGACATCTCGTTGGCTTTTTCGGAGAACATCCGGAAAAGCGATGCGGCGGCACCCACGGCCTGGCCGCGTGCCGCGAATTCGCGCGGACCGCTCTGATAGGAAAAATAATCATAGGATGGGCCGCGGCCCGCACGGCGGACGGCCGGAAGATCGGCCTGCTTGACCGGCTCCATCTGCAGCGCCGGCGACGAAACTGAAAAATCTACCATGGCGACCTCGATTAATGGGCGTTTGCCGGCACATGACAATCGCTGCCACCGCAGCGATTTGGTACCGGACACGATTCCGGCGCGCTGATGCCAACGCGCCGGAATGCGATGCTAATGTTAGGCAGCCTTGGTCGTTGCCAGGTCGTAAGACGCGATCATCGGCGACTGCGGGGTCTGCGAGTCGTCGTAAGGCGTGTACTTCACTTCCATCTTGGTGAAGTTGAGCTTGATCGTTTCGACCGGGCGGTCGCCGTTGGAATCGACCGAGTAGCTGGCGATCAGCGTGTTGGTGAGCGTGTACTCGATGTAGGTGTCGCCCGGGTTGCCGGTCGTTACCAGATGGATCACGGCCTGCTTGCCGGTGCGGCCCGAGCATGCTTCCTGGAACAGCTTCGTCGACGAGGAATCGCTGACCTTGGTCAGGATAACTTCCGAAACGGTCGGCTCGGAAGCTTCGCGGTTCGCAGCCGAACCGGCTGACGTCTTCATGTTACGCGAAACATTCCAGTGGATGACTTCGATATCCATCCACTTCTTGTGCTGCTCGTGGGTTGCATCGCCCTGAATTCCGTCGATCTGCAGATAAATCGGCATGCTCTGAACTCTCCTGTTGAGATTTGAATTCGCCCTGTCGCTGCAGGGCGGGGTTACCCTTCCGTCTAATGCCGCATCCGGGCGCTGTGTTCGTCCGGGGCTGCTTTATTCGCCGTGCCGCCTTCCTCGGGGCCAGCGAATTCATGATCGCCCACCGGATTCTCCTCGATGAGAAAGCGGTGATCGTGAAAGCTGATGGTGATGCCGCCAACCTTGCGCCCCGTCGCAACCGCATCGAGGAAAAAGGTCGAAAGCTCTGGCAGAAGATCGCGGCCAATCATGGTTTCGATGGCACGCGCGCCCATCTCGCTCGCCTTGGCGCGGCCGACAAGCGCCTCGCGGGCTTCGGAAGCAAGCGAAACGCTCGTGCCATAGGAGGCGGCGACGCGATCACGGATGCGGCCGATCTGAATGTCGACGATCCCGCTCAGCGTCTCGCCATTCAACGGCATGAAGGGCAGAACGGTCGTGCGGCCGACAAAGGCGGGCTTGAAGTGCTTCTGCAATTCGGGAAGCAGCAGTGCTTCCAGCGCCTCGCCCTCAGGCATGGTTTCCGGATCGGCTGCCAGGGCTGCCAGGAGTTCCGAGCCGGTATTTGCGGTCATCACGATCGTGGTGTTCTTGAAATCGATGTCGCGGCCTTCGCCGTCACGCAGCGTTCCCTTGTCGAAAACCTGGTAAAACACTTCCTGGACGCCCGGATGCGCCTTGTCGATCTCATCCAGTAGCAACACCCCATAGGGGCGACGGCGGACAGCCTCGGTCAACACGCCCCCCTCGCCATAGCCGACATAGCCGGGCGGCGATCCGAGCAGCAGCGAAACCTTATGCTCCTCCTTGAACTCGGACATGTTGATGGTCGTCAGATACTGGCTGCCGCCATAAAGAAGATCGGCCAGCGAAAGCGCCGTCTCGGTCTTCCCGGTTCCTGACATGCCGACGAGCAGGAAGACGGCAGGCGGGCGGCGCGGATCGGAAAGGCCGGCGCGTGCAGACCGCATCGCGGCCGAAATCCGCGCGATTGCATTATCCTGTCCGAGCACACGCTCCTTCAGCCTTGCATCGAGCGTCTTGACGGTCTCGACCTGATCGGACAGCAGTTTGCCGACTGGAATGCCGGTCCAGCGCGCAACGATCCCGGCGATCACTTCCTTGTCGACCACGCGCGGCACCAGCGGCGTTTCACCGGCAACGTCGGCAAGGCTGCGCTCGGCCTGCATGAGGGCTGCGCGAGCGACGTCAACGGACGAGCCGTTGGGCGGGAAGAGAGCGACATTGTCACCGCGCGGGCGAGCGCCATCTTCGGCTTGCGGAGCATTGGGATCGGCGAGCGTGGCTTCGATGCGATCGGCTTCGGCCGACAGCCTGATTTCAGCATCGAGCTTGGCCTGCAACCGCTCGATCTCGCTTGCCACTTCGTGCTTTTCGCTCTTGATGACGGCAAGGCGCTCGAGGATATCCGATGTTGGCGGCTCGGCGGAAAGTGCGGCGGCTTCGACCTCCAGCATCTCCTGCTCGTTGCGCAATCCTTTCAGCGCTTCAGGAACGGTCTGGCGCGCCAGAGAGACAGCGGCTGCTGCGGTATCAATGAGGCTGATTGCCTTGTCGGGCAATTGCCGCGCCGGAATATAGCGAGCCGAAAGGCGAACTGCGGCCGCCAGCGCCTCGTCGCGAATGCGCACCTTGTGATGTGCCTTGAAGCTGCCAACCACACCGCGCAACATGCGGATTGCCGTTTCTTCGTCGGGCTCGAGCACCTGAACGACCTGGAAGCGTCGGGTTAGCGCCGCATCCTTCTCGATGTAGCGTTTGTATTCGCTCCAGGTTGTCGCCGCGATCGTCCTGAGCTCACCGCGCGCCAGCGCCGGCTTCAAAATATTGGCGGCGTCGCCCTGCCCAGCCTGTCCGCCGGCACCGATCAGACCATGCGCCTCGTCGATAAACAGGATGATCGGTTCCACAGAGGCCCGCACGGCCGCGACAACGCCGTGCAAGCGACGCTCGAATTCGCCTTTCACACCGGCGCCAGCCTGCAGCAGGCTGAGATCCAGAAGGAGAATCCGTACCGGCTTCAGCATATCCGGCACGTTGCCGGCGGCAATCTCCAGTGCCAGCGCCTCGGCAACGGCAGTCTTGCCGACACCTGCCTCGCCGACCAGCATCGGATTGTTCTGACGGCGGCGCATGAGGATATCGATGACCTGGCGCAGCTCACGATCACGACCGATGACCGGATCAACACGACCGAGCCTTGCATCCGCCGTCATATCCCGCGTGTACAGGCGCAGGAATTCATTCTCACCGGCAGCGGTAGCGGCTTCGGAATTCTGTGACGGCGAGGATGCGCCGTTCGCAGTGGAAACCGCATTCAACTTTTTTTCGAGCGTGGTGCGATCAATGTTACGCAGCGAAGGTGCCATGCCTCGCGCCATGATTCGCAGCGACTGGTCATCGCTCAGCGCGGTCAGAAGATCCGCGAGGGTGATGCTGTTCCGCCCACATTGAAGCGACGCGACAAGCCACGCCTCGCGCATCAGAGCAAGCAAGTTTTGAGAGAGCACCAACGCGGCACCATCGCCCCTCGGCAAGTCTGCGATGGCGCTATCAAGCTCCGTGCGGAGCGCCGCAGAGGGAACGCTAAGTTCTTCAAACAAAGAGCAAACTTCAGATACATCCAGCAATGATAGTATCCAATGTGCGACATCGACATTTGCATGACGATCACGTGCTGCGAGCGACGCCGCAGCCTCGAGACCGACGCGCAATGCGGGCTCAAGCGTTCTGATCAGACGATTGAGATCGATGTTCGACACCTAGAAGTTTCCTCCTTGTGGTTTCATTTCAACTACACCCTCCAAATCGCGGCAACAACTAGGGCGGTTATTCCCACACGTCCAGATGGACTACAAAGATTTTTTCATGTGGTCAAAAATTGGGATCGTCATAATTCTGTTGCAGAATAGACATGGTTGACAAAGGAATATATCGACCTAACTATCACGCCCTCTAATGATGTAGTTCATGATATGGAGTTAATCCCCTGCTGAACGTTCGCGACATAGAAACTCCACTCGAAGAAAACGCGCCATGCGGAGAAAATGTTCGCGACAATACTTCTACGCGCGAAATATACTATAGAATAAAGGATGCAAGAAACCAGGCTCGCGCTGCAGAACGAGGTATATCGCCAGGCGAAAATATTGGCCTTTCTCCGCTTTGGACAGATGTTAGCAATCTCGGATTGCAGATTATTTCTTCGAAAAGTAAGGATCTCGAAGTATTAGCGTGGCTGGCTGAGGCGGAATTACGTCTGCGCGGTTTCGAAGGGTTGCGGGATGTCTACTATGCAATCGCGTCGCTTTTGGACAAGCATTGGGAGAAATTTCATTCCGTCGGCGCTGACGATATCGAAGAGCGCCTCGCGCCGCTTTCCGGTCTCAATGGCATAGGCGGCGAGGGAACCATCATCCAGGCGATCAGGCTGTCGCCACTCGTTCCGGGCGCGAAATTCGGCCAGTTTTCCCTCTGGGATTTTCAATTGTCGCAACGTCCCAACGAGGTGAAACGGCGTGACGAGCTGAGTCAGGCGGCCCTTGAAGCCGGTACGGCCGCGATGAGTTCGCATCTCGAAATGGTCAATGGTTGCCTTGCTGCTTTTGACCGGCTCGTGTCCGTTCTGAACGAGCGGTGCGGACCGATGGCGCCGCCGAGTTCCAATACGCACAACGTCCTGCAGGAGGCTGCTTTGGCGCTGCGCACTCTTGCTGGCATCGAATCGCAGACGATCGAGAGCGTGGCGGAGCCCCAACAGCAGGAGGGTGCGGGCGAGCAGACGCAAGGCCGTCTCCGGCCCTTGAGCGCCGAACAGATCGGCTCGCGCGAGGAAGCCTTCGAGCTGTTGCTTGCCGTCGCGCGTTACTTCCGCCGCACCGAACCGCACTCCCCGATCTCGATGTCGATCGAGACGATGGTCAGGCGCGGCCGCATGGATTTTTCAGAACTACTGGCCGAATTGCTGCCCGAACAGCAGGCGCGCAATGCCGTGCTGACGGCGGCCGGCATTCAGCTGAAATCGAACAAGAGCGGGTGAGAAATACAACCGATCTTTCGAACTTTTTGCAACCGGCCCTTTCCAAAGTCGAGTTGCGCCACATGTGAAGAGCGAATTTGCCGCTGGCATTGAAGGAGAAATTTTATGGCGAGTGTTCACGAAAAGCTGGAGCGAGTGCGCAAGCCCAGGGTCCACATCAAGTACGAAGTGGAAACCGAAGGCGCCATGGTCGTGAGGGAATTGCCGTTCGTCGTCGGCGTTCTCGGCGATTTCTCGGGCAATCCGACACAACCGCTGAAACCGTTCGGCGAGCGCAAGTTCGTTCAGATCGACCGCGACAATTTCGACGACGTGATGCGCCGCATGACGCCGGGCCTGAACATCTCGGTCGAAAACACGCTCGAGGGCGACGGCTCGCAGCTTCCCGTCTCCCTGAAATTCGAAAGCATGCAAGATTTCGAGCCCGGCTCCGTCGTCAGCCAGGTCCCGGCGCTCAAGGCGCTTCTCGATGCGCGCAACCAGCTTCGCGACCTCATGAGCAAGGCGGATCGCTCGGAAGAGTTGGAGCGACTGCTCGAAGACGTCCTACAGAACAAGGCCGATTTGTCCAAGCTGATGTCGGAGCTCGGATTGGCCGAAAAGCCCGCCGCAAGCTGATCGTCGTCGGCGATCAGCCACTGCCGATCGCCCAAACCCGTTTCAAGCGGCCGGTAGCGACGGATTTCAAGCTCCAACGATATCGCCCGCATTTTCCGCAAGGATCGAAAAATGAGCGCTGAAAGCCAACTGAAGACCAAAGAGGCCGAGTTTGCGCCTGAGGAAAATCTGCTGTCGCAGATCGTGGCCGCAACCCGGCAAACCGAACCCGATCGTGCCCAGGATCTCTTGAGAACGCTGACCGACCAGGCGTTGAAGGGCACGGTCACCTATGACCGCAACCTAACCGTCACGCTCAACAAGGCGATAGCCGAGCTTGACCGGAAAATCTCGCGTCAGCTTGCCGCGATCATGCAGTCACCTGAATTCGCCAAGCTGGAAGGCAGCTGGCGCGGCCTGCAATATCTCGTCAAGAACAGCGAAACCAGCGTCAATCTGAAGATCCGTGTGCTGAACGCCTCCAAGCGCGACGTCTCCAAGGATCTCGCAAAGGCTGTGGAGTTCGACCAGTCGCGACTCTTCAAGTCGATCTACGAAGACGAGTTCGGCACGCCGGGTGGCGAACCCATGGGCGCGCTGATCGGTGACTATGAATTCGACAATTCCTTCGACGACGTGCAGACGCTACAGTCGATTTCGTCGATTGCGGCCGCGGCCTTCGCGCCGTTCATTTCGGCTGCCAGCCCGCGCATGTTCGGCTTTGACGACTATCGCGAGCTTGCCCGCCCGCGCGACCTGGAAAAGATCTTCGAAACGGTCGAATACGCCAAGTGGCGCAGCCTGCGCGAAAGCGAGGATTCGCGCTTCGTGACACTCGCCCTTCCCCGCGTGCTTGCCCGAATGCCCTATGGCCCGAAGACCAATCCGATCGACGACTTTGCTTTCGACGAAACCGATCATTCGAAGACAGGCGAGCTCGATCACAACGCCTACTGCTGGATGAATGCAGCCTACGTGATGGGAACACGGCTGACGGATGCCTTTGCCCAGAGCGGCTGGTGCACGGCGATCCGCGGCGCGGAAAACGGCGGCAAGGTCGAAAACCTGCCGATGCACATCTTCTCGAGCGACGATGGCGACCTCGACCTCAAGTGCCCGACCGAAGTCGGCATTACCGACCGTCGCGACGCCGAGCTCGGCAAGCTCGGTTTCCTGCCGCTCTGCCACTACAAGAACACCGACTATGCCGTGTTCTTCGGCGCACAGACGACGCATAAGCCGAAGCTTTACGACAAGCCCGAAGCGACGGCCAACGCCGCGGTATCCGCCCGCCTGCCCTACATGATGGCTACCTCGCGTTTCGCCCATTATCTGAAGGTCATGGGCCGCGACAAGATCGGCTCCTTCATGGAAGCGCAGGACTGCGAAAACTGGCTCAACCGCTGGATCGCCAACTACGTCAACGCCAATGACGATGCCGGCGAGGAATCCCGCGCCAAATATCCGCTGCGCGATGCCAAGGTGACCGTCCAGGAAGTTCCGGGCAAGCCGGGCTCCTACAACGCCGTCGCCTGGATGCGCCCCTGGCTGCAGATGGAAGAGCTGACCACTTCGCTCCGCATGGTCGCCCGTATTCCGAGCAAGAACTAGGAGAGGTAGCGCGGCGATCTCCTCGCCGCGCACCTTTAGTCAGCGCCATGACCGCGACAACGACGGAACCGAGAGCAGCCTGGCCGCGTCAGGTGCATCGCGTGATCGCCATGATCGACGATGCGCTCAACAGGCAGGTCAATGCCATCCTGCACCACCCCGAGTTCCAGGCAATGGAATCGCGGTGGCGCGGGCTTGCCATGCTTATGCGCCACACCGGCCGATCGGAAGAAGTGAAAGTCAAGATCCTCAGCGTCAGCTGGGCGCAATTGACGCGGCATCTCGAGCGGACGACGGATTTCGACCAGAGCCATCTCTTCGAGCTGATCTACAGCCGCGAGTTCGGCATGCCCGGTGGAGAGCCCTTCGGTCTGCTGATCGGAGACTACGAGCTTTCGCCACAGGGTCCGGCCGGCGGCGATACGATCGGGGCGCTCACTCAGATTGGCATGGCGGCGGCAGCCGCCTTCTGCCCGTTCGTAGCCGCCGCCGCTCCGCAGGCAATCGGTCTGCAGGATTTTGACGAGCTCAATCGCGTCCAGGATTTTTCCTGGCTCGCCTACGATCCCACCCGCATCCGCTGGAACGGGCTCCGCGCCCGAGAGGATTCCCGGTTTTTGGGCCTGGTCGCCCCGCGTATCCTGATGCGTGCGCCCTATGAGGCGTTTTCCCGTGGGCGCGACGATCGGTTCCCGTTCCGCGAAAGCATCGCTGCCGACGGCAGCACCCTGCTTTGGGGCAATGGCGCCTTCGCCTTCGCGATGATCGTCATCCGCAATTTCATCGAATCCGGCTGGTTCGCCGATATTCGCGGCGTGACGCAGGATGCGATCGATGGCGGCATGCTGAGCACGGAGGAACTTGCGCCCTATGATCTCGGCATCGAAAGCAACGGGTTGTCGCAGCAGGCTCCCGTCGAGATACGGCTGACCAGCGGGCAAGAGCAGCAGCTCTGTGAACTCGGTATCGTGCCCGTAGCGACCACCTACCTCTCTTCCTCGGCGATCTTCAATTCCAATCAGTCGCTGCATGCTCCGCCCCATTATTCGAGCGAGCACGCCCGGCAGAATGCCCGCATCGCGGCGATGCTGCAGTATGTGCTCTGCGCCTCGCGCTTCTCGCACTACCTCAAGGTCATCATGCGCGATGACATCGGCAAATTGGCCGATAGAACATCGATCGAACGCAAATTGAATGACTGGCTGTCGACCTATACGCTCGGCAATGACGACGCCGACCTGTCGCTGCGCACGCGTTTCCCGCTGCGTTCGGCTGGCATCAGCGTCGATGAAATTCCCGGCAAGCCCGGCATGTTCGCCTGCACGGTGCGGCTGCAGCCGCATTTTCAGCTCGACGACGTCTCGACAAGTTTTCACCTCATCGCGGAGACCGCGAATGCGACCTACGCGTTCTCCCGCTCCGCCGACGCACCGCAAAGGATGTCCGCATGACGCTCTCCGCCAAGATCGCCGAAGCTCTCAGCGAAAACGCCCTCGATGATGCGATCGAACAGGCGAAGGCACATGTCAAAGCAGCGCCGACGGATAAGGACGGCAGGCATATCCTGATCGATCTCTTGATCCTCGCCGGCGACTACGCTCGCGCCGACGCGCAGTGCAACCTTGCGACGACATTCGCGCCGGAAGATATGATGGGCTTCGCCATGCTGCGCAATCAGCTGCGCGCGATGGCGGCGCGTTCGGCCTGGTTTGACGCGGCGGCCGCTCCGGACTTCCCGAATGGACCGACAGCCCTCGACCAAGCGGCACTGAAGGTAGCGATCGCCCACCGCGACCATGCTTCGGATGCGGCCGCGGCATTGCAATCCCTGGAGGAGATCAGAGGCGAACGGTCGATGCGGTGGAATGGCAAGCTCGTTTCGGACCTTCGCGATCTTGATGATCGCATTCCGCATGCTCTCGAAGTCATCATGACCGGCGGTTCCTATCTGTGGATCGACTTTTCCAGGATTGCGGCCCTCCGTATCGAACCGATCGCCCGCCCCCGCGATCTCGCCTTCCGCAGGGCAGAGCTCGAACTCGTGGACGGTGCAAGCGCCCCCGTGCTCCTGCCTGCAATCTATCACGGCACGACAGGCGCCAAGCTGCTGCTTGGCCGCGAGACCGAATGGGTCGACGAGGCGGCAGGCATTACGACGGGCCGCGGCCAGAAATGTTTCCTGGCAGGCGACGATCTGGTTTCCTTCCACGATCTGAAGTCGCTCGAAGTCGCTCCAACCTCTGCCGAGACGAGGCGTGCCGCCCATGGCTGATCCGTTGGAGCGCTATAGGCCGCGGGAAAGGATCGTCGCGAGGTCGATTATCGATCGACTGATCGACGAGGATCCCGATCGCCTCCAGGATCCGCCGCTGACACCGGCCGAACAGCTGCGCGAACTGCGCGAATGCATTCGCCGCGACCTTGAGGCTCTGCTCAACACGCGCCGCCGCCCGACCGCACCGCCCGCGATCTACGATGAACTGGGTGATGCGCTGGTGTCCTTCGGCGTCGATGGCATGGTCTCGGCAAACCTCGTCACCGATGAAGCCAAGAGCCGTCTCGCTCGTTTGATCGAGCGACGCATCGCGCTGTTCGAAACACGGCTTTCCGACGTGCAGGTAAGCATTCTCCGAAGCCGCGGGAGCGGCGAGCGAGCGCTGAGGCTACGCATCCACGCGACATTCCGCGTGCATGAGGGAATGCCGCCGATCAGTTTTGAATCGACGATCGATCCCTCGACGCAGCGCTTCCTGGTGGAGGCCAATAATGGCTGATGGCTTCCTGCAGCGGTATAATGACGAACTGGCCGCGATCCGCCGGCGTGCCGCGCGTTTTGCCGATGCCTTCCCAAAAATTGCCGGCCGTCTGCGCGTTACCGGCGAGGTCGCGGACGATCCGCATGTCGAGCGCCTCATCCAGAGCTTTGCCTATTCGGCGGCCCGCGTGCGCCAGAAGCTCGACGACGAGTTTCCGGAATTGACGGACGGGCTGCTGGAAACGCTCTATCCGCATTATCTGGCGCCGCTGCCCTCGATGAGCATCGTGCGCTTCACACCAAGCAGCACATTGGCATCCGTTCAAACCGTGCCGCGTCACACCGAAATCTTCGCAGAGCCGATCGGCGGCGAAAGCTGCCGCTTCCGTACGACACAGGATACGCAGGTCGCGCCGATCGAGATCGTCTCGGCTTCGCTGACCGGCCACCCGATCAGCGCGCCGCCGTCTCCTTATACAGGTGCTGCCGGTTGTCTGCGCCTGTCGATCCGGGCGCGGGATGCCAACAAGCCTCTCAGCGAGATCGGCCTCGACAGGCTGCGGCTTCATATCGGTTCGTCCTGGCAGCAGGCCGTCGCCATCCACGAGCTTATCGTCAATCACACGCTCGGCGTCGCTCTTGCCCACCACGCCGACGATCGTGCCCCGATCATGCTGCCGGCCAAGGCATTGCAGGCTGTCGGTTTCGAGCCGGATGAAGCGATCCTGCCCTATCCAAGCTCGAGCTTTACCGGCTATCGTCTGCTGACGGAATTCTTTGCCTTGCCGCAGAAATTCCTCTTCGTCGACATCGCCGGCCTGAAGGCCTGGCGCGGCGAAACGCTGGAAATCTTCCTCTATCTCGATGAAACCAGCGCCAAGCTAGAGCGCGCCATTTCCGCCCGTGATTTCGTCTTGAACGCCACTCCGATCGTCAACCTGTTTCGCCAAAACTGCGAACCGATTGCGCTCGACGGCACACGCACGGAATATCGCGTGCTACCGGACGCCAGGCGGCAGAAGACGCGTGAGATCTATGCGATCGAGAAAGTGGTCGTATCCGCGCGCACCGGGGAGGAGGAACAGTGCCAACCCTTCTTCGGCCGCAGCCTGAAAGGCGGAGCTTCATCGCTTTTCTGGCAGTGCACGCGCCGTTTCGATGCCGACGACCATACCTCGGATATGGAAATCACCTTCGTAGACCGTGCCCGCCGGGCAAGCGGTCCCCTCGACAAGATCGCCAGCATCGACGCGCTGTGCCTCAACCGCGAACTGCCGGAGCAACTGCCTTTTGGCGGCGGTCACCCCTATCTGCAGCTGGCCTCTGGCAGCGAAGCTGTTGGGTCGGTCGAAGCCTTGATGGCGCCTACGCCGTCGGTGCGGATGAATGAGCAGCAAGGACGCAACTGGCGGCTCATGTCGCATCTCCAGCTCAATCATCTTTCCATCTTCGACAATGATGGTGCCGCGCTGAAGGATATTCTGGCGCTCTATGCCTTCAGAGACAGCCGCGAAACCAGGCTGCTTGCCGACGCTCTCGTTCGGGTCGAAGCCAAAAGCTCGATGACGCGGCTTGGCAGCGGCGGGATGGTGACGGGCACAGATATCCGGCTGGAATTCGATCCGGCCGCCATCGACAGGCCCTCGGCTTATCTCTTCGGCGGTGTCCTCGACCGGTTCTTCGGGCTTTACACCTCGATCAATAGTTTCACCCGCCTTTCCATCTCGATGAAGGGGCAATCGAAACCAATAGCTGTCTGGCCGGCCCGCGCCGCTGAACGGCCCTTGTTGTGACGAAGAGGTGATCGCAAGCGATGGACCAGTTCCGGCCAAGTGATAGCGAAATGCTTGCTGCGCTGCTCGAACGCGACCCCGGCCGCTTCGAGCCGTCGACGGCGTTTCGCGTTGCCCAGCACGCAGCTGGCGATCATTTGACAGTGTCCTCACCCGTCGGCGTTTCGCCGGTTCCGCTTGCCGTCAGCGATTTCAAGAGGAAGGGCGCGACAGGATCGGTCAAGGCCAGCATGGCTGGCTTGCTCGGCCCGCTTGGCGCAATGCCCCCAAGTTACAACGAGCTGGTCATCCGCGAACAGCGCAATCGGGCTCATGGCCTCTCGAGCTTCTTCGATCTCTTCACAAGCCGCCTCGCCGAGCTCTTCGTCGATGCAAGCGAGAAATATCGCCTTGCCCGGCGGCTGCGATGGAGCCCGGACAGGAACGGCAATGCCTTCATCAAGACGCTGTTCTCGCTGGCGGGCTTCGGCACGGCGCGGCTGAAGGAAAAGGTTCGCCCCGACGACGAGCTGGTCCTCAGATTTTCCGGTTTCTTTGCGGCACGGACCCGCAATGCGGTCAACCTGCAGGCCATGCTGCAGGAGTTCAGCGGGCTGCCGGTCGCGATCGAATTGTTCAAGGGCAGATGGCTTACCATTCCCGAAAGCGAGCGCAGCCGCATGGGGCCGCCACATGGCGTACAGCTCGGCATCAACTCAATGGCGGGTACAGCAATCCATGATTTCGGCGGCAGCTTCCGTGTCGTTGTCGGGCCTGTCGACTATGAGGATTACCGATCTCTGTCCCCGGACAGCGCCAATATCGATGCGCTGTTTGCCCTGACGCGGCTTTATGTCGATCCCTCGCTCGAGTTCGACATTCAAGTGGTTCTGAAGAAGGAGCATATCCCCTTCTGCCGGCTCGGCGAAAGCGGTGATCCGCCGAGGCTTGGATGGAACAGCTGGGCACGCGTTGCCGTGGCCGATCGCGACAGCGGCGATGCCATCGTCGCAGAGCCACGCAAGGCGCAGGGACAATCCGGCCGGGGAGACCTCCATGCGGCTTGAATTGCGGCAAACAACTGGAGAAGGTTCCAGCAAAGGATGGTTCTTCGAGCGTGGCAAGCGCACGCTTGGGCGGTCGCCGGATTGCGACTGGCAGGTTACCGATCAACAGCGGTCGATCTCGAAGGTTCACTGCGTGATCGAACGCGATCGTGCCGGCTTCCTCCTGCGCGACCAGAGCGCCAACGGGACCCGCGTGGATGGCGTTACCATTCTGGAAGGCGAGACGGCAAGGCTTGCGGATAAATCCAGGATCGCATTCGGCAATATCGCCTTCAACGTCGTCATCACCGGGGAAGCCGACCGCGATATCGAGGATCCGGCAGACGACCTCCGTCTCAGCGATGAAACCATGACGATCTCGTCCATCCTGGCCGACATCGCGCCCGGCGGCAGCGCCGCAACTGGCGTGCTCGGCCAGCGCAGCGGCAACGACTGGATTGGAGCGCTGCCGCAATCGTCAAAAAAGCGCAAGTCGCCAAGCAGGAACGTCGATGTCGGCTGGAATGGCCCGCCCGATGTCAACGGCATCAAGCCGGTACTTCCGGACGATTGGAACTCAGAATTCGAGCTGGGCAGCCAGCTGGAACACGGCGCAGCGACACATGTTTCCGTGGCCGTTGCCCGCAGTTCCGGATCGGAGGCCGCCGAGACTGCCAAAGCGATCATCCCGGCCAACGATATGCGTGTCGCCGATGATGCGGATCAAGGCGCGGACGATACGAGTTTTGCGCTGCAATTCGACCCATTGCGACAGCTTGAAGCGCTCGTCTCGACGCTGGAGCAGACGCTCGACGACGAAGTGTCCATCTTCGGAATTGAAGACAACAGGACTCACTCATCCGCTTCGCTGTTCAGTCGCGAACGGACGGAGCAACTTGCCGATCGTCTTCGATCGCTCATTTCGAGGCAATCCACGCTTAACGCCGGCCTTGAAAACCTTGTTCGCGAGGCGAACCGGATGTTCGAGCCTCGTATGGTCGAGACGCATGTCGATGCTTCCCGACGCAAGGCGCTTTGGCGTGGCGACGGGGATTACTGGAAGGCCTACCGCGCGCAGTTCGAAAGGGGCGGCAAAAGCATTTCAGTCCGTGATCTGCTGGCCGAGGCGTTCAGCGCTTCCGCCGATGGCCGCGACGAAGACGATACCACCAGTTTGGCAGAGAGGACGGGCAACACCCGATGAAGAACGAAAATCGCGTGGCTTGGAGCGAGGGCATGTTCCTTCGCGTGCAGCATTTTCAGCAGGCCGACCGCTGGACGGAACGACTGGTTCGCACGACCGCGCGAGGGCTTGCGCCTTACCCCTGGGGTATTGCAGAAATCGGCATTGATCGCAGCGCGCTCGCGATCGGCCAGTTTGCTTTGTCGAACCTGCGCGGCATCCTGCCCGACGGCACGCCATTCGAGGCGCCTGTTGATGCGGATCTACCGCCCCCTTTGGAACTCGACGATTCAACGAAGAACGCTATCGTCTATCTGGCCCTGCCCAGCCGTCAGCCTGGCAGAGCCGATGTCGCCATGAACGGCAGCGCCGTGCGCAACAGCGTGCGCATCACCGCCTCGCAATACGAGGCACCGGATGCCAATCTGGAGACCGACTTCATGGCACCGATCGATGTTGGCCGCCTGAGCCTGCGTTACCTCAAGACCGGTGACGAACTCGCCGGCTATGATCTTATCGGCCTTGCCCGCATCATCGAGGTTCGCTCCGACCGGGCGGTCATTCTCGATCCGGACTACATCGCCCCTTCGCTGAATTGTGCGGCCGAAGCGCGGCTGAACGAACTCATCACCGAATTGCTCGGCATCGTCCGCCACCGGGCCGAGGCGATCGCCGAACGCATCGGCGATCCCACGGTACGCGGCACTGCGGAAGTGGGCGATTATTTTCTGCTGCATATCCTCAATCGCGCCGACCCCATGCTGCGCCACATTGCGGCAAATGCTTCGCGCATGCATCCGATAAGCTTTTATGAGGAATGCATCCAGCTCGCAGGCGAGCTTGCCACTTTCACCACTGACCGCAAGCGCGCCAGCGACTTTCCGCCCTATCGCCATGATGATCTGAAAGCGACATTTGCAGCTGTTTTCAACGATCTGCGCGCGTCTCTTTCCGCAGTGCTCGAGCAGGCAGCGGTTGCAATCGAACTCATCGAACGCCGTCACGACGTGCGCGTCGGGACCATTAACGACCGCTCGTTGCTCAAGGATGCCGGCTTCGTGCTTGCGGTTCGCGCCGAGATGTCGGCCGAGGATGTGCGACGCAAGCTGCCCGCGCAGATCAAGATCGGACCTGTGGAGCGGATTGCCGAGCTCGTCAATGTCGCGCTGCCCGGCATTCCCGTCCGGCCGCTTCCCGTATTGCCGCGGCAGTTGCCGTACCGGTCCGGCACGATCTACTTCGAACTCGATACGAAGAATCCGCTTTGGAAACAGCTTGATACCTCCGGTGCGATCGCGCTGCATCTTGCGGGCGACTTCCCTGGCCTTGAGATGGAACTGTGGGCTCTCAGAGAATGAACACAACGCGCTCAACACCCTGGCACGAGCTGCCGACGATCATCGAGCTGACCGAGGACGGCGCGCGCAAGAACGAAGCCGCCCGCAAGATGGCCGATATTCTCGATGAAGAGCTGGATAAGCAGCCAAACGACAAATCGGGCAATGCAGCCGGCGGCTGGTCCGTCGATGCGTTGATCCGCGGCTTTCGTTTCGGCGGTGATGATGTTCCGACCATCGTGCGCTCGGCCGCACCATTGCTCAATCTCGCTCACAGCCTGCGCAACGCCGAAGAACAGCCCGACATTGCCGAACTCAGGCGCGTGACGATCGACGCGGTCGGACGTTACGAGCGCGATCTTGCAAGCGCGCGCATCAGCCCGGAACGGGCGCGCGCGGCGCACTATGTCATCTGTGCGACGATCGACGATGTCGTTTTGAGCAAGCCCTGGGGCGTGCGCGCCGGCTGGGCGCGATCCGGCCTGGTTTCGACTTTCCACATGGACGTGACCGGCGGCGATCGGGTTTTTGATCTGCTCGACCATTTCCAGCAGAGCCCGGGTACCAACAAGGACCTGCTGCTTCTCATCTATCTCTGCCTGTCGCTCGCCTTCGAAGGCCGCACGCGCGTTTCGCCGCGCGGATCGCTGGAACTCGGGCGCATCCGTGACAGTCTCTACAAGACTTTGCTCGGTCAATATGGCGTCTTCGAGCGCGAGCTGTCGCCGCATTGGCGCGGCATTTCGGCGCGCCATAAGCCGTTGCGCACCGCTGTTGCGCTTTGGACGATCCTTTCCGTCCTCGCGCTTCTGTTTGCGCTCGGCTACATGTTCTTCACGCTGTCGCTCAACAACGCCTCCGACGCAACATTCGAGCGCCTGGCCAATCTGCCGCCGCGCGATATGCCGAGCGTTCTGATCGACGCGCCCAAGCCGAAAGAAGTCGCACAAACGCCGCCGCCTGTGAGGAAGCAGCCGGAGACACCGCCTCCGGTCAAGGCGCAACCGACGCCGCTGGACAATCTGCTCGCCTTCCTGCAGCCGGAAGTCGACCGCAAGCTGGTCACGCTATCGAATTCCAATGGCAGGCTGCTGGTGCGCATCAACAATTCCGGCCTGTTCGACACGGGCAGCGCCGAAGTCAGCGATAAATTCCGCGATCTCCTCCAGCGTATCGGCGGAGCGTTGGCTTCGGAAAAATTCCGCGCAGTCGTCGTCGGTTATACCGATAATGTGCCGATCCGCACAGCTCAGTTCCCGTCGAACTGGCACCTTTCCGAGGCCCGGGCCCGCGCCGTCGGCGATATCCTTGCAGCCTATACCGGCAAAGATGCCATCCTCACCGAGGGGCGCGCCGACAGCGATCCGCTCGCAAGCAACGACACGGCGGAAGGACGCGAGGCTAACCGCCGGACGGAGATCCTGGTGCTGACCGATCCGACACAACGCCTCGGCGATGCCGCCCTTAATCCGCAAGCAACGCCGCAAACGCCAAGTGCGAATGCACCGGCGACATCTGCGACGACGGGAGGAGCCCGATGAATCCGCTTGGCGCGTTTTATACGCTTCGCTCCTACGTTTCGGCCTATGCCGGCCTCCTCGGCCAGCGCTTCATATCACTGATCTGGGTTGCGGCGATCTGCGTCGTTATCTGGTTCTATGGCTATATGGCCGGCTATGGCAGCTTCAAGCCGCTGGCGAGCGCCACCGCACGGATGATCGCGATCGGCATTATCATTGCCGGCTGGCTGATCTATCTGGTGGTAACAACGCTGCGCGCCCGCAGGCGCGACAAGGCGCTGGTGGACGGCATTGCCGACGATGCCGCCAGCCAACAGGCGGAAGTGGGCGAAATTCATAGCCGCCTGAAGGAAGCCCTGCTGCTTCTGCGCCGTATCAGCAAGAAGCGTTTCGGCTATATCTACGAGCTGCCCTGGTACGTCATCTTCGGTGCACCTGGATCGGGAAAGACGACGGCGCTGACTAATTCGGGGCTGAAGTTCCCGCTCGGCGATGCGATGGGAAGCAATTCCGTGCAGGGCGCTGGCGGCACCCGCAACTGCAATTGGTGGTTTGCCGACGAGGCGATCCTGATCGACACCGCCGGCCGATACACCACGCAGGACGATTTGAACGGTGCATCCAAGGCGGGATGGGAAGGCTTTCTCGGGCTCTTGCGCAAATACCGCCGCTCGCAACCGATCAACGGCGCGCTCGTCACCCTCTCGATCGGCGACCTTCTCGGCCGCGATCACGAAATACAGCTCGAAGAAGTGCGCTCCATTCGCAAACGTCTGTCGGAGCTCGACGAGTTCCTGCATGCGCGCGTGCCCGTCTATGTCGTCCTGACGAAGGCCGATCTCTTGACCGGCTTTGTCGAGTTCTTCGATGGTCTTGCCAAAACCGACCGTGAGCAGGTCTGGGGCACGACCTTTAATCTCGACGAAAGCTATAAGGGCGAGAATCTGCCTGAGCGTTTCATGGAAGAGTTCGCGCTGTTGCAACAGCGGGTCGATGCCATGCTGATCGAACGCCTGCAGCAGGAGCCGAATGTTGAGGTTCGCGGCCGCATTTTCCGTTTCCCGGCAGAGCTTGCCTCCTTGGGAGAGCGTCTGCAGGAGTTGTTGACCGAGCTCTGCGCATCTTCCAACCTCATCGAATCCCCCCTCGTTCGCGGCGTCTATTTCGCCTCCGGCACACAGAGCCGTGAGACGGATACTCCGCGCACCCGGCGCAGCTATTTCCTGTCGCGTCTGTTCAAGGAGGTGATCTTCGGCGAAGCGTCGCTGGTTGCCCGTGACAGGCGCCTGTCCGGCAGGCAAGCCATGATCAGGCGGATTGCTTATGGCGCAGCCGCTATCGCGCTGGCGATCGTCTTCACCGGCTGGACGGCAACCTATTTTCAGAACTCGCGCGCGATCGCTGCAGCCGAACGGCGGATCGACAACTACGAGAAGCTGGCAAGCGGCATTCAGGTTCGCGAGGTGACCGATGCGGATTTCCTGCGGATCCTGCCGGCGCTCGATAATCTGCGCGCAGTCACCAGCGGCTTCGACGAGGCGCGCGTCTGGCCGACGAGTTTCGGCCTCGACCAAGGGGATAAGATCGCCAGCCGCCAGCGCGGAGCCTATCAGCGCGCCTTGAACGCGCTTCTTCTGCCTCGCATGCTCGTCGCACTTCAAAATGAGCTCAAGCAGACATCGAATGTCCAGAAGACTTTCGATGCCTTGAAACTGTACGGCATGCTCGGTGGAATGGGACCGATCGACAAGGATTTCGTCTCTCAGCAATCGGAAGACATGTTTGCAGCGCTTTATCGTGAGGAAGGGCGATCGGCTGCACGCAAGGCACTCCTGGGACATGTCGAGGCGATGGCTGCAGGCGGTCTGCCGCAGATCGAGCTGGACAATGCTTTGATTGCCAAGGCACGGGAGACGATTCACTCGCAAAGTCTTGCAGCCCGAGCCTATGATATCCTCATCCATTCCCGGCAGGCCCGCCAGCTTGATGCCTGGCTTCCCATGGACGCATTCGGGCCGCTCGGAGCCCAGATTTTCCAGCGCAAATCCAAGGCAACGCTGCGGGAGGGCATTCCAGGAATTTTCACGGGTAAGGGCTATCGTGACGTGGTGCTGCCGATGGTCACGACCGCAGCCTCGGAAGCGCTCAAGGAGCAATGGGTTCGCGGCGACAGCGGTGCGGCTCCTTCGGGAATGACCGCTGACGCGATTTCCCAGGCGACGCTGCAGCTTTATTTCGACGCATTCCAGCAGCAATGGTCTTCGTTGCTGGCCGACCTTCAGGTACGCCCGTCGAGCAATCTTGCCGATGCCACCGAGACGGCGCGCATCCTGGCGGCCAATCCAAGCCCCGTGGAGATGGCGCTGAAATCCATAGCAGCCGCCACCGACCTGCGCCCTGTGGCAGGTGCCGAAATTGCCGCGCTTGACGATATTCCGGATGCAGCACTGACTGCCGCCACCACAGGCGCGTTCAGCGCGCCCGATCCTTACGGTCCGTTGCGGGCCGCGCTCGAGGCGAATGCCGCCAATGCGCAACCGACGTCCCAGGATGGTAACGCCAATGGCAGCGACAAGCCGCGCTCCCAGATTCAGAGTCTCCAGCCGATCCTCCAGAATATCTATGGCCAGTTGTCACGCGCAGCGAACTCGACGGCAGAAGTGGCGCGCGTCTTCGACGCCGGTGGCCAGCTCGCCAATGCCAATCAGGATTTGCTACAGCAAGCCCGCGGGCTGCCGGCGCCCGCCGATGCATGGATGGTGGCGGTTGCTGCCGATATAGGCTCGCTGGCGGTCAAGACAGCCCGCGCCCGCATCAACGATCTTTGGGCTGCTGAGGGTGCGGATCTCTGCGCTCGCATCGTTACCGGTCGCTACCCGTTCGACCGAAAATCCAGCCAGGATATCGCCATGGCGGATTTCGTCCGATTGTTCGGACCGCAAGGTCTGTTTCAGTCTTTCTTCAAAAACCGGCTTGACGCATTTGTGGACACGAGCGCCCAACCGTGGGGCTGGCGAGGCACGTTCGGCGGTGACAGCATTCCCAGTCAAGCTATCGCCCAGTTTGAAAATGCCAGCAAGATCGAGCACGCTTTCTTTCCGGCCGGCAGTGAGAAGCCGGCGATATCGATCAATGTTAAGCCCGTAACGCTATCGGATTCGGCCAATGCCGTAATGATAGCCATCGCGGGCGAGCGTGTTTTCTATAATCGCAGCCGAGCAGTGCCGAAATCCATCGCCTGGCCGGCAGCCACCACGGACAGCCAATCCGAAGTCAGGTTCTTTCCCGGAGACTTCCAGCCGGCTATAGCCCAAAGCGGAGACTGGTCGCCTTTCCGCTTGTTCGATGCCGCCGAGGTGACGGTTCAGGCTCCCGATCTCTTCCGGGCGAGATTTGAAGACCAAGGCCGAGAAGCCGAATTCGACGTGCAGTTCGGTTCGGTGCTCAATCCCTTCCGGCTGCAGGCATTGTCCGATTTCAGCTGCCCGGCGCAATTCTGACGGTCCGCCGATGAACGAACCGCTCGCCCGCACTCAATCGCCGATGCAAGTCGACACGATCGGCTTTTTCGGAAAGTTGCCGACGCACGGAGATTTCGTTTCCTCAGCCCTCGGCTCGCGTCTCCAGAGCGAAATCGATCAATGGGTTCACAATGGCCTGATCGCACTCGAAGCAGCATTGGGATCGGATTGGCGCCGGCTGTTTCATGCAACGAGTGCCTGGCGCTTCGTCGTCGGCAAGGGCGTCTGGGCGCCTTCTGCTGTCGCAGGCGTTCTTCTGCCGAGCCGTGACCGCGTCGGCCGAAGTTTTCCTTTGATTATCGCCGCTCAATTGCAGCGCTTTTCCGGACAGCTGCGTGATCTGTGCGAAGACGATAGCTGGTTTACCGCTGCCGAAGCTCTGGCGGAGACCTCTGACAAAGCCGATTTCGAGATGCAACGTTTCGTCGAGGGCATCAAGCGGCTTCGCGCGCCATTCATCGACAAGCGATCGACCACGACACAGCTCGAGACCGTTGGCAATGCCCCGCCACCCGCGTCTCTCTGGTGGCGCATCAATCCCGGCACCCGTCACGGCAAGGGGTTTCGCACGGTGACTGCCCCCGCGGCACAGGATTTCGTCAGGCTCATCACGACAGACGTTCGCAAAGTAGCTGAGACTGCCGAACCAGCCGCACACTCGGCCGCCCCTATTCCGATCGAACCACAACAAAGGACGAAGGCAGCACGGCCAGATTTCGCGATAGCACACAGCCATGCCAGCCATGCCGGAACACGTCTCTCACTGAATGCCGATGCACTCCTTGTGAGTGCAGCACCGCATGTCTACGCTATTGCGGATGGCGTCGGCGATGGCATCGGCGCCATCGAGGCGGCGCGGATCACAACGGGAATCCTCGCCGGCATTCCGCAACGTGAAGCGCTGCCGCTGCTGGTACAGGATATCAAGAGCAAGCTCAGCCATGCCCATGCGATCCTGCGCGCCAAGGCTGCTACCGCCGAACGTGAGCCTCCTATCGCCAGCGTCGTGACCGCAACATTGCTGGATGGCGAGTTTACGGCGATATGGGCGGGAGATGCACGCTGCTATCTGCTGCGCGATGGGATGATGCGGCTGTTGACCCATGACCACATCGACATAGGGTTGCGGCGAACACTTGGCCGAGCTCTGGGGCTGAAGGATCAATTCGTCTCGGAAGCCGTTGGCGACCAGCTTCAAAGCGGCGACCGGCTCCTGCTTGCAAGCGGTCCGCTTTCGCGCACGCTTACCGATCGCGTCATCGCCGAAATCCTGATCGAGACCCCGCTGGAACAAGCCGCCGCGGCGCTGATTCAAGAAGCGCTCATCGCCAATTGCCGCGAGAATGTCAGCGCAATCGTCATCGGCGCGACATGAGTGGGGATGCAAGCGACCAGGGCCTGAAAAGGATTGCGGCCAGCTTTGCTGAGCTACAGCATCTTCTAACCCATGATGGCGATGTCGAACGGCCGAAGGAGATGCGCGATCTGCTGATCGATCGATTGCGCGATGCATTGGACCGGCGCCTGCCTTCCTTGCCCGATAGTGAGCCGGCTTTCATCGCAAATACCTTTCTCGTCGAGGCTATTACGCACAACACCGAACGGACGGAAATCAGCCGATTGCGCCATCGCGATCTCGGCACGCTCCATGCTATGAAAACTATCCCGACGGATCGATCAAGCGAGGCGATCGCCAAAGCTCTGCTGCTGCGTGAGGCAAGCATTGGCATGACGCTTCGCGGTAGCGACCTTGCCTCTGCTCAGTGCGCCATCCGTCTGCCCGATGGACGGCCGGCGTTCATCATGGAATGGGTCGGGCCATCCTTGTCGCAACGATTGGCCGAAGGTTCTCCGTCGGCGGCGGATATCAGGGCGGCGGCGAAATCCATGCTCGTCGGACTGAGTGCGATCCATCACGCCGGTTACGTCCATGGAGATATTTCGCCGGCCAATCTTCTGCTTGGAAATGGTGATCTCAATCGGCTCAAGATCGCCGATTTCGGCACGGCGGTCGAATGTGGAGGCCGATACAGCGATCTCGATATCGCCAAGGCGGTGACGCCAGGCTTCACCGCGCCAGAAGTTTCAAGCAATGTCGCCATGCAATTCAGCGCCGACCTCTTTTCAGCCGGACGCGTCATGAACCTGCTTCTGGAACATTGCGACGAGACCGGGCAATCGATCGCCGCGATAAGGGCAGCCGCCCGGCATCTGGCAGACCCCACTCCTTCCCGGAGGCCGCCAAACGCAATGGCGGCCCTTGCTTTGATAGAGACAGACTAGGTCGAACCCCTATCAGTTCGACGATGAACTGCCCGGCAGCGGGGCAGCAGCCGTCGGCACGCTCTTCTGATAGACGGTCAGCAGCTTGGCAAAATCGACCGTGTCGGCATTGCTGGCGAAAATCGTGTCACCATCCTGCATCTTGAACTGCTGCATCAGCACGAAATTCGAGACTTGCTTAAGGTTGACGCTGTAGATGACCGGCTTGACCGAAACGACAGTCGGCGCACCGGCACTCTTGGCTTGGCTGGATGCAACCTGCGAATAGATCTTCTGGTTCCGGAAAAGATAAAAGTTGCGGGAGTCCGCGCGGTCATCAAGCATGCCGCCAGCGCGGGCAAGCGCCTGCGCCAAGGTGGTCTGGCCGGGTTCCAGCGGGAACTCGCCGACGCTCTTGAAGGCGCCAAGTGCCGTGAAGGTCTGCGACGTGCCATTGACGAATAGCTGATCGCCCGGCAGTAGGCGCACGTTCTGCTTGCTATCCTGAAGGATGCGATCCAGCGGCGCGCTCGCCCTTTGCGATCCTCGGGTCAGCGTCACGGTCGTGTTGGCCGGTGCGGAAGATGCACCGCCGGCAAGGGCGAGGACGTCAAGCACGCGCTCTCCGCGCGCCGTCAGCGGGAAACGGCCGGCAGAACGAACCTTGCCATCGACCGTTACGGCGCTGGACGGCTTGTCGACGACCGTCACGACGGCCTGAGGGTTGACCGAGGAGCCTTTGAGGGCCGTGACGATCTTCGACTGCAACCCTTCCGGGGTCGAATCGATGACGCGCTGTTTGCCGACATAGGGCATGGTGACGAAACCGCGGGAATCCACGGTGAAGCGGCCGAGATTAAGCGATTTGCTCTGCGTGGCGGACAGCAATCCATCCTCGCCGGTATCCAGCACCGTTACGTCGAATACGTCGCCCGGACGCAGACGGGCATCCGAGAAGCCGCCAGAGCGCAGGCTCATAAGCCCCTGATCAGTGGGCGAATAGGACGGCGCAACAGTCTGCGCACCCATCGGAGCTTCGGAGAGCGGCACGACTGGAATCTTCCGCTGCGTATCGGGCATCCTTGCATTGCGAATATTGAGGGCGCTTGGCCCATCAGACGGCCCTGCACAGGCGCTGAGGACAACCAAGGGTAAAATCGCCGCCCATTTCCGCATTCCGGAATCTCCTTCGGATGTTAGAAGCCAAGGAGAAATATCAACCATAAGGCGGGAGGCAATATGCGGAGCTAATAAATAATGAATTGTGACAGTTCGGTTGTTTACCATTGTGTCCAAATGGCAACCGATTGCGGCCGCGCGGGTCAAAACGCTGCTTCTTCGACAGCGTTTGGGAGGCTGTCCTGCACCGAAATATCAGCGCCAATGCGAATCATGGACGGCCGCAGCGATAGGCAACACAGAAAGAAAACGCGCAAACCTTATTGCAATTCGAGCGTGTCGCCCTGCTTCCGCCGACGCTACTTCTACAAGGCACGAGTAACAATTTTTTCGTCGAAATCTTCCACTTTTACGGGTCCTTGCTTCCTCGCGCAAAACGATCACCACATTATTCATTCCCACGCCGAGATTGCCTGACGGTCTCGGACGGCATCTCGCCGAAGGATTGATGGTAAAGCGCTGCGAAGCGGCCCATGTGAGAAAATCCCCAATCGCGCGCGACGTCGGCAACCAACCGCGAATGGTCCGAATCCATCAAGGTTTTGCGCGCACCCTGCAGTCGTATGTTCCGCAAATAGCCAAGAGGCGTTGTGTTCTTGAACTGCTGAAACGCCGCCTGCAAGGACCGCACGCTTGTTCCGGTTTGCCGAGCAATATCGGCCATCCTGATGTCTGCACCGGCATTGGCGTGCATATATTCCATTGCGCGTTTCAACTGCCTCGGGATGGCCGGTGACGCCGGTCGCAGCAATTGTGCCGAATAGTTGTGGGGGACGGTTTCAAGCAAAGCGATCATCATCGTCTGCAGGAGGCTTTCGATGAACGCGGCCGAGGATCGTTCCGCGCCGCCTGCCGCGAGATCCTGCCAGATGAGGTTTGCAAGCGCTGCGATCTGCATCCCTCGCCCCGACATCAGATCGACCGGGCCGGTAAATTTCAGATCCTCTCGAACCGGTGCGTCAAGCAATTCGCTGAGCTGCCGGACCATAGCCGGCTTTTCGAATGCGATGCCCATATGGCCGCGCTGTTCGAACAATGTCAGATGTTCAAAGGATGACATATCGGCCAGCAGGCCCCTGCCCGGCAGCGACTCCAGCTGCCGCCCCTCCGTGTCGATCAGCATCTTGCCCGCGGTGGGCAGATAAAGGCCGTAGGCATCGGGGCCGCCGGACAATTCGACGCTCATGCCGGAATGACATTTGCCACGCCAGATGCTGCAGGAACCTATCGTGTAGTGACGATCCGCCACCGAAATCTTGCCGCGGTCATTGAGAGGCTCGACAATGGCGGGAAACAGAGTTCTCGCATAATGCGCCGTCATCTCCTCGGCATCGGCCTGATCGACTTTGAACACGGAGAGCGTCGCGTAGGTCAAATAATCCTCTCATGTGCCGCATCAGCGGATCATCTTTCAGGCTTCAATTATATTCCTGAAATTAAATCATCGCTCACATTATCGCCCGAAATAACCTCGGATAATAAGCAAAATCAATTCGCCAAACAATAAATATTACAATTGCAACCATATGGATATATAAGCATATCATCGCTATATACATTTTGCTTATACTTATATTATTTCATAATATGATCCGACCTACGGGAGTATATTTTACACCTAAACCAATCCTTCGGTTAATACGTCAATTTTGGCACATGCTGGCGCCAAGCGCCCCGGCATTCCTCAGGTGCCCTTGAGCCTCTTGACGGAATGTTATCGATAACATAGCCTCCTCTCATCGAAGCTTTGGGAGGAGCGGGATGGACGACGAAAAGCTGCTCGAATTTTCCGATATCACCAAGGAATTTGGCGGAACGCGCGCGCTGTCGAACGTATCTCTCGACCTGCGGCGAGGCGAAATTCTCGCGCTTCTCGGAGAGAATGGCGCGGGCAAATCGACGCTCATCAAGACATTGGCCGGCATCTACAAGCCGGATGGCGGGCAGATCCTGTTTCGCGGCAAGCCCTATCATCATCGCCCGCCACAACCCAACCAGCGCCAGCCGGTCGCCTTCATCCATCAGGATCTCGGGCTGATTGAATGGATGACGGTGGGCGAGAATGTCGGCCTTGCGCAGGGCTATTCCTTGCGCGGTAAATTGATCGACTGGCGCGCCACGGAGCGGCGTACCGCCGAGGCACTGAAGCTCGTCGGCTGCGATTTCGATCCGTCGACCCGCGTCCAGGAGCTGACCCGCACGGAAAAGTCGCTGGTCGCCATCGCCCGCGCGCTGGCCGTCGAAGCGGATGTGTTGGTGCTTGATGAACCCACCGCCAGCCTGCCAGCCGATGAGGTCGAGAAGCTTTTTGCCGCCATCCGCCCGCTAAAAGAGCGCGGCGTGGCGATGATCTACGTCTCGCATCGCCTCGACGAGATATTCCGTATCGCCGACCGCGTTGCCGTCTTGCGTGACGGTCAGCTGGTCGGCCAGAAGCCAATTTCCGAGACGACACCGGATGAACTCATCCGCATGATCGTCGGGCGCAAGGCGGACCAGCTGTTCGTCAAGGCAGAAAGAAGCGCTGGGCCTGCGATCGTTTCGGTCAAGGAGCTTTCCTGCCGCGGCGCAGGACCTGTATCCTTCGAGATTCGACAGGGCGAATTGCTTGGTCTCGTCGGCCTGCGCGGTGCCGGCCAGGAACTGATCGGACGCGCGCTGTTTGGTTGCGAGCCATCGCAGGGCAGCGTTCGCTTGAATGGGGCGGCACCTGACCTTTCCAGCACCGTCGCCGCGATGGCTTCAGGTATCGGGTTGATCGCCAGGGATCGGACGGAAGAGTCCGTCGCCATGTCGCTCAGCCTGCGCGAAAACACTTTCCTCAATCCGGGTGCCTCCGGACGAAGCCTGTTTTCGTTCCTGTCTCCACGCCGCGAAGCAGAAGCTGCTTATTCGCTTGGGAGCCGTGTCGGTCTCCGGCCCAACGATCAGAGCCTTGCCATCGAGGCGCTATCCGGCGGCAATCAGCAGAAGGTCGTTGTGGGACGATGGCTGACGACGGGCCGCAAATTGCTCATCGCCGAGGATCCGACTGCCGGCGTCGATGTCGGCGCTAAGGCCGACATCTATCGGCTGATCGCCGAAGCCGTCGAGGCCGGCCTTGCCGTTCTCGTCGTCTCCACGGATTTCGAGGAAATCGCTCACATCTGCCATCGTGCCCTGGTGTTTTCGCGCGGGAGGATCGTGCGCGAACTCAGCGGTACCGACCTTACAACGCCGGCGGTCATCGCCGCCGCATCTGCATCCGAAGCGGCCTGAACCGGAGGAGAACACCATGCAATCGATCGAATCCAACGCGCTCGAGCCGACCCGCGCCGAGCTTTCGGCCATGAGCTTCGGCCAGAAGATCCAGCGTCTGCTGCCCGTCTACGGCCTCGTCATCCTGACGGTCTTCCTGATCCTGCTTTTCTCCATTCTGCTGCCGCAGACCTTCCCGACGATGCTCAACCTGCGTTCGATCATTTCCGACAAGACGATCATCGCCATCCTGTCACTGGCAGCGATGATCCCGATGGCGGCAGGGCGCATCGACCTGACGATCGGCTATGGCATCGTACTCTGGCATGTGTTGGCGATCAGCCTGCAGACAATGTTCGGCCTGCCCTGGCCGGTTGCCGTCCTGATCGTCATCGCGCTTGGTGCGCTCACCGGCTTCCTGAACGGTCTTCTCGTGGAGATCGCCAAGATCGACAGCTTCATCGCGACGCTCGGCACGGGCACAGTCCTCTATGCCATCGCGCTCTGGCATACGGGCGGCCGGCAGGTTGTGGGCATGCTGCCGCAGGGGTTTTATGCACTGAACGGTACGATGGTCTTCGGACTGCCGATCACCGGCATCTATGTTCTGGCGCTTGCCTTCGTCATGTGGATCGTCCTCGAATATCTGCCGATCGGCCGTTACATCTATGCGATCGGCGCCAATCCGAAGGCGGCTGCGCTCAACGGCATCCCCGTCCGCCGCTTCGTCATCGGCGCCTTCGTCACCTCGGGCACCCTTGCCGCCATCGCGGGTGTCCTGCTGGCGTCCAAGCTGCGTATCGGTCAGGCAAGCGTCGGGCTTGAATATCTTTTGCCCGCGCTGGTCGGCGCATTCCTCGGATCAACCACCATCAAGCCGGGCCGCGTCAACGTCTGGGGCACGATGATCGGCGTCATCATCCTGGCGGTCGGCATTGCCGGTATCCAGCAATTCGGCGGCTCCTTCTATGTCGAGCCTCTGTTCAACGGCGTGACCCTGCTCGTTGCCATCGGCATTGCCGGTTACGCGCAACGCCGCCGCAGCCATGCAGGGCGCATGGCACCGGCCCAGGCACCGCAACTTTCCGCCAAGCCGGCGGAGAAATGAAGATCATCTGAAGTTCGAATGTCCAAAGGGAGGAGAAGACATGAACCGTAGACAATTCCTGCAGGTAACAACCGCTGCCCTGGTGCTATGTGCCGGGCAGGCCTATGCCGATCCATTGGCGGATGCGAAGGCTGTCGTCGAGAAATATGCCACGCCGGTCACCAAATGGGACGGACCGACCACGGGGCCGAAGGCGCAGGCCGGCAAAACCATCGTCGTGCTCGCTGGCGACCTGAAGAACGGCGGCATTCTCGGCGTCAGCAACGGTGTCGAGGAAGCAGCAAAGGCGATCGGCTGGGAGGTGAAGGTTCTTGATGGCGCTGGTTCCATCGGCGGCCGCACGGCCGCTTTCGGTCAGGCGATAGCACTGCAGCCTGCCGGCATCATCATCGATGGCTTCGACGCCGTCGAGCAGGCGCCGGCACTGGAACAGGCGAAGGCCGCCAAGATCCCGCTGGTCGCCTGGCATGCCGGTCCGGTGATCGGCCCGGACGACAAGAACGGTCTCTTCGCCAATGTCAGCACCGACGCCATGGAAGTCTCGAAGGCGGCTTCCGACTGGGCCTTCGTCGATGCCAAGGGCAAGCCGGGCGTCATTATCTTCACCGACTCCACCTATGCGATTGCCATCGCCAAGGCGGACAAGATGAAGCAGGAGATCGAAAGGCTGGGCGGCAAGGTGCTCGAATATGTCGACACCCCAATCGCCGAGACGTCGCAGCGCATGCCGCAGCTGACCACCTCGCTGCTGCAGAAATACGGAGACAGCTGGACCCATTCGCTTGCTATCAACGACCTTTATTTCGACTTCATGGGCCCTTCGCTTGCCTCCGCCGGCAAGGGCGGCACCGATGCGCCCATCAATGTCGCTGCCGGCGACGGCTCGCAATCGGCCTATGAGCGCATCCGCGCCGGCCAGTTCCAGAAGGTCACCGTAGCCGAACCACTTAATCTCCAGGGCTGGCAATTGGTCGATGAACTCAATCGCGCTTTCGCCGGCGAGAAATGGTCTGGCTATCTCTCGCCGCTGCACGTCGTGACGGCTGACAATATCCAGTCCGATGGCGGCCCGAAGAACACCTTCGATCCGGATAACGGCTATAAGGACGAGTATAAGAAGATTTGGGGTAAGTGATCCCAGTAACGGGAAGTGGCCTGGCCTAAAGGCCCGGCCACTTAATTCGCTAACAAGACTAAGCTCGACGGCTGCTATCGCGCGCAATCAGTTCAGGCAATATCCTGACATCGGGAACCGGCTGCGTGCCATCGAGAATATCCAGGATCAATTGTGCAGTCCGCTCGCCGATCTCACGCGCAAAGGCGTTGATCGTCGTCAATGTCGGCACGCAGACCTCGCCGATCTCATAATTGCCAAAGCCACCGATGGAAAAGCGCTCGGGCACCGGAATCCCGAGCCGCCGACATTCGGTGAGAGCGCCGTAGGCGGCAAGGTCCGAGACGCAGACGACAGCTTCCGTATCGGGATAGAGTTCGATCAGCTTCGCCATGGCATTGGCGCCTTCCCGCATAGAAATCGGCGGCGATCCAGCCGCGATCAGCCTGGTGGCGTCGAGCCCATGCGCCTGCATGGCAGCAATGAAGCCGAGCCTGCGTTCGCTGCCGCGTGAATCCCGCTGAACGTCACCACCGATGAAGGCGATGCGGCGACAGCCGAGCGCGACGAAATGATCGACCATATCGCGTATGACGGCTCTGTTGGAAAAACCGACATAGTGGCCGATCGGATCGGCCGGCATATCCCAGGTCTCGATCACCGGGATTGCCACGGTCTGCAGGAGTTTACGCGCTCGCTCCGTATGCGTGCCGCCGGTCACGACGATTGCCTGCGGCTTGCGGCGCAGCAGCTGCTCGATTAGCCGCTCCTCCTCTTCGACATCGTAGTTCGTATAGCCGAGCAGGATCTGCATGTCCCGCTTGGACAAGGTGTCCGAGAGGCCACCGACCGTATCGGCGAAGTTGGCATTGTTGATGGAAGGAATGGTGACGGCGACAAAGCCGGACTTTTGCGAACGCAGGTTGGAAGCCGTGCTATCGAAGACGTAGCCCAGCTCCTCCGCCGTTCGCAGGATCGCCTCGCGCGTCTCCGGGCTGACCAGGCTATCGGCCTTGAAGGCGCGCGACACCGTCATCGGAGAAACTCCCATGACGCGGGCTATGTCCGCCATCGTTGGCGTTTTGCGATCGTTACTCATCAATGGCCTATGTTATCGTTACCATCAGAGTAATATGCCTCTTCCCAGAATAGCAAGAGGCCCATTCAGCTATCCCGCCATGCGCGCAAGACGCCACCGGCGCGGCACCTGGGAAAGCGTCCTGCGATGGCGGTCTAAAGCTCAAACTCATGCGCCAGCGTCACATGATGATGGATGCGTCCTTCGAAAAAGCGCGAGAGGACGGCTTCCGTCGCCGCACGCGCCTCGGTGCGCACCGGGCTTGCAAGAGCCTTCTCCACGGCGGCCATGTCCGGATAGTTGACGGCCAAAATCATCGGGAACTCCGGGGCGCCTTCGTCGCGCGCCTCGGCAAAGGTAACCCGCACATCGAGAGCGCCGGGAAACTGTTTCCACTTCGGAAGAATGGTTTCCATGACGGCCGTTCGGAATGCCTCTGCTTCCCCATCCCTGACTTTGCCTTCGAATAATGCGTATCGGGTAATCATCCGGCGATCTCCTTGTTCGGCCCTTTGAAGAATTCCATCAGTGCCGCCTGATCCTCACCGCCAAGCCCGGAAGCCGTCAGCATGCGGTGTATCTCGGCGCAGACCGCCGTCAGCGGCATGGCGGTATTGGTTCGGCGGGCCAGATCCTGAGCGCCGTTCAGATCCTTGACCATGTTGTCGATCCGGCCGGTGCGGCGATAATCCCTGGCGACGTAGCGCGGCATATATTCCTGCAGAATGGCGCTGTCGGCCCGCCCGCCCTTCAGCGCCTGCGGGATTTTCGCGGCATCGACGCCGGCATCGAGCGCCAGTTGCGTCGCTTCCGCGACCGCAAGGAAGTTCAACGCGCAAAGAACCTGATTGATGAGCTTCGTGGTCTGGCCAGCACCGACAGGACCCATATGCGTATAGTTCGAGGCCACATGGCGCAGGACCTGATGCGCATCCGCGACGTCCTGCTCGCTGCCACCGGCCATCAGCGTCAACTGCCCGATCAGGGCCTTCGGTGCTCCGCCGGATAGTGGGCTATCCACCCAGCGCAGCCCCTTTTCTGCCGCTTGAGTAGCAAGTGCCTTGGTGGCATCGGGATCGATCGACGACATGTCGATGATCAGCGTGCCCGCTCTTGCACCCGCGGCAACACCTTCGGGTCCGAAAACAGCGGCATGGACGATCTTCGGCGAATTGAGACTGAGGACGATAAAATCAGAAACGGCAGCTGCTGCCGCTGCACTCGGGGCTGCCGTAGCGCCTTTTGCGGTCAGCACCGCAACCTTCTCCTTGTCGAGATCGAAAACCGTCAGCTGATTGCCGGTCTCCACTAGGCGGGCGCCGATCGCTCCGCCCATAGCGCCGGCGCCGATCAGCGCCACCTTGTTGCTCATGATTACGTCTCCTCCAATGCAATGATGATGGCCGCTACGACTTGATCCAGCGGCTGATCGATATCGACGGTGATCGCCTGCTCGTCGGTGCCCGGCAGCTCGAGCGCGGCAAATTGACTGTCGAGCAAAGCCGGCGGCATGAAGTGATCCCGCCTTGCCTGCAGACGCCTCAGGATCGTTTCCCTTGAACCGGCCAGATGGATGAACGAAACCGGCGCTCCGACCACCTCGCGGATCCGGTCACGATAGATGCGCTTCAGTGCCGAACATCCGATCAATGCCGTTTCATCCGCCAAGGTCAGGCACCGACCGATCTTGTCGAGCCAGGGCCATCGATCGGCATCCGTCAGGGGAATGCCGGCGCTCATCTTGGCGACGTTGGCCGCGGGATGAAGATCATCCCCATCGACATAGATGCCTCCAAGGCGAGCGGCCAGCGCCGACCCGACCGACGACTTCCCACAGCCGCTGACACCCATGATGACGAAGCGGCGCGGCAAAGCGCCATCAAAGCGAAGCCGTGATGCCGCCGTCGACATAGAGCACATGACCGTTGACGAACGAGGAGGCATCGGAAGCAAGGAAGATGCAGGCGCCGACCAATTCATCGACACGACCCCACCGGCCGGCCGGCGTACGCTTTTCCAGCCACGCCGAGAAATCGGCATCGGCAACGAGAGCTGCGTTCAACGGCGTGTCGAAATAGCCTGGCGCGATGGCGTTGCATTGCAGCCCGTACTTCGCCCAATCCGTCGCCATGCCCTTGGTGAGATTGCCGACGGCACCCTTGGTTGCCGTGTATGGGGCAATCGACGGCCGCGCGAGCGCCGTCTGCACGCTTGCGATGTTGATGATCTTTCCGGCGCCGCGCTTGATCATGTGACGGGCGACCGCCTGGCCGACATTGAAGACGCTCGAGATGTTCGTCCGCAGCAGCCGCTCGAAGGCATCGGCGGGAAAATCCTCCAGCGGCGTGCGAAACTGCATGCCGGCATTGTTGACGAGAATATCGATCGCGCCGATATCCGCCTCGAAGGCATCGACGGCCTGACGCGAGGCGTCATGATCGGTGGCATCGAATGGCAGCACATGCACCTTGCCCGCAAAGCCCTCAGCCGCCTTGACAAGCTTTTCCTTGTCGCGCCCGTTGAGCACCAACTCGGCGCCGGCATCCGCCAAGCCGGTGGCGAGCGCAAGCCCGATACCTTGGGAAGAACCCGTCACCAGGGCGCGCCGCCCTTTCAGATCGAAAAGACCGAGAGACATCGTTTCCTCCGTTTTTTATCTCGACATTGGTCGCCTCCCCCGTTTATGTTATCGATAACATTTGATGTCAAGGGAGGATGCATAAGATGAACAAGCCACCGATCCTGCAGATTGGCCCCTACCCGCAATGGGATCAAGAGCCGCTCGACGCAGCGTTTCAGGTTCATCGCTATTTCGAGGCTGCCGACAAGGACAAATTGCTCGCCGAGGTCGGACCATCGATCAGGGGTATTGCGACACGCGGCGAACTCGGTGCCAACCGCGCCATGATCGAGGCCTGCTCCAAACTGGAGATCATTTCGGTCTATGGCGTGGGCTTCGATGCCGTTGATTTGCAAGCCTGCCGCGAGCGCGGCATCCGCGTCACCAACACGCCCGACGTCCTGACCAATGATGTCGCGGATTTGGGAATCGCGATGATGCTCTGCCTGTCGCGCGGCATGATCGGTGCCGAAACGTGGGTGCGTGACGGCAGCTGGGCCGAGAAGGGGCTTTATCCCCTCAAACGCCGCGTCTGGGGACGGCGTGCCGGCGTGCTCGGCCTCGGCCGCATCGGTTTCGAGGTCGCCAAGCGCCTAAAGGGCTTCGATATGCAGATTGCCTATTCGGACGTCGAGGCGAAATCTTACGCATCAGACATGACCTTTGTCGCCGATCCCGTCGAGCTCGCGACAGAATCAGATTTCCTGTTCGTCACGCTCGCCGCTTCCGCCGCGACACGTCATATCGTCGGTCGTAAAGTGATCGAGGCGCTCGGCCCGGAAGGCATGTTGATCAACATCTCCCGCGCGTCCAATATAGACGAAGACGCCCTACTCGACGCGTTGCAAACCGGCAGGCTCGGATCGGCAGCCCTTGACGTCTTCGAAGGCGAGCCAAAGCTCAATCCGCGCTTCCTGACACTCGACAATGTGCTGCTGCAGCCCCACCATGCCTCCGGCACGGTTGAGACGCGCAAGGCCATGGGTCAGCTGGTTCGCGACAATCTCGCCGCTCATTTCGCCGGCCAGACGCTGCCGACACCCGTTCTTTGAGGAGGAAGACATGAAGGCCATCATCGCCCACGCCGCCAAGGATGTGCGGATCGAGGATTATCCCGAGGAAGAACCGGGTGCGGGAGAAGTGAAGCTGAAACTCGCAACTGGCGGCGTCTGCGGCAGCGACCTGCATTACTACCATCACGGCGGCTTCGGCACTGTGCGCCTGAAAGAACCGATGATCCTTGGGCATGAAGTCAGCGCGACCGTCATCGCGCTCGGCTCCGGCGTGCAAGATCTCGAGATCGGTCAGCTCGTTGCCGTCTCCCCCTCGCGCCCCTGCCGGACCTGCCGCTACTGCCTGCAGGGATTACCCAATCAATGCCTCAACATGCGCTTCTATGGCAGCGCCATGCCCTTCCCGCACATCCAGGGTGCGTTCCGCGAGACGCTCGTCGCCGATGCCATCCAATGCGTGCCGGCCGATGGCTTGACGCCGGGTGAAGCGGCCATGGCGGAACCCTTGGCCGTGACCTTGCATGCCACGCGCCGTGCGGGCGAGCTTCTCGGCAAACGCGTTCTCGTCACTGGCTGCGGCCCGATCGGCGTTCTCTCGATCCTGGCCGCACGCCGCGCCGGTGCTGTCGAGATCGTGGCAACTGATCTTTCGGATTTCACCTTGTCGCTTGCCAGGCAAGCGGGTGCAGACAGGGTCATCAATACGAAGGACGAGCCCGAAGCGCTTGCCGCCTATTCCGCCGACAAGGGCACTTTCGATGTGCTCTACGAATGCTCGGGCGCTGCTGCTGCCCTCGCCGGCGGCATTGCCGCGCTGAGACCGCGAGGGATCATCGTCCAGCTTGGTATCGGCGGCGACATGAGCTTGCCGATGTTGGCGATTACGGCCAAGGAACTGGAATTGCGCGGCTCTTTCCGCTTTCACGAGGAGTTTGCCGTCGGCGTCGATCTGATGCGCAAGCGCCTCATCGATGTACGGCCGCTCATTACCCACACGGTACCGCTTGCCGACGCGATCGGCGCCTTCGAGATCGCTTCGGATCGAAGCCGGGCCATGAAGGCGCAGATCGCCTTCAGCTGAACGGACGCGGCGCGAAATCCACTCGATCGAAAGCGAAGATGGATTTCGCGACCGTTCGTTCAATCAAGATCGGCGCCGATCGCTTTGAGCGCGGCGCGGGCAATTTGCTCATCTTGCTCGCCGGACCCCGAACCGACACCGATACCGCCGACAAGCGTGCCGCCGACACGGATTGGCAAGCCCCCGCGCAAACCCGTCATACCGCCATGGGTCGCGATTGCCAGCGGCACGCGCGCATGTTCCGGCAGCGAATGGCTGGCGCCGCCAATCGAAGCAGCCGTCTGGGCCTTGGCAGTGGCGCTTTTCAGCGACTGAAAACGCGAACCGCGCATGCGGAAGCAGCCGAGCGTCACGCCGGATTGATCGACGATGACGATGCATTGCGGCTGGCCCATCGCGGTCGCCGCTGAAATGGCGGCGTTCAACAAGGTCATCACCCCTTCGTCACTCAAGACGCTCGACGTCAAAACGTGGCTCATGCACTATCCTCCTCATTGCGGACTCATTGGGATATGTTATCGATAACAGATCAATCTGCGATCTAACATTATGGGAGGTATTGTCACAATGTCGTTCTTCGAAATCATCGACCCCGCTTTCGGGAAATTCGTTCTTGGCAATGCTCCCGTCAAGCAGATCGCCACCGGTTTCGACTGGGTGGAAGGCCCTGTCTGGTTCGGAGATCTGAACTGCCTGCTCTTTTCGGATATTCCCAACAACCGCATCATGCGCTGGATACCGGGGCTCGGCGCTAGCGTCTTTCGCGAACCGTCGAACTTTTCGAACGGCCATACGCGCGATCGGCAGGGCCGGCTTGTGAGCTGCGAGCACGGGGGCAGACGCGTCACGCGGACCGAATATGACGGCTCGATCACGGTTGTCGCCGACCACTATCAGGGCAAACGCCTGAATTCACCCAACGACGTGATCGTCGCCTCTGATGGCGCCATCTGGTTCACCGATCCGCACTACGGCATTGCGACGGATTATGAAGGATACAGGAGTGAGCAGGAGCTGCCCTGCAATGTCTATCGCGTCGATCCCGACGGCTCCATGCAGGCCGTCCTGACGGATTTCAACTGCCCGAACGGGCTTGCCTTCAGTCCGGACGAGACGAAGCTTTATGTGGCCGATACCGGTCGTATGCATGGTAACGATCCGCAGCATATCCGGGTCTTCAATGTCGGTGAAAACTGGCAGCTGTCCGGCGGAGAGGTATTTCATGCGATTTCACCGGGCTGCGCCGATGGCATGCGCCTTGATAGCGATGGCAATCTCTGGTCGTCAGCGGCCGACGGCGTGCATTGCATCGCCCCCGACGGCCATCTCATGGGCAAGATCCTGGTGCCGGAAACGGTCTCCAACCTCTGCTTCGGCGGCCGCGGCAAGCACAAGCTGTTCATGACTGCGACGACCAGCGTCTATTCGATCTCGCTCAACCGAAGCGGCGCAATTTAACGCCAGGTAGGACCGCATTGCGAAGCGATCCGTAGAGCGGCGCAGCAACAGGGACAGCCTATCGAGGCTTAGGAAAAGCCAGCGATCTTGGGCTGCGTCAACACCGGTAGAAGGTTTATAAACGGAAATGCTGCAACGACAATTGCCAGGATTATCCGGCGATTGTCGCTGTCAGATAATGGGATATCAACGCAAGTCGGCTTGCGGTACGGAACGTGCCGTCACATGTGCAATCGATGCAAGATCGGCCGACAAGGCGCGTTCTTGCCTGCGCGCAGCATCTTGCAGCAGATCCGCCATCCGGGTGACGGATATGCGATCTGCGCGCATGACCTGGCGGATCAGCGGATCTTTAAGAACTTCGGCGATCGTCAAGTCCCTTTGGGTCATGGTTACCTCCTGTTCGCTAGCGCAGAAGATAGACCGCTTAATTAGCAGTGCGATGTCAAAAGCCGGACAAAAACAAGGCAGTTCGTTCAATTTTGTTACAGATTCATTGCAAATCGAACGGAGAGACATATTCCCAAAATACAATAGGACCCTAGTTGTCGGCTGAGGAAGGGTTGATCAATTGCGATCAGCCTTCGTGGGAGGGCCGTTTGCTCAGCGAACGCGCAAGGTTTTTGCAATAATTTAGGCCATAATTTTGCAACTTTTGCGTTTATAGCTCGCGATGCTGGGGGCTCTATAATGTAACACCAACGATCGGCCGCGCGATGTACTCAGATCAGTCCACAGAAGACGAGCGTCTCATCTATCATGCAGATCTTCTCAGCCAGCTCTCCAATCCCAAGCGCCTGGAGGTCTGTATTCATTTATCCGGCCATGAGGAAGATGTGAACAGCCTGGCCAAGAAGCTGGGAATATCGCAATCGGCGCTCAGCCAGCACCTGACCCGCCTGCATCATTCCGGTATCGTGAAAGTGCGCCGCCAGGCGCAGTTCAGATATTATACCTGCGATCATCCGGGCGTCCTTCAGATCCTGAAGACGCTTGCCGGGATTTTCGATGCCGAACTCAAACCGGCGACGGCAAAGACCGGCGACAACGACGATCACGACAAAAAATCATGACATAGGGTCGATTGCCGCTTTGCCGGCTTCGGCCCCCAAATGCGAATTCGGACGTTGACGGATGGCGCAGGCATACTATGGCCCGATTGCAATTGCTCAAACGCCGCGCCTGTTTCCCCATATGATCACGTGCAATTGCGGCAGCACCCTTGCCTCGAACCATCGGTCATTGCCGACCTTTTCCACGAGCCAGCGCATCCGTTCGACGATGCCGTCGATATCGACAAGCGCGTCTTCCGCATCGGCTGGCGGCGGCGTGTGATTGCCGGGTTGCAGATAGACAGGCAGTTGAGGATAGCGAGCGGCCGCTTCCTGCGCATATTGATAATCGAGATCGTCGAATATGACGATCTTCAAAGCGATTTGCGGTCCGTCGCCTGCCATGCGCAGACAGTCGTCGAAGGCGGTCCAGTCCGTCGTCATGCCACTCGAAGGTGGCTTCGGGCTGAGCACCAGCACATCGAGTTCGGCAAACCACTCCTTGGCCAGGCTCCCTTGAGTCTCCAGCGCGAAGCGATATCCCTCCGCACGACCGCGCGCAATCAGCGGGCCAAGCGGTTGAATCGCGGGATTGCCGCCGGAGAGCGAGATGGTGAGCGGCTTGCCGCCGGAAAGCTTCGTCACCTCCTGCCAGATTTCATCGGCCGACATTGGCCGCCATTGATCGCGATAATCGCTGTCGACGGCATGCAGCGTATCGCACCAGGAACAGCGATAGTCGCAGCCGCCGGTGCGAACGAAAATCGTCGGAAGGCCGATCAGGATCCCCTCGCCCTGGATCGTCGGCCCGAAGATCTCGCTGACGCGAATGCGCGCTTCGCTCATGGCCGGTATTCCGCCCAGGTCTTCGGCGTCTCGCTGACCCGCACAGCGGATGCTTCCGGCAATCGTTCCTTGCACCAGTCGTAGAAATGCTTGGCGAGATATTCGGATGTGACGCGATCGTGTCCGAAGACATCGTTTAGATGACGATGATCGAAGGTTTCATCGATATAACGCTTTAACGGCTGTAGCTCATGATAGTCCCGCACGAAGCCGTTCTGATCGAGCTCGGCGGCCGAAAGCTCCACCACGACGATGTAATTATGCCCGTGCATGCGCGCGCACTGATGATCACCGGGCAGATGCGAGAGTTGATGCGAGGCGGAGAAATGGAATTCCTTGGTGATGCGATACATCACTTCACCTCTTCGGTCGAAAAGCCCGATGTCGCAGCAATCCAGAAATCGGCATCCTCGTATTCGGTCGGATCAGCAATGCCGGCGAGATGAAAGGCTTCGCGCCGTTCCACACAGGTGCCGCAGCGCCCGCAATGGTGCTCGCCGCCCTTGTAGCAGGACCAGGTTTCGGCAAAGGGGGTTTCATGCCGGGCACCGTCGGCAACGATATCCGCCTTGGAAATCGTCACATAGGGCGCGTAGAGCGAAACGCTAGCATAGCCGTCGAGCGCATGATTCTGCATCTGCTGGAAGGCGTCGATGAAACCCGGGCGACAGTCGGGATAGATAAAATGATCGCCGCCATGAACCGCGACGGCAACAGCGTCTGCCTTTTGCGCAGCCGCAAGCCCGAAGGCGATCGCCAGCATGATCGCATTGCGGTTCGGCACGACCGTCGCCTTCATGGTTTCCTCGGCATAGTGCCCGTCCGGCACCTCGACATCATCCGTCAGAGCCGATCCGGTCAAATGCTTGCCGATGGCGGTGATGTCGATGATCTCATGCGGCACACTGAGACGCTTGGCGCAGGCGCTGGCGAATTCCAGCTCCTTGCGATGTCGCTGGCCGTAGTCGAAGGAGACGAGTCCGATAAGGTGATGTTCGGCCGCGACCTTATGGGCGAGCGAAACAGAGTCCAATCCGCCGGAGCAGATGACGATAGTCTTCATAATATATGATCCCTTGTTTTGACCGGGTGGGCTGCGACCGGATTTCATGGCTCTTCAAAGCCACGGCCGGCTCCCTAGCAGCAGAACCGGGAGGAAACAAGGCACTCCGCAACATTTCATGGCAACGCGCCGGCGCCTACCGGCACGCTGCGTCTTTCGCGAGGCCGTCAGCTGACACCCGCAAACTTCCCCGAAATATTCAGATCGGGATAGTAACCTGCCGGCTTGCCGCCGACCGTCTGGCCGCCCGTCAGGCTGCCCTGGATCTCGGACCCGAAGAAGGAATAGGGGAAAGTCGCCTGCAGGGCGCTGACCTCGTTCAGGCGCCGCCGTAGTTCGTTCGGTATCGTGAACTCAAGGGCACCAAGATTGTCCTTTAACTGTTCCAGTTTCGTGGCACCGATGATGATCGAGGCAAGGCCAGGTTGGGTCATCGCCCAATTGACGGCCACCTGCGCCATGCTGCGGCCGAGCTCGGTCGCCACCTTCTCCAGCTCGGCTACGATCGCCCAGTTGCGCTCGTTGAATTTCTGGAAGCCTGGATTGGTCGTACCACGCACGGTTTCGAGCCGGCCGGCGGTCTGCCCCTCACTGCTCGGCCGATATTTGCCACTCAGCAGACCGCTCGCAAGCGGGCTCCAGGCCATGATGCCGGCGCCGTAACGCGTTCCGAACGGCACGAATTCATTTTCGATGTTGCGTTCGACCAGCGAATATTCGAGCTGAAGTGCGGAGATCGGCTCGTAGCCGCGATGTTCGGCGACCGCCTGGGCTCTGCTGGCGTACCATGCCGGAACATCGGACAAGCCGACATGCCGCACCTTGCCGGAGCGGACGAGGTCATCGAAGGTTCGCATCACCTCCTCGGGCGGCGTCAGGCGATCCCAGCAATGCATGAGATAGAGATCGAGGTAATCCGTGTTGAGCCGTTTCAACGACCCTTCGACGGCCCGCAGGATATTCTTACGGCCATTGCCGGCAGCATTCGGCGTTTGGGCGGTAAGATTCATGGTGAACTTGGTTGCGATGACGGCGTCGTCGCGAGAGCCACGCTCGGCGATGAACTCACCGAGCCAAGCCTCAGACGTTCCGCCCGTATAGGCATCGGCCGTGTCGAAGAAATTGCCGCCGGCATCGACATAGCCATTGAAGATCGCCCGTGCCGTCTCCTTGTCTGCCCCCCAACCCCATTCCGTTCCGAAGGTCATGGTGCCAAGGGCGAGCCGTGTTACCTTCAATCCGCTATTGCCCAGCGTATAAAATTCCATGCTCATCGCTATGCTCCTCTTTAGCTAACCCGGCGTCTCGACGACCGGCCAGCAATGTGTGATGCGCCCAGAGTCGCTGTTTTCGAGCCATTCGATAAGGTCATATAATTCGCATGCATTATGCGATATGGTGCAGCAATGGATCGCGATCTGCTGACACATTTGCCCATAGTCGCCGCCGTCGCACGCCGCGGAGGATTTGCCGCCGCCGCAAGCGAACTGGGTATGAGCGCATCGGCCGTTAGCCACGCCGTTCGGCTCGTGGAAGAACGGCTCGGCCAACCCCTCTTTGCCCGCACGACGCGCAGTGTGGCGTTGACCGAGTCCGGCAGGAGCCTGATCGCCACCATTACTCCAGCGCTGCAGGACATTCACGACCGCATTGAGCGCATCAAGGCCGTCAAGGGCAGACCAAGCGGCCTGTTGCGAATCAACGCATCGCGCATCAGCCTGCCGCTGGCACTCACCCGCGTGATCGCAGCGATGGCCGAACGCTATCCCGAAGTCGAAGTGGAAATCTTCTCCGATGAAAGGCTGACCGATATCATCTCCGAGGGTTTCGACGCCGGCATTCGCGTCGGCGAAATGATCGCGCAGGACATGGTTGCCGTTCGCCTGACCCCTCCTTTCCGATCCGTCGTCGTCGCCTCGCCCGCATATATCGGGCGTTTCGGGCGTCCAAACACGCTTGCGGATCTCTCCGACCACAATTGTATCGGCTACCGCCTGATCCGCTCCGGAGGCCTCTATCAGTGGGAATTCGTCGAGGATGGGCGGGATGTCGCGGTGGCGGTGAATGGCCAGGCGATCGTCACCGAATCGCATTCGGCTATAGAGTTGGCCATTGCAGGCGTGGGATTGGCCTATGTCTTCGAACCGCTGGTGAAGGCGGAGATCGCATCCGACAGGCTCGTCCACCTTTTAAGCGACTATGCCGTGACGGAAGCAGGCCTTTTTCTCTACTTTCCGCGCCGTGCCGAGCTGGCCCCGAAGCTCAGGGCTTTCATCGACACGGTGCGACAGCTCAATCGCTGAGTCGGCCCCTCGTCTGGGCAAAAAGCGCCATTTGCTTCCCTTCGACATGCTAACGAATGGTCAAATCGCGCAGCCATTGTACCGAATACGCATGAAATGCAGCGCTGGATCGTGATCCAAGTGAATCGCGATTGCCGTCTCCCACCTCACCCGGCAGTCATAGACGGAAAGCTCGCCAATGAGAGGCGCGCGGGGGTCGGGGCATTCATCCTCACCTCCCGTCGGTTCGAGTGGCAGCTTCCCGGTCTGAAAGAGGAACTCGTGCAAGATATTTCGAAGAGAAAGCAGCCAAGCCCCATCGATATCGAAGTCGGCAAACGCATCCGCGCGCAACGGCGCCTGCTGGGCATGAGCCAATCGGCACTTGCCGAAAAACTGGGCCTGACCTTTCAGCAGGTTCAGAAATACGAAAAAGGCGCTAATCGTGTCGGTGCAAGTCGACTGCAACATGTTGCCGACTGTCTTAGTGTCCCGATCTCGCACTTCTTCGAAAATGCAGTCTTCGACAATCCTCTTTCGACCGAGGAAGCAAGAGTGATCCGCAACGACCTCGTCGGCTTCATTTCGTCCGAAGAAGGTATCGAGCTCAACCGAGCCTTTGCAAAGATCAAGGATGTGAGGACCCGCCAGAAGATCGTCGGCCTGCTCAAGTCGCTGGCCTTGACTTAGAGCAACTCCGGAATAAGTGCGCGGCAGCTTTCCGTCCGAATTTACGAACACAGTGATGAAGCGGTTTGGCGGTTCCGTGAAACGCCAAACCGCGTCGGCCTTCATTGCCCAGACAATTCAATGCTTGGCTGTCAGCTTGTAATGCGCGGCGTACGAATGACCTTGAGGAACAAGGCGTTCATTGCGTCGGTGATGCCTTGTGTCGGGCTCACCTCGAAATAGAGGCCGGGTGAGGCGCAAGTCTGCAAATGGGTGCCGATTTGCGATTGGAACGGCGCGATCCATTGATTGTACCAGCCATTTGTCGGCAGGGGAAAATAGGTCGTATAGAGGATTGCGATCTTGATGTTCTGGTTTTTCAACGGCTGACAGAAGGTAGTGTCGAGCGGCTCCTGACAGCGCCCGCCGGTGGTCGGCTTGGTACAAGTGGTGGGCTTGTTGCTGTCGCCGACGCCGTCAGTGACAAGGAAGAGAACCTTCTGACGATCGGAGCTGGTTTTTCCGCTGCCGCCGTTGCCGATAATTGGCGCGAGCTGCGTCAGCATCGTATCGAAACTCGTATCCTGGTCGTTGTTATAGCCTTGTTTGGGAACAGCCATCAGGTCTACCGCACTGGTGGCTTTGCTAACCTGCGTCATATCGGATAAGAGCGGCGATACGTTGGTCAAGCCAATATGGTCGGCGTCGGGACCGAAGGTATAGACGGCCATTCTGTATTGATCAGGTGTTACTCGGTTGTGCACGGCAGTATCGGTCAGCGACTGCGTTGCCTGGCGGACGACGTCGATACGCGTATTGATCTTCAGTACATTCTTCGCAAGATTGTAATAGTCGTTCGTTGAATTTTGAATATGGCATGCAAAGGCGCAGCTATCGGGCGTCTTCGACACCATCGTTTTGATGTCGTCCAAGGTCGCGACAATACCCATGGAAGGTGTATTGTCCAGCAGCATATAGAAATCCATGAAATTCGCCGTCTGATACTGCGCGGATGCCGAACCGCTGACGGGGATGGATGTTTTTCCGATAACCTGGCTCAGCGTCGTCGGCACGTTCGTGGAAAAATTGACCGTCGATGAGACGATATTTCCCGTGCGCGTTACCGCGGCGCTGACGCTGACCGGTATGTTCTGGAGGTCGCTCGAGGCCTGGCCGAGAAAAAGCTTGTTGGCATCGCTCTGACCGATGGTAACGGTGCCGTCGCTCGTCATGGCCATGGCAGCCGCAACCGCCGGAGATGAATCCGCGATTGCACCGACCGCAGCAGCATCGGCGGCATTCTGCAATTCCGTTCTGACGAGCATCGCATTGGTGACATCGAGCGCTAGGCCCCCCACCGCGATCAACGGAACGGCAATCAATGCCGTGGTGATCCCGAAATTGCCCGACCGATCCAGAAACAGCCGTCCCGCGAGCGTGCGCACGACATCAAGCGACTTTGGCGAAATTGTAAATCTCTTCACAAGCAAGCTCTCTACATTACAAGTTGCAGCATCAAAACATTCGTCAAACGAAAGTATTATTACTTTCAAATATACTTATGTATATTATATTCAATAAATATTGAGATTCTCATAAGAGAGAGTTTCCCATTTATACTTACAATATTCAGGAGAAATTTACCAAGAATTCGTAATATATCCGTGGACAATGCAATCACTGGGTGGAAATCGAACGCGATGAATTCTCGCATCCACAAACGAAAAAGACGCGCACAATCAGATACTTCACAAAGAAGACACCTAGCCGGCACGAAGCCGGCGGTTGCAGAAATTGCAATTTCGCGCAAAGTATCTTTACTTGATTTTCAGTGTTTACCTGTGAAAGCAGCAGCCATCGATGTCGGGTTCAGCTGCCCATGTTAAGCATGGCGCCCTGATAGCTATAGTTGGGATCTTTGCGTGCGCGTTCTTTCCTGCATCTTCACGGAACACAATCTGTGGCTCGTTCTTCTCGCAGCGTTCGTCTGCGTCAGCGGCGGATGGATCACCCTCAACCTGCTTCGGCGAGCCGAAAAGACGCGCGACCTTCAACGTGGCGGCTGGATCTTCCTGACCGCCGTGGCTGCCGGTTCGTCGATCTGGTGCACGCATTTCATTGCCATGCTGGCCTATGAGGTCGGCGCGCCGGTCACTTTCGATCCCATCCTGACGATGGCCTCCTTTCTTTTGGCCGCCATCGGCTGTGCCGGCGGTTTTGCGATCGCCTTGTCGCGCCTGCCGCGCATCGCACCGGAATTCGGCGGAGCCGTCGTCGGCCTTGCCATCAGCACCATGCACTATACCGGTATGCTGGCTTATCACGTCGATGGCATCGTTGAATGGAATCAGGGTTATGTTGTCGGCTCCATCGCCCTTTCCGTGATTTTTGCAGCGCTTGCGCTCAATCAGGCGGTACGCCGGCCTTGGCAGTTCTCCCCGGCCGCCGGACTCGCTCTCTTCGTCGTCGCCGTGGTCTCGCTTCACTTTACGGCAATGACGGCCGTATCGGTCACGCCGCTTGCAACTGGCGCTGCGATCGCGGACACCTATGCACTGAAGGCCATGGCGGTTGCCGTTGCCGGCGGCGGATTGCTTATTATCGGTACAGGCGTGGCAAGCTACATGATCGACGAGCGCGCCTCGCGCGAATCCATCGAGAAGCTTCAGCATATGGCCCTCAACGACCTGCTGACGGGCCTGCCCAACCGCAGCAGTTTCGCCGACCATCTGCAGCGCGAGATGGGACATGCCAAGGAAGACGGCGTAAAGCTTGCAGTCATCGGTATCGACCTCGATCGCTTCAAGGAAATCAACGACCTGCGAGGACATAAGGCCGGCGACCAGGCACTGAAGGCGATCGGACGCCGCCTGCTGCGCCTCGTCAGGGACGGCGAGTTCGTCGCCCGTGTCGGTGGTGACGAGTTCGCGGCCGCTAAGCGCTTTCGCGAACAAAGCGAGCTGCTGGATTTCGTAGCCCGGCTGGAGAAAGTCCTGTTTGAGCCCATCCGGATCGACGATTTCGAGACGGTGACAGGCGCCAGCATCGGTGTCGCCGTCTACCCCGACGATGGCGTCGACCAGGAGCGTCTCGTCAGCAATGCCGATCTCGCGATGTATCGCGCCAAAGCCGATATCGGCCGCGCCGTCTGCTTTTATGAATCCAAGATGGATGAAGCGGCCCGTGCCCGCCATACGCTCGCGCAGGACCTGCGCCGCGCTGTCGAGCTGGACCAGCTCGACCTGCACTATCAGGTGCAGACCTCCGTTCGCACCGGGCAGATCTGCGGCTACGAAGTCCTCGTCCGCTGGCATCATCCCGAGCGTGGCTCGGTGCCCCCTTCGGAATTCATCCCCATTGCCGAAGAAAGCGGTACGATCCTTGTCATCGGCGAATGGGTATTGCGCACCGCCTGCAAGGAGGCGGCATCATGGGACCAACCCTACAAGATCGCCGTCAACCTTTCGCCCGTACAGTTCGCTCACGCCGACCTTGCCAAGCTCGTCCACACGATCCTTTTCGAAACCGGCCTGTCGCCGTCGAGATTGGAGCTGGAAATTACCGAATCCACCATCATTGCGGACAAGAGCCGAACACTGCATGTGCTGCGGCAAATCCGGGCTCTTGGCGTGACCGTTGCCATCGACGATTTCGGAACAGGATATTCGTCGCTCGATACGCTCCGCTCCTTCCCCTTCGACAAGATCAAGCTCGATCGCTCCTTCATGAGCGAAGTGGATCACAGCATTCAGGCAAAGGCGATCGTCCGCGCCGTGCTCACGCTCGGCAAGAGCCTGGATATCCCTGTTCTCGCGGAAGGCGTCGAGACCAACCATCAGCTCGAAATCCTCCGGGTCGAGGGCTGCGACGAGGCGCAGGGCTTCTTCCTCGGCCGGCCGAAGCCCGTCGGGCAAATCTTTCAAGTAGAAGCATCGGCAGAGGACGACGAGGCATCGGCTTTTTCCGGCCGGCTTCCGCCCCATCGCATGCGCCGTCGCTAGGAAATTCCACCCCGCGTCGAGGCGATATCTACGGCAATTGTGGGCGCAGACCTGCGCCCTCCTTTACTTAAGCTCGATTTCGTCAGCTGCTGCCGTTCGCAATATCAGATCGAACGATCCGAAACCTCGCCGATCCATTCGCTTGCAAGCTCGACCGTCACAGCTGAGCGGATATCGAGGGCGTTGGCGGCCACGAGAAACTCATAGCGACCGGCGATGGCTCGAAATGCTCCGATCCGCTCGTCGAAATAGCTCAGATCGCGCGGACGAACGACAAGCGAGGCGGTGCCTTTTTCACCCGGCATCAGCCGAAGCTTGGCAAAGGCGCGCAACTCCTTGTCCGGCCGCTCGATAGTGGAAGCAAGCGCGCGCACGTAAAGCTGCACGAGTTCGGAACCGGTTCTATCGCCGGTATTGGTGACCTCGACTGTTACGGTGACACCCTCCGCGCCCATCCTTGTTGCCGAAGCCTGCGCCTCGCCCCAAGAAAATCGCGTATAGCCAAGACCGAAGCCGAAGGGAAACAAGGGCTCGATATCGCGCGTGTCGTGATGGCGATATCCGACGAAAACGCCCTCGGCGTAGCGCACATGTCCATCCTTGCCGGGATAGACGGATGCGTCGCCAACGATTGCGGAATTATCCGACAGGTGTTTCGGAAAGGTCTGCGGCAGGCGCCCGCCGGGCTCGACATCGCCGAAGAGCACATCGGCAACGGCATGGCCGAGCTCCTGGCCGGGATACCACATCTGCAGCACGGCCCGAACCTTGCCGAGCCACGGCATCTCGATGGGGCCACCGGTCTGCAGCACGACAATCGTATTGGCATTGGCGGCCGCCACCCGGTCGATCAATTCCTCTTGCCGGCCCGGCAGGCGCATGTCGGGCAGATCGAAGCCTTCCGTATCCCACTCGCCGTCGCGGCCGACAAAGAGCAGAACGATATCTGCATCGCTTGCCTTTTGGACGGCATCGAGCATGGCCTCTTCGCCAAGCGGCTTCTCCACGCCGAAGCGCACCGCCGTCAGATTGATCCCCTCCTCGGTCGTCGCGGACGAGCAATATTCGACCACCACCTTGTAGCTCTGTCCGGCTTCCAGATGGATGCTTTGCCGCTGCTCGGCATTGGCCGTGCCGAAATAATTGTCTCCTCGAGCCCAGCCGTCATAGCCATTCACGACGAGCTTGCCGTCGACAAAGAGCTTGGCGAGACCCGCATTCGTCATGCCGAATACATGCTCGCCGCTCTCCGTCGGCACATAGGAGGCCGTCATGCGGGCGGAGAATTCGTTGGGATCGAGTTCCGAAGATGGCAGGTCGAACCAGAAGAATTCGCCCTTGCTCGCGGTTTCGGTGGCGATCACCGGTCCTGCAAGCTTGCGGCCTTTAAAATAGTCCACCCGCATCTCGCCGGAGAAGACGCTGATCAGGCGATTGTTGCGGCAGCCGGCGGCATGGTGAATGCTGTTGGCGTTCGATAGTACCTGCCGGATGCCTTCCAATGGGCTGACCCTATAGTGGGCGGCGATCTGGGCGCTGCCCCCACCCATGACACGAGCTTCGGCAGCATTCGGCCCGATAACCGCCACATGCCCGAGCCCGGCCTTGTGCAGTGGCAAGATGCCGTCGTTCTTCAAGAGCACGGCCCCCTCGGCTCCGAGTTGGCGGATCAGAGCGCGATCTTCCAGCAGATCGAGCGCATGCTCGCTCAAATCGGGCGCCTTCTCGAAGGCGCCGACCCGCTCTAGCAATGTCAGAATGCGGCGGGCAGCCTCACGCACCGTTTCCGCCTCGACTTCGCCGTTGCGCACGGCCGCCACCAGCTTTTCGCCACGGTCGCGCGTCGGACCGGGCATTTCGAGATCGAGCCCGGCATTGACGGTCGCCGCCGTCGAATGCGAGCCGAACCAGTCCGACATGACGATGCCGTCGAATCCCCACTCCTCCCGCAAGACTTTGGTCAGCAGCCAGGGATGCTCGCTCGTATAGGTGCCGTTCAGCCTGTTATAGGAGGACATGACGGCCATGACGCCGGCCTTCTTCACAGCCTGCTCGAACGGCGGCAGATAGATTTCGCGAAGGGCGCGTTCGTCGATATCCGACGACATCGTCTGACGCTCGATCTCGGATTCATTGCCTGCAAAATGCTTGATCGTGGCGGCAATACCCTGACTCTGCACGCCCTGGATATAGGCGACGGCAAGCTCGGCCGTCAGCACCGGATCTTCGGAATAGCATTCGAAATTGCGGCCATTCAGGCCGGAGCGGTGAATGTTGACCGTCGGCGCCAACAGCACCGAGGCGCCCTTGCTCTTGGCCTGGCCGGCGAGTGCCACGCCCATTCGTTCGACAAGGGCCGGATTCCATGTCGCACCAAGCGCGATCGCGACGGGAAAACAGGCCGCATTGACGCCGGCAACCAGCGAGCCGGCACCACGGGCTCCGTTCGGCCCATCCGTGACCTTGATCTTCGGGACACCAAGGCGCTCGACCGGCACCGTGGTCCAGAAATCAGCGCCGGACAGCAGCGAAGCCTGTTCTTCAAGCGTCATCCGGTCGAGAATATCGTCGATCATAAAGGCCTCCCGAGCAATTCCGTGGCTGTTCCATCGTCCATCCGCGATGGAGATTCGCATTTAAGACAAACAAATCATAAACACGCCAGATGTTCTTCCGATAGTGGAATATGTGAATGAAATTCCATATCTTTTTTGCCGACATTCAGGTCGTACCCGCTATGGGCACGCTTCGTAACCGATCGGAAATCATAAGTTCGGCACAGGAATGGACGTCCCCGATTGCCGTACCGGTCAAAAGCGCCGGTTCGATAAAATGCGAATAATCTTTTTCCGAATAAATTTGACCGCGTCGGATTTCATGAGCCCAACTCATGGAGCCGAGTATGCGTTCACTTCTCGTCGCTGCAAGCTTTCTCTTCGTCGCCGGCCTGCTGTTTTCGACAGCGACAACGGCAAAACCCGTGGCCAATACCGCCGCGGCACACGCACATCAGTTTGCGCGTGAGGTGACGGAAGCGAGCGTGCCCGTCGGCTGGACGAGCTTCTGTAAGGCGCAGCCAGCCGAATGCGTGGCCGGCCAAAAGAGCGTGGAGTTCGCGGATCTCGATCATGACCGCTGGGAGCAGCTGCAGCAGATCAACAGTCTCGTCAATCATGAGATCGAGGGTGTCGACGACAACGATCATTACGGCATCTACAAGCTCGGCATCATCAACTGGTGGACCTATCCCGATGACGGTGCCGGCAACTGCAATGACTATGTTCTCTTAAAGAAGAAATTGCTCGTCGAAGCAGGTTGGCCACGATCTACCCTGCTGCTGACGGTGGTCCTCGACACCCATAACGAGGGACATCTTGTCCTGATGGCGCGCACGAATGACGGCGACCTCATCCTCGACAATCTCACCGATGCAGTTAAAAACTGGAGCGGAACGGGCTACACTTTCATCAAGCGTCAAACGGCCGATAATCCGAACGATTGGGTTCGGCTGGAATCCGGTCGCACACCCGAAGAGCTTGCCATGATCAGCAAGGCACTGGCGTCTCACTCGCAGTGATTGGCGGCCCAATAGCTGTCGACCAGACCATTGCCGTCCTGATCCAGGATGGCAAAATTGCCAGGGATGACGACGAAGAAGCGTTCTCCGCCCTCCGCGCCGGCGCCGCCATTCGCAGTTTCCGTATCGACACGGCCGCAAACGACGAAGCCCGGCATTCGTTCGCTTGGCTTGGCTGCCAGAATATGGATGGCTGAGGGCGGCACCTCTATGCGCCGCGCGACCGCCGCCTTGGCCAGCGCCGGAACATCCGCCATCGTCGGCAAGGCTTCGCCGGGGGCGGCTGCAAGCAAGATGCTCCCTGCGATCACGAGATGTTGCATCGACATCCTTTCGAAAGCCCGGACCACGGAACGCAACCCTGGACGGCCATATCCCTATGCCTCTACAGCCGAGAGCTGCTTTGATCGAAGTTTATTGTGATTCGTGAGACGGAAGAAGCTTGCGCTCTTGCCTTCGGATAGCGATCGCGTATCAAGATCGTCCCCGCGCAGGGGAATATTTTTGGAAAGCCACTTTGCGAATGCGAACACGCCTGTCGATACTCCCGGCACTCGGTCTTCTTTTTATCTTTGCATTGACGAACGCGGTTTCTGCGCGTGAGCTCGTGCGCGTGCCGCCAGGCAATCGCAACAGCGTTCAGCCACCCATACCCAATACCTCGGTACTGCGGGCTAAGGCCTTCAACACCACCTACGACGAGAAATATCGGAAGATCATCGGCGTGCTTCGCGACGATAAGGAGCTGATGGCCTCGATCAGGAAGGCCGGGCAGACCTACCAGATCGACCCCATCCACATCGTTGGCGCCCTTGTCGGCGAACACACCTACAACATCACGATCGTCAACAGGGTGAAGTCCTACTACGTCAAGGCGCTCGCCTATTCGCAGTCCGATTTCAAGTTCGCCTATAAGGACGTGACGGTCCAGGCCTTCCTGAAGAAGCCGGAATTCGCCCATTGCAATGCCTTCACCGGCAGCGCCGAATTGTGGGAATGCCGTGACGAGACCTGGGACAAGAATTTCCGAGGCAAGGTCGTCGACGGCGTCGCTTACGAAAACATGACGTTCCAGCGCGCCTTCTTCCAGCCTTTCTTTGCCGGCCAGACCTTCGGCCTTGGACAGATCAGCCCTTTGACCGCCCTTGAAGTCACCGATCTCGTCCATGCGACCAGCGGCCTGCCGAAGCTGTCCGTCGACGATCCGCAGGCGATCTATCGCGACATCATGGACCCCGATCGCAGCGTGATCTATATAGCCGCCATCGTAAAGGATGCCATCGACGCCTATCGCGCGGAAGGCTTCGACATCACCGACAATCCCGGCCTGACGGCCACACTTTACAATGTCGGCCAGCCGCGCCGCCGTGCGGCTGCCTTGCGGCAAGCGGCGGATGCTTCGGGCAGTAAGAAACTGCCGGAAGAAAATTATTATGGCTGGCTGGTCAACGACAAATTGCCGGAGCTTCGTGGGCTGCTCGGCAGCGACAATAGCCAGTAAGCCGCCAGACTTTATCCATGAAGAACACCGGTTTGATCAGGCGATCAGGCTGACGCGATCATTGGCAATCTTGTTTTCGGCCCAGCTGCGCTCGCTCTGCCAATCATGCCGCTTCCACCCTTCCCAGCTGAAGCCGCATAGCTTGATGTCCCATTCGGACGCGGGAAACCTTGCGAGGACATAACGGATGCCAAGGAAGCCGGTGCTGGGAAAGACCTTGTGCATGCAGGACCCGGAAATGCCGAGCTCGTCGCAGCCATCCATATAGGTCTGCGGTGGCATGATGCGGATCTCCTTGCCGGCCCTGCCCAGCAACTCGATTGCCTGCATCGTCCAGTCAGCCTTTCGACCCTGCAGACGCTGGAAGATGTTGGGTCGGGGGTGATATTTGCGGATGATATCGGGGTGATAGGCCAGCATGAAGACCTTTGCGGCCTTGAGCGCGGCGTTATCCATGAAACTTGGATCCAAAAGCCGCCGATACAAGATCTTGCTCGAGGCGGCCAGCATGATCATGTCAGTGCGCTCGCCGCTCATGCCTCCGGAAAGGACCGGCTCATTGAAACGCATGACGAATTGCGCCTCGTCCACGATACCGGCGATATCGCGTTCCAGCTTTCCGTTGCCAACAATGATTGCAGTTTTACGCGCCAATACGGTCGTCCAGAAAATATGGGCCGTGCATTAGCAAGCGGTTCTGACAAAGCACTGAACCGTGGATGATGCGGAACTGAAATCCGTCGACCAACCGTTTCCGTGCTCTGGGCGAATTTGATCCGTTTGCCAACAGGCGTATTTGGCGGCATCTGCACAGGGGAACGACAATGAGAGAAGCTTTGCTGGCAGACCACGCCATGTCGCCATAGACTATCGCCTCTCAAGGCCGAGAAGCGGATCGAATGGACAGTCTATGAAGCAATTGGATCGCATGAACTCGACGTCGAACGATTGGGAAGCTGACCCATGGGATGCCCCCGACGAGGTGGCGGACTTACAGTTGGCTGGATTTCAGAAGAGAGCTGCAAAGACGATTATCTGGGCTTCCCTATTCAATGCCGACCATTCGGTATTCGGCATTGAAGCAAGCGACCTTCGCAGCTTAGATGCCGAATTTTATGCGACGTGCGACGGTGAGGACATGCTTTTGATGCGGCTGATTTGGCACGGTTTCCCCGATCCCCCGGAATGGCGGCTGGCGACGCGACCAAGCAATAGAGATGATCTCTCCTGGGCCTCGTGGGGTTATTTTACCGACTTGCCGGAAAGCTGGCAAATACCGGTGTCATCCGGTAATCCCGCATGACAGGCGCTCGGCACGCTCACAAGAAATACCGGAACTTCAACGGCAGCAGAGCCGCGCCGATCGCGCTGGCGTCACCTTTGGTTTCGCTGAGAACCAGCCGCGGTCCCGGCGGTGCGGCGCCATAACGGTGCGGACGCTGCGACGGTAGGCGGGCGCGCGCGATCATCATTCGTCCAAGCTCGGGCGGCAACTGGCCACCGAAGACAATGGCTTGCGGATCGATCACCCCGGCAAGCGTGGCGATCAGACGGTCGAGCATCGGCACGGTCTCGGAAAGCCAGCTCTCGACGCCGGGCCAGGAAGGGTCGAAATTCTGTTTCAGTTCCTCGATGGAGCCTATCTCGACGCCCCTCTCCCGCAATGTGGCGATGAGATATTGCAAAGCTGGCCGGCGCAGCATCTCGTCCGGATCGTAGATGACGCTGAATTCCCCAGCATTGCCGTGGAAGCCCAAATAAGGCCTTCCCTCCAGAACAAGACCGCCGCCAAATCCATAATTGAAGGACAGGTATGCGAAGGTCTTGCACCAGCGCCCCACACCGCGCAGGCTCTCACCGATTGCGCCTGTCGTTGCGTTGTTTTCCAACCAGGCCGGCAATGCGAACACTTGCTCGAGCTCCGGCTGCAGATCGACTAAAGACCAGTCGCGCAGCGGCTCCGGAGCATTGAAGCGACGATCATCGCCGACAAAGAAGCCCGACATGGCAAAGCCAAGTCCGATGAGATTTGCACGCGATATTTCACGGCGCGCCAGGATCGACCCCAGTTTCTCGGCAAGCATTGCCAGCGTTGCCTTGCGATCGGCGGGCACGCCCCTCAACACCTCCTGATCGACGACATCGCAGCCGAAATCGGCGAGCGACAGCGTCACCGCATCGGTATTGACGGAAATACCGACCGAATAGACCGCCTGCCGTTCCAATTCGATCGTCGGGCTCGGCTGCCCGCGTGCGCCCTTGAACGGCGCACCGGCGCGAAGCAAGCCGCGAGCCGTCAGCGCCTGGACGAGACGATGCACGGATTGCTGCGTCAAATTGGTATAGGCAGTAATGGTCGCGCGCGGGATCGGCTCGCGGCTGCGGACAATATCGAGAATGAGGCGCTCGTTCTCGCTTGCCAATGGGGATTTTTCCAGCGCTGCCATGACTGCAATCCCGATACTATGATTCCGACCTAGCCGCTCGCCTGTCCGGGCACAATCCAAATCCCCACCTATTCGCGGCTGCTCGTCATAAATATTACACCTTATGTGTATTAATAGCCATAGCAGCGATCGGCGCCAATACACCGCGTCGGCCATAGCCATTGGCGCTCACATTCGACATCAAACCTCGCATCCGCTCATTCCGCCTGAAAACCGACAGCTCACGAAAGCTTTTCTCATGCATAGCCAGACCGCCATCTCGCCCTCATCCCGCAATGCCGATATTTACGACCTCCTCTCCCTGTCCAATCCAAACATTCTGACGATTGCCCATCGTGGGCTTTGGTCGGCAGCTCCCGAAAATTCATTGGCGGCAATCCGTGCGGCAGCCGAGCTTGGCGTGGAATTCGTCGAAATCGACACGCAGGCGACTGCCGACGGCCATCTCGTCGTCATTCACGACAAGACGCTGGACCGCACCACCTCCGCCGGGGGTGTCGTCGGAGCGAGCAGCTTTGCCACAATCCGCGCGGCCCGACTGCGCGCCGGCGCCGGCGGAGAGATGGCAGCATTGACGGATGAACGCGTTCCCACGCTCGAAGAAGCGCTGGAGGAGGCGCGCGGACGCGTCTTCGTCAATATCGACACGAAATTCCCCCGCGAACTGCCGCAGGTTATCGCTGCAGTGCGGCGGCTGGGTGCTGAGGATCACGTCATCATCAAGTCGGATGTCGAGCCGCAAAGCGGCCGTTTCCCGGTGCTGGACGCCGATTGGTTCGGCTCGATCCCGCATATGCCGATGTTTCCTGTCCGGCCCGGAAAATTCATCGAAGACCTCAGAATGATCGAACCGCTCAAGGCGCCGATGGTCGAAGTGAAATTTACCGACATTGCCGATCTTGCCGCCGGGCGCGAGGAACTGGAGCGTCAAAATATCCGGCTCTGGATCAATACGCTCGATGTCTCCTACAATCTCGACTTCAACGATAGCCGGGCGCTTAGCGACCCTGAAGGCGTATGGGGAGCACTCGTTGACGCCGGCGTCGGCGCCATCCAGACAGACACGAATGTCGAATTCAAGCGGTGGCTCGCGACCAGAAGCGGCAAATAAAGCCCCCTCGGCTTAACGCGCAGACAAGAAGCCCGGGCGGTTTCTCATCGCCCGGGCTTTTGCGTCCTCCGGCGCTGTGAGCAATCTAAAGCGAAGCCTTCGTGCCTGCAGAGGGGGCGTTCTCAGCATCAACCTTACCAATTTTGGTCCTATGAAGGGCAAATGCTGCATCGCAAAGAAAATGATGCGAAAATGAACTAAAACTGACGTGAAAATGAATTGGAAATGTTGACTTAAGGATTCGCTGAACTAGTTCCCGCTCATACGCCGGGGTCCGCCCCATCCATAGCGACCATATGATCCTGTATAATCCTGTGCAGCCATTCCAGCGGTTAAGACGCTGTTATGGCAAGGAATATTCGTGCGGTTAAGAGGTCGCCTCATAGCGCAGTGGGACTTCAGTATCGCATGAGCAGCATCACGGGACGGCTCGTCAAGGGAAGCATGTGGTTAAGCCTGTCTCGAACCATCGTGAACGGGCTTGCAACACTCAGCACCTTCGTACTGGCCCGCTATCTGGCGCCCGCCGACTTCGGCGTGGTTGCTTTGGGCATGACGATCCTCATGATCGTCACGACTGTTACCGAGCTTTCCCTTTCCGAGGCGCTGATCCGCCACGATGCACCGGATGAATCCCATTTCAGTGCTGCCTGGACGCTGAATGCCGCACGCGGGCTGGCGATCTGCATCCTGTTTGCGATCTTTGCCTATCCGGCGGCCGCCCTGTTCAATGAGCCGAGGCTGACGGGTGTCATGTTCGCTCTTGGTATCAGCATGCTGATGGGCGGCCTTACAAATCCGCGGCGCATCATGCTGCAGCGCGATCTGATCTTCTGGCAGGAGTTCGTGCTCGCCGTTTCGCAGAAGTTCGCGGGCTTCGTCGCCTCGGTTGCGATCGCCGTCATCTATCAAAGCTATTGGGCACTAATCGTCGGCACGCTGATCAGCCAGGCGACGAATGTCATCGTCTCCTATCTCGTGCTGCCGTTCCGGCCCAGGATCACTTTCCAGCATATGCGGGAGTTCTTCTCCTTCTCCGCCTGGCTGACCGCAGGCCAGATCGTCAGCACGCTCAACTGGCGCTTCGACTATCTGCTTGTCGGCAAGATGCTTGGCGGCATCCAGCTCGGCTATTATTCGGTCGGCAGCAACCTCGCCATGATGCCGACGCGGGAGGCGACCGCGCCCCTTACCCAGACCATCTATCCGGCTTTTGCTGGCATTCACAACGATCCAGGCAGGCTCGCTGCCGCTTATCAGCGCGTGCAGGCGCTGGTTGCCGCCGTCGCCCTTCCAGCCGGCATCGGCGTTGCCGTGACCGCCGATCCGTTGGTGAGGCTCGCGCTCGGCGACAAATGGGCCCCTGTCATCTTCATCATCCAGTCGCTGGCCTCTGTCTTTGCGCTGCAGACGCTGGGCTCGCTGGTGCAGCCGCTTGGCATGGCCAAAGGCGAGACGCGCGTGCTCTTCGTCCGGGACACGCAGATGTTCTGCCTGCGCGTGCCGATCATGATCGGCGGCCTGCTGCTTTATGGTCTGCCGGGGGTCATTGCCGGCCGCGTCTTCACAGGCCTCTTCAGTACCGCCGTCAATATGATGCTCGTGCGGCGCTTCACCGGCATCAGCGTTGCCAGGCAATTGTCGGTGAACCTTCGGGCACTCGTGAGTGTCGCCATCATGGCGGCAGGCGTCTCGCTCGCCTCGAGCCATCTTGCCTACACGGACGACAAGCTCGTGCTCGTGACGCACCTCGCCATCCTGATCCTGCTTGGCGGCCTGCTCTATTGCGGTTCGACGCTCCTGCTGTGGACGTTGATGAGGCGGCCGGCCGGCCCGGAAACGGAGGTTCGAAACATACTCGGCAAAGTGCTGCCGAGACTTCGTCCTGCCTGAAAACGCGCGGCCGATGTCGGCCGGAGACTGACCTGTCATCTAAACGGGGGAATGGGGAAATGACGTTACAATCAAATCAACAGCTGATCGCGAAACTGGACAATATGATCCACGATTGCCTGAAGGATTACATCAGCAAAGATGAGCCGCTGGCGATCCTCGATTTTCCTGATATCCGCAATTGCGGTGACTCCGCCATTTGGCTCGGCGAAATGGCTTATCTCAACCGGCGATACGGCAAGCGCCCGGCCTATGTCTCGCGAATCGACGACTTCTCGCCCGAGCAACTCGAGCACACCATGCCGACCGGCCCGATCTTCATTCATGGCGGCGGCAATTTCGGCGACATCTGGGATGCGCATCAGGACTTTCGTGAACGGGTTCTGGAACGATTTCCCAATCGGCAGGTGATCCAGTTCCCGCAATCCATCCATTACAAGTCCCAAGCACGGATCGAGGAAAGCGCCCGCGTCATCGGACGCCATAAGCATTTCGTATTGCTGGTGCGCGACGAAGAATCGAAAGAGTTCGCCCATAAGCACTTCGACTGCGAAGTGCGTCTTTGCCCGGACATGGCCTTCAGCATCGGTCCGATCCGGCCGGATGAACCGGAGTTTGACGTCCTTGCCATGTTGAGATCGGATCTCGAGAAGGTCGGAGATGCCAACCTTTCGGCCTATCCTGATATTCCGAAAGAGGATTGGACGACCGAATCCGCCAAGCGTGTACGCATCTCCAAGGCGTTTGGTGCGGCAACGGCTTTGCTCGCCCTCAAGCCGGCCGAGATACGGCTGCGCAAACTCGACGCTGCCGCGCATAACCGGTTGCGGCGGGGCATCCGCCAGATCTCCCGCGGCCGCGCGATCGTCACAGACCGGCTGCATGTCCACATCTGCTCGATCCTGCTTGGACGCCCACATGCCGTGCTGGACAATAGCTACGGCAAGATACGTCGGTTCATGGCGGCATTTTCCGGTGGTACCGATCTCGCCTACCGCGCGACCTCGCTCGAAGACGGTATCGCCTGGGCGCGCCATCAGGCGGCCACGCAATCACTGGCACCAGCTGCCTGACAGGCTGTGACAAGGCAACTCGCCTATCGCGATCCACAATCTCCTCACCGGATGACGAAACCAATCAGGCGAAGGCGCTTTAAGCGCCTTCGCCTGTCGTTTGAGCTCGATCCGGCTGGGAGACGGCCATCCGCGTGGCATGACCTCACTTGAAATCACCCTTAGCGGGCGTTGTACTTCGCATCGACCTCGTTCATGGCCTTGACGTTGCCGGCCGAGCGACCGTTTTCGTCGAAGGTCTGCGCCAGGAAGGCGTCGGCAATCGCCTTGGCGAGTTCGGTGCCGATGACGCGGGCGCCCATGGTGATGATCTGGGCGTTGTTCGAGAGCGCTGCGCGTTCTGCCGAATAGGTGTCATGGGTCAAAGCAGCACGAATGCCCGGCACCTTGTTGGCCGAGATGCAGACGCCGATGCCGGTGCCGCAGACGAGGATCGCCTTGTCATAGGTGCCGTCGATGACGCCGGAGGCGACGCGGTCGGCGAGATTGGCGTAAAACGCATCGGGGCCTTCATCGGTGCGCGATACTTCGCTCACCTCGAAACGCTCCTTCAGATGATCGGCGAGAACCTTGGCGAGACCTTCACCGGCGCTGTCACCAGCAATAGCAAGCTTCATGATATGTCTCCTCAGAGTTTGGCGGCGCACTTGGCGAGGATGTCGAGATAGCCTCCGACGTTCCAGGCGGAGCGGCCGATGAAAAGCCCGTCTACATTCGGGCAGGATATGAGTTCTTCACAGTTTTGCGGATTGACGGATCCGCCGTAGAGGCATGGAATCTTTCGGCCGAGCACCTTTTGCGCGATCGCAATGATCTCGGCCTGGCGCGCATCGGCATAGGAAGGCTCGGCGGGGATCCCCTTTTCGCCGATCGCCCAGACCGGCTCGTAGGCCAGCAGGATTTCAGTCTGCTTCTGGGCGTCGGAGAGCTTCGACAGAGCACCGACGACCTGCTCGCTTAGAATCTCCGTTGCACGGCCGCTTTCGCGATCAGCCAGCGTCTCACCGATGCAAATCAGCGGGATCAGGCCATGACGGACAGCCGCCTCGGTCTTGAGACCGACGGTTTCGTTGGTCTCGCCAAAATACTCGCGACGCTCCGAATGGCCGAGCTCGACGATGTCGAGATTGCAATCCTTCAGCATCAGCGGCGAGATTTCCCCCGTCCAGGCACCCTGATCGGCCCAATGCATGTTTTGGGCACCGACCTTCACGGAGCTTTCCGACAGGATCGACTTGACCTCGCGCACGGCCGTGAACGGCGGAATGATGAAACGCTGAATGCGATCATCGCGCAGGGTATCGGCAGCACGCAGCGCCTCGGCGAAAGCGCGTGCCTCCGCCAGCGTCTTGTTCATCTTCCAGCTCGTGCCGATCCAATAGCGAGGCTTCTCTGTCATGTCATATCCTGGTTCGAGGCGATGGTAAGGGCGATGCCGTCGCGGCGAAATTGCTCGACAATGGCGGCGTCAGGCGTGTGATCGGTAATCACGGCATCGAAATCGCTCAGATCGGCCATCACATGCAGGGCCGTATGCCCAATGCGCTGATGGCTGACGAGGAGGCAGCTTTTTGCCGCCGACGCAATCATCGCCCGCTTCGTGCGCACGACGTTGTCGTCCATATGATAGGCGAGCCTACCGGAAACGGCTGGCGTCGACAGGAAGGCGATATCGGCCCTCAGCCGCGACAGCGCCTCCTCGGTGACGACGCCGAGAAAGGCGTTGAACTTCGCGGAATAGACGCCGCCGAGCGCGATCAGCGTAATGCCGCTTTCGTTCTTCATGCGGTCTATGATCGCGGCATTGTTAGTGATGAGCGTCAGCGGCCGCTTCTGCAACAGCATCTCGCCTAAAACGGCGGCCATGGACCCGTCATTGATCATGACGGTCATGCCGGGCTCGACCAGATCGAGTGCAGCGCGCGCCATGGCGAGCTTTTCGTCATGGCCCTGGCGCTCGCGGAAACGGAAATCGCTTTCGAACTGGGTGCCGGCATCGATGGTCGCGCCGCCGCGAACCTTGCGCAGCACGCCGGCCTGCTCGAGATCATCGAGATCACGGTGGATCGTCATCTTCGATACGGCGAACCGATCCGCCAGATCGTCGAGATCGACGGTCTTATGCTCGATGAGCAGATTGATGATCGATTGCTGGCGCTCTTCCCGTTTCACCTTGCACTCCGACCGTTGGTCCGAAATGGAACTTCGAAAAGTATAACATCAAGATCTAACAATTCAACATTTTTATTGTTACATTGAGGTAAATTCATGTTCTCGCAGGCAGTATCACTCCTCGCTCTTCAACAGTGCCTGCGCTGTTTTCTCGTCCGTGATCAACCCATAGAGACAGCGGCTCTTTAGGACCGCGCGGATGGCCTCGACCTTCGGTAATCCGCCTGATAGTGCCACCAGCCGCTCGCTATTCGTGCGCGGCAAGGAGGCAGACAATGTGCGAGATGTCAGCGTGGTCTCAAGGATATTGCCGTCGGCATCGAAGAAATGGCCGAGAATTTCGCCGACGCCACCGGCCGCAGTGATCTCCTTGATCTCCTTCGGCTCCACCATCCCCGACAAGACGAGCTGTGCATCGGTGTCGACCGTGCCGAGACCGACCAGCTTAAGATCGGCGCCGTTTGCAAGATCGAAGACTTCCTTCACGCCGCGCTGGGCAAGCAGCACGTCGCGGTCTTCGCGGGTATTGGCGAAGAACGGTACCGGCATCACATGCGATTGCATGCCGGTCTTCTCCGCGATGCGATGCATGACGTCATAGGGGTTGGCTGCGTAGTTTCTGGTAAGCCCGCCGAGCAGCGAGACGAAGCGTAAGTCCTTGGCGCTGACGCGCGCCATGTGATGCACGGCAGAGGAGAGCGTTCGCCCGTGGCCGAGGCCGATTACCTTGTTGCTGCCGCCTTCGATCTCACGCCGCAGGAAGCCGGCGCCCGCCTGACCGAGCGCGCGAAACTCGAAGCCTTCTTCGCCGAGATCGGGCGCGACCTCACAATATTGCAGCCCAAACCGTGCCGAAAGCTCGGTTTCGAGCTCGACGCATTCGACGATATCGCCGTCGATCATCACCTTGACGACGCCTTCGGCAACCGCGCGCGCAATCAGGCGATGCGCCTTCACCGAGGGAACGCCGAGACGTTTCGCCACTTCGGACTGCGTCAGCCCGCCGGCATAGTGCAACCAGGCCGCCCGCACGGCGAGCGAAGCATCAGCATCCGTCATCGCCCGTTCCCTTTCAATTCGCTCCGCATAGTCCCTCGCCTGTTCTCTCCAGCCATAGCGCCCCGATCCGGCTACCTCCTCGATATGATTTGGCGTTCAGGGAATCGGCCACCCCACCGGCTAGATATGCAAGTCACCAGCGCCCGTGTCGATATGGGGCGCCCAGAAGGCGATGCTTTCGGCAATCTGCGCGATGACCTGACGATCGTTCGGTTCGCGCTCCTTGAACGACAATTCCAGGCAGATTTCGTTGTCCTTGGCACCACCTTCGGCAAACGCCTTGAGCAATGGTTCGGGCTGGATGCGGCCCTTGGCATTGAACTCCGCCGTGAAGGGGCGATGCCCACCCTTATCCATCAGGCTCTGCTTGATATGGATGATCGGCGAAACCTTCGGCACGGCACGCGCCCAGGCATATGGATCATAATCGTCGGGATTGGACGAGGTGACATCGCCATGGTCGATATCGGCCATCATCCACATCGGGATCGCGAAGGGCGCCTTCGTCAGTCTGTCCTGCAGGGAAAGGCAGGCATCGATCGTCTCGCCGAATTCGCGGCCGATGCTCATCGGCTCCCAGAAGATGTAGGAGAGGCCGGCAGCCCGGGCATGTTCGGCCACCTCGTCCCAGCACTCGATCGCGATCTCGATCAACTCCTCGCGCCGGACCGGGTCGTCATAATCCTTGTAAGTGAAGATTGCGAACTGCGTTCCGACGGAATGACCACCGAGATCGGCGGTGATATCGGCAAAGGTCTTGAACCAGTCGACATAATAGCGGCGAACATCCTTGTCGGGATGGCCGAAATGGTTGAGACGGCCATAAGGACCGGTCATGCCTGAGGTTACGCGAACGCCGGTGCGCTTCAATGCCGCCTGCATGTCGCGCGTCAGGCGGCGAATGACCGGCGCCTGCCAGCTCGGATTGATGAATTCATGCGTCAACTGCAGATCACGGATGCGCAGATCGCGCGCAACCGTCTCGATCAGGTCGGCCGGCTCGGCAAAGCGATTGACAAGCGGGTTGGTGTTGAGTGAAAGCGTCAAGGGCATTTTAGGTCTCCCGGCAAGGTCTGTTGGTTCAGGCGGCCAGCGCCAACTCGGCGTCGAACCATGCCGCGAAATCCGCCTTCTCTTCGGCCGTCATGCGCAGACCCTCCTTGGTGCGACGCATCAGCACGTCTTCGGCCGCCTGCGCCCATTCAGAAGCCACGAGATAGCGAACCTCAGCCTCATAGAGATTGCCGCCGAAATGGCGACCGAGTTCTGCGAGCGACGTCGCATTGCCGACGATCTGCCTGGTGCGGGCGCCATAAAGATGGCCGTAGTGATTGACGAGCGCTCGCGGCATCCAGGGATAGGCCGCCCGCAGGGTATCGGCAAAGGCAACGTAATCGGCATTCGGGATCTCGCCGCCCGGAAGCGTGGCACCCCGCGTCCAGTCGCCGCCCATCTTCGGAAAGAATTTTGCAAGGCGCTGCATCGCGTGCTCGGAAAGCTTGCGGAAGGTGGTGATCTTGCCGCCGAAGACGCTCAGGAGCGGCGCACCGCCAGTCTCATCGAGATCGAAGACATAGTCGCGCGTGACAGCAGACGGGTTGCCCTTGCCATCGTCGAACAGCGGGCGGACGCCGGAGAAACTCTCGAGCACGTCATAGCGGCGGAGCTTCTCCTTGAAATAGCGATTGACCGCGGTGATCAGATAATCGATTTCCTTCTCGTCGGCCTTCACCTCTTCCGGCTTGCCCTCATAGGGAATATCAGTCGTACCGATCAGCGCCTTGTCGCCCTCGTAGGGGTTGATGAAGATCACGCGCTTGTCATGGTTCTGGACGAGATAGGCCTGCTGGCCGGCCCAGAATTTCGGAACGATGATGTGGCTGCCCTTGACGAGCCGGACGCTGCGCTGGCTGTTCGAGCCGACGACACGGCCGATAATGTCGTTGACCCAGGGGCCGGCAGCATTGACCAGCACGCGGGCGCGGACGGTCCGCACCTCGCCGGAACGTTCGTTACGCATTTGAATGAGCCAGTTCCCCTGATCGCGGCGCGCGCTGACGCAAACCGTGCGCGTCAGTATCCGCGCGCCCTTGGCGGAAGCATCGAGAGCGTTGAGAATGACGAGTCGGGCATCATCGACCCAACAGTCGGAATATTCGAAACCCTTGGAATATTGGTCCAGGATCGGCGCCCCTTCCGGATCGCGATGAAGATCGAGCGAGCGGGTACCCGGTAGCTTCTTGCGGCCGCCGAGATGATCGTAGAGGAAGAGGCCAAGACGCACCAGCCATGCGGGACGATCCGTCGGGCTATGCGGCAGTACGAAGCGCATCGGCCAGATGATGTGGCTTGCCGAATTGAGCAGCACCTCGCGCTCGATCAGGGCCTCGCGCACCAGGCGGAATTCGTAATATTCAAGATAGCGCAGGCCGCCATGCACCAGCTTGCCGGAGCGCGAGGACGTACCTTCCGCGAGATCGCCCTTCTCGCACATGATAACCGAAAGGCCGCGCCCAGCCGCATCACGAGCAATGCCGGCACCATTGATGCCTCCGCCGATCACGAAAAGATCAAAGATTTCCGGTTCCATCATCTCATGCTCCTAGGGATGCCCTTGTTCGAATGCTGTGGGCATCATCAATTCAATCTTCAAGAGCGGCGCTCGCCCGCCGCCTTTGTATCGGCTAGTGCCGGGCCAGCTTGTCCCAGGCGGGCGCGAGCGCCTGACGCACGTCCTTGTAGGCATCGAACAGGCGGTCATAGCGTTCGACATTTGCGGGATCGGGCGCCTCGGCCTCGCCCAGCAACGGCGTCACCCAGTCGACAATGCAGCTGTCCATGTCCGGATAGGCACCAATCGCGACGGCGGCCATCATCGCGACACCTGCGGCCCCCGCCTCCTCGCGGTCGGAAATGCGCACCGGCGCCTTGACGGCGGCCGACAGCGAACCACGCAGCGCACGCGAGCGAGCAGCTCCTCCGGTGATGCGCAGTTCCGAAGGCATGTCGCCCATGGCCGCGTAGCAATCGCGCGTTGCCATGCCGAGCCCCTCGACCACGGCCCTCAGCATGTCGGCAAAGCCGTGCCGCGTCGAAAGTCCGGTAAAGCCGGCACGCGCATGTGCATTGACAAAGGGACCGCGCTCGCCGGCCTCGGAAATATAGGGGTGATAGAGAAGGTTCGTCGGACGCGCTTCGGCAAACCACGCATCGATGCGAGGAATAAGGTCGGAATAGGAAACCTCGCTCCCGCCTGCGGACATCAAATCCGCCGCAACCTTGAGAATCCAATCGATATTGATGGTTGCGCCCATGTTCGTCTGGACCTGGGTGACGATACCGGGGATCGGCAAGGCGATGACATATCCCGTCCCCTCTTCGTTGAGCTGGACATCGGGCACCGCCTTGGCGCGCATATGCACGCCGGTCGATCCGATCGTCGAGCAGGCGGCGTTCTGGCCGCCAGTGCGGACGCCGGCGCCAAGTGCGGTCATGACCATATCGACGTAACCCAGGCAGACCGGCGTTCCGGCACGTAAACCGGCGGCCTTGGCCGCAGCCTCCGTCAAGGGATGGCTGATCTCGGTTCCGTCGACAATCTCGGGCAGAAGCGAGCGCCGGCGGGCAAGGCCGAGCGCATCGATGACAACAGGATCATATCGGCGATTGCGGAAATTACCGAAGGTGAAGCTCGCTTCCGATGGATCGGTTGCCCGTATGCCGGTGAGATTCAGGTAGAGCCAGTCCTTGCAATGCAGCGCCGTCTCTGCCCGATCGAGAAGCTCGGGCATGAAGCGGTCCATATGGGCGAGCTGCGCACCCTGCTGGCAGGTATTGAGCCCCGTGCCCGTCGCCTCGAAACGGGCGCGGTTGCCGGCCGTGGCGCTCAGGCGCGTGACGGTGGATGCCGCGCGGGCGTCAAGCCACAGCCAGGCATCACCGACCGGAGCATTGCCGGAGCCGACGAGCCAGGTGCCATCGCCTTGTCCGGTGACCGCGATCGCCGCCGTTCGGGCGGCAAGGTTGCCCACCTTCTCACCAAGGCCGCGCAATGCACTGAGACAATCCGACCACGTCTGGCCGAGCGATTGGGTGACCGATCCGTCTTCTCCCGTCTTATAGCGATTGCGCGCTGAAGCCGAAGCGATCTGCCGTCCGGATAGCTCGAAGGCAACCGCCTTCAGAACCGAGGTACCCGCATCGATCCCGATGATGATCCCGTCGCCTTTAGACATTGCACGCCAGCTCCACCATACGACACCCTGCGGCAGGAGCATCGGCAACCATCACAAACATTTTCATTCCTCCCCACGCGGCCAAGGGCATAATTCTACGCCAGGTCGCATCTATCGTCGCCATCGTACTCCCCACTCCAAGGGAAGGATCGCGAACGAAGCACCGGCGCGCACCCGACATCAGCCACGCAATGGATCCCAAGCATAGCTGCGACCCATCAATCAGCTCGCGGCTTTATAACATAATAATATCGTTGTTACAGTAATATTTTTCTGGCATTGTAATTTTTTTCATATAAAATGGGCGCGGTTGATCGGCGGGCGGCGGCAAGGAAGGACTGCAGCAACGCTTTGGAGGAATACGAATCAACAACCTGGCTCTCGCAGATCGAATCAGGGAGGCTGTTGGGAGGCGTCTCACGATCTCCTTACAATACTTATACATATCAATTTATTATCAAAAAGCTTTAATGCCAAGTCGACCAAAATGATGCCGGTCGGCTAAGCTCGAAATAAAGCCCCTAAAGCGAAAGCTTCGAGTGTGAAAAGGCTGGGAGTGCTGAGGCCCACGGAGGCCGGTCGAATAAAGGGTTTGTTAAATCATGGTTGACACGCTTAAATATTTATAACATATAAAATGCAGAAATTAACATACTTATATCACAAATGTCGCATGGATGCGGCAATTGTGAACCTAAGATGGGCGACTGGAGGAGACAGCCGTCCGCACATTGAGGAGGCTCCTGATGTTGAATTTCCTTTCCGGTGACGGCGCAACCGGAAGCCAAGCGGAGCGCTCAAAGGCGCGAACGCGCAAGCCCCGCTTCCGTTAAGCCGGATCGCGGCACTTTTCTCCCTTTCTTCCATCAGGCACTCCGGCTGACATGCCCAAGGTCGTTTGAACATGAATACGCAAGCTCAATATGCAACTGCCAAGCCGACGGGCTCCAAGCTCAAGATCGTCGCCGGCATCGCCGCGGTGGTGATCGTCATCGGCGCCATCGCTGCCGATACCAAGGTGGTCAAGATCGGCTCCGAACACGACATGCGCGAGCAGGGCTTCCAGCCGGAGACCTATGGCGCCGCCGAATTCCCGAAGGTGCAGACGGATGTCGAGAAGCGCGCCGTCGATGCCGTGACGCTCGCCAATGCGGTTCTGGCCGACAAGAAGGCCGCTGGCGCAAAATACGGCGTTGCTACCACCACCGGACCCGTCCTTCCTGTCTCCTTGACCGGCACCTTCGGCGAGCGCAAGGCCAATCTCAACGAGTTCAAGGTCGACGGCCTGCCTGACGGCGTCACCATACGGGTACAAACAGGCCCTGCGATCAACGGCACCGATCTTCGCGATGCGACGGGCAAGATCGAATTTGGGCAATTTACCAACCAGATCGAATATCAGGACGCCGGCTCCGCCATCAACAACGAGATGAAGAAGGCGACCCTCGGCAGCCTGGACCCCGAAAAGCTCGCGGGCAAGACGGCGACGGTCGTCGGGGTCTTCAAGCTCATCAATCCGAAGAACTGGCTCGTCACCCCGGTAAAGGTCGATGTGAAATGAGCCAGATCCAGCACAATGGCACGACCACGGGCGAAGTCGTTCTCGCCGCCCGCAACGTCGCCAAATCCTATGGCAGCGTCCATGCGCTGAAGGGGGTCAATTTCGATATTCGCCGCGGCGAAGTCACCACCCTCTTCGGTGAAAACGGCGCCGGCAAATCCACCCTGATGAAGATCCTCTCCGGCGTCATCCAGCCGACATCGGGCGAGATCATTCTCGATGGCGCACCGATTTCCTTCGCCTCCTCCACGCATGCGCGCGCCTGCGGCATTTCCATCATCCACCAGGAATTGAGCCTGGCACCCAATCTCAGCGTCCGCGACAACATCTTCATGGGTCGCGAGATCATGAAGGGCGGCGTGGTCGATTTTGCCGAGGAAGAGCGCCAGACCCGGGCGCTGATGGAGGAGCTGGAAGAAAATATCGATCCGCTCACACCCGTCGAGGATCTGCGCCTCGGCCAGCAGCAGATCGTCGAAATCGCTCGCGCCTTGTCGATCAATTCTCGCATCCTGATCATGGACGAGCCGACTTCGGCGCTGAGCGCCAGCGAAGTCGAAGTTCTCTTCAAGGTCATTCGCGATCTGACGAACCGCGGCGTGTCGATCGTCTATATCTCGCATCATCTGGAAGAGGCGCTGCAGATCACCCATCACGCCGTCGTTCTGCGCGACGGCAACATGACCGCCTATGCCGAACGCAAGGACATCGATCTTGAATGGATCGTGCGCAACATGGTCGGCGATAATTTCGACCTCGGCAGCCCGCCGGCAGGCCATAAAATGGGCGATGTGGCGCTGACGATCGACAATCTCACCGTTCCCGGTCCGTCGGGCGCCGCATATAACGCCGTCGACCGTCTGTCGCTTGCGGTTCGCGCCGGCGAGATCGTCTGCATCTACGGCCTGATGGGCGCCGGCCGTACCGAACTGCTCGAATGTGTGGCGGGACGGCTTCGGTCGAGCGGCGGCCGGGTCCTCCTCGGCAACACCGATGTCGGCGGTCTTTCCATTGCCGGCCGGATCGCACAAGGGCTGGTGCTGGTGCCGGAAGATCGCCAGCGCGACGGTCTCGTTCAAACGATGACCGTCGGCTCGAACCTGTCGCTTGCGAGCATCGGCGCTTTCACCAAGGGTCTTTTCACCTCGAGCGGCCGCGAGCGATCGCTGGTCAGCGACTCCATCCGCAAGGTTCATATCAAGACCGACGGCGGCGACGCGGCAATCGGCTCGCTTTCGGGCGGCAATCAGCAAAAGGTCGTCATCGGCAAGATGCTGGCAACCGATCCTCGCGTGATCCTGCTCGATGAGCCGAGCCGCGGTATCGACATCGGCGCGAAGGCTGAGGTCTTCAAGCTGCTCGCCGAGCGCGCCAAGGAGGGGCTGGCGGTGATCTATTCGACGTCGGAAGTCGCCGAGTGCCTGAGCATCGCCCATCGCATCATCGTCATGCACCGCGGCAAGATTTCTGCCGAATTCGGTCCTGATGTCACCAAGGAAAAGATCATGGCCGCCTCGGGCGAAGCAGTGGTCGCGCACTAGCCGCATTCATGGAGCACTGATTATGTCAGTCACGAACATTACAGATAAGAAACCAGTATCCAACGGACAGCGGCGGAATTTCAGTCTCGTGCGGCTGATCCTGGAAGGACGCGCCTTCTTTGCGCTGATCGTCATCATCGCGGTCTTCTCCTTCCTGTCGCCCTACTACTTCTCGCTCAGTAACTTCCTGACCATGGCCTCGCACGTGGCGATTTTCGGCATCCTTGCCATCGGCATGCTGCTGGTCATCCTCAACGGCGGCATCGATCTTTCCGTTGGCTCGACACTTGGCCTTGCCGGCTGTATCGCCGGCTTCCTGATGCAGGGCGTCACGCTGTCGAGCTTCGGCGTTATCCTCTATCCGCCGGTCTGGGCCGTCGTCGTGCTGACCTGCATTCTCGGCGGCGTGGTCGGCGCGGTCAATGGCGTGCTCGTCGCCTACCTGCGCGTTCCAGCCTTCGTCGCTTCGCTGGGCGTCCTTTATGTCGCCCGCGGTATCGCATTGCTGATGACGAACGGCCTGACCTACAACAATCTTGGCGGACGTCCCGAACTCGGCAATACCGGTTTCAACTGGCTGGGCTTCAATCGTCTGGCCGGCGTTCCGATCGGTGTCATCGTCCTTGCCGTGCTTGCGATCATCTGTGGCATCGTGCTCAGCCGCACCGCCTTTGGCCGCTGGCTCTATGCGTCTGGCGGCAACGAGCGCGCTGCCGATCTTTCCGGCGTTCCGGTCAAGCAGGTCAAGATCGCAGTCTATGTGCTTTCGGGCATTTGTGCAGCCATCGCCGGCCTCGTCCTGTCCTCGCAGCTGACCTCGGCCGGCCCGAACGCCGGCACCAGCTACGAGCTGACCGCAATTGCCGCCGTCGTCATTGGCGGTGCCGCATTGACCGGCGGCCGCGGCACGGTGCGCGGCACCATGCTTGGCGCATTCGTCATCGGCTTTCTGGCGGATGGCCTCGTCATCATCGGCGTCTCGGCCTACTGGCAGACAGTCTTTACCGGCGCAGTCATCGTGCTCGCCGTGCTCATGAACAGCATCCAGTACGGACGTCGGACCAAATCCGGCTGACGTTGCATCAAGACTTGTCCCCGGTCGGTGAGATACCGATCGGAGAAAGGACCGCCGGTTCGCCGGCATTACCAGAGCTCATCAAAAGGGAGAGAGACTAATGTTCAAAAAAGGCTTGCGCATCGTCATGGCAGCAGTTGCTGTGGCACCGCTTCTGACTGGGGCCGCATGGGCCGCCGGCCAGATCACCGTCATCGTCAACGATCCGTCCAACCCCTATTGGCTGACGGAAGGGAATATCGCCAAGGCAACCGCCGAGAAACTCGGCTATACAGCCACGGTCGGTGCGCATAAGGGCGATACCAACACCGAGAGCAATCTGATCGATACGGCGATCACCAACAAGTCAGTCGCCATCATCCTCGATCCGGCCAATGCTGATGGCTCGGTCGGTGCAGTCAAGAAGGCCGTTGCAGCCGGCATCCCGGTTTTCCTCGTCAACGCTGAAATCAACCAGGAAGGCCTTGCCAAGGCTCAGCTCGTTTCCAACAACGCCCAAGGTGCGGCGATCGGCGCTCAGCAGTGGGTCGAAGCCGTTGGCGACAAGGGCAATTATGCCGAACTCTTCGGCTCGCCTTCCGACAACAATGCCGCTACGCGCTCGAACGGCTACGAAACCGTTCTGACCCAGTATCCCGACCTGAAGAAGGTTGCGAAGGAAGTTGCCAACTGGGACCGCACCCAGGGCCACAACAAGATGCAGTCGATCCTGCAGGCGCACCCGGACATCACCGGCGTGATCTCCGGCAATGACGAAATGGCGCTTGGCGCGATCGCCGCTCTCAAGGAAGCCGGCAAGCTCGCCAACGTCAAGGTCGGCGGCTTCGACGGCTCGCCGGATGCTGTTGCCGCCATCAAAGCCGGTGAGCTTCAGTACACCGTCCTGCAGCCCGTTGCCGTCTTCTCCGAAGAAGCCGTCAAGCAAGCCGACAGCTTCATCAAGACCGGCAAGACCGGTGCCAAGAGCGAAAAGCAGCTTTTCGATTGCATCCTGATCACCAAGGATAATGTCGACAAGTACACGGCACCCTTCGTTCTGTCCGAGTAATGATATCGGGGGCGCCGCAAACCGGCGTCCCCATTTCTTGACCGCAGTGGGCGGCACCCTGGCTGCACATAAGGCAGAACTTGCAGAAATCCTGACAGCGAACTGTTCTTTATACTTTTTTCCATAGCGTGATGTTCGCTGCAGCAAGCTAATCTCCGCAAGGCTCAATGTCAGAGGCCAAAGTGACAGACAAGACAAGCCCCGTATCATTCCTGCAAGACGAGCTGCCGAGCGACAGCCGGCATTCGCGCCAGATCGCCAGGCGCCAGATGATCGCCGAAGCCGTCATGGCGGAAGGCTCGATGCGCATCGAGGATCTGACCGAACGCTTCGGCATCAGCCTGATGACGGCTCATCGCGATGTCGACGAACTGGTCAGCCGAGGCCTCTTCCGCAAGACGCGTGGCATCGTATCGGCCGCAGCCACCAGCCTGATCGAATCGAGCGACGTCTATCGCGCCAACCGGCAGGCAAGCGAAAAGAAGATGATCGCCGCCGCTGCCATGCAATTCATCGAGCCTGGCCAGGCGATCTTCCTCGACGATTCCACCACCGTTCTGCAGATGGCCGCGCAGCTGCCGGGCAAGGTTCCGCTGACGGCGATCACCAATTCGCTGACATTGATGAATGCGCTGAAGGATATGCACGACGTGACGCTTCTGGCGCTCGGCGGGCAATATTATAATTGGTGCAACGCCTTCATGGGGCGGATGACGATCAACGAAATCAATCGCTTGCGGGCGGATGTGACCTTCATCTCGATGTCGGCCATCATCGACGACGTGGTTTTCCATCAGTCGCCCGAGATCGTCGATATCAAGCGCGCGATGTTCGAAAGCGCCGCCAAGCGCATCTTGCTGATGGATCATACGAAATTCGAACGGCGGGCGCTGCATAGTTTTGCGCATCTGAGCGAATTCGATGTCGTCATCGTCGATGAGAAGACACCCGCAGCCCATCTGGAGCGTATGCGCAACAAAAATATCAACGTTTTCGTCGCCAAAGGCGACAAGGAGCGGTCCTGAGGCTGAAGCCGGCAACGGCCACCTCTTTTCGTTCATGATCAGGAGTCACGGGAATGCCGAGTCTGCTCGGAATTGACAGCGGTTTGACCGTCACCAAAGCCGTCATCTTCGACATTGACGGAACGCCGCTTGCCGTTGCGCGCCGTCGGGTGACCCAGTTCATGCCGAAGGCACGTCATGTCGAGCGGGACATGGACGAACTCTGGAACCAGACGGCCGACGCCATTGCCGAGGCAATCAAGCTCAGCAACCGCCCTGCAAGCGATATCCAGGCGATTGCCGCAACCGCTCATGGCGACGGCATCTATCTGCTCGACAAGGCAAAGAAGCCGCTCGGACGCGCCATTCTTTCGCTCGACAGCCGCGCCGGATCAATCGTCGAACAATGGCTGAAGAGCCATGTTGCCGAAGCATCTTTGAAGCTGACCGGCCAGTTGCCGCATGTCTCGGCCCCATCGGCGCTGCTTGCCTGGATCAAGGTCAATGAGCCCGAGCGCTTTGCTGAAATCGGTCACATTTTGAGCTGCAAGGACTGGCTGCGCTTCTGCCTGACTGGTGTTGCCGGTACCGACCGTACCGAAGCAAGCACCTCCTTCACCGATGTTTCGACGCAGGATTATTCCGCGGATGCCCTGGAGCTTTTCGGCATTGCCGAGGTGACGGGTGCCTTGCCGCCTGTCTCGCGATCCGACGAAATCGTAGGATACGTGACAGAAGCCGTCGCGAAGCGAACCGGCCTTGCCGAAGACACGCCCGTCGTTGCCGGTCTGCATGACGTGACCGCCTCAGCCCTTGGTGCCGGCGGCTATGCGTCCGGTGTCGTCGCCATCATCGCCGGCACCTATTCGATCAACGAGACGCTCTCGTCGGAACCGCGCGTCGACGGCCGCTGGTTCTGCCGCAATGCGATTACACCAGGCCAATGGAACAATATGTCGATCTCGCCTGCATCGTCGGCGAATTATGAATGGTTCCTCGACAAGCTCTGCGCGAGTGAAATTGCAAGCGCCGAAGCAGCGGACCAGTCGATCCATGCCGTGCTCGGTCCCGAGATCGAGGCAGCGTTCAATCGACCATCGAGCGCGCTGTTCCACCCCTATCTCTTCGGCTCGCCCTATGGCGCTAAGGCAAGCGCCAGTTTCTTCGGGCTTGGCGGCTGGCATGATCGCGGCGACATGCTGCGCGCGGTTCTGGAAGGCATCGCCTTCAACCACAAGATCCACGTCGATGCCCTAAGCGACGGTTTTTCCTTCGATCAGGCAAGGCTCGCAGGCGGCGTGTCGCGTAATCCGATCGTTGTGCAGATGTTTGCCGACGTGCTCGGCATGCCCGTTACCGTGACGGAAACCGACGAAGCCGCTGCCTGGGGGGCCGCACTTTGCGCCGGTGCCGGGATCGGCGTCTACGCCGGTCCGCAAAGCGATCCGCGCGATGTCGGCAAGATTGCCAGAACCTATTCTCCGGATCCCGCCCGCACCGCAGATTACCGCATCCGCTACGACCTCTTCCGCGACATCGCTGAAGCGATGACGCCGCTCTGGCCGCGGATCGGCAATCTCTCAACCCAGCACTCCCAAGGCTAGACCGCCACTTGCGTCGCGAAGCCACGGCTATCGCGGCAGTTCACCAGGACAATGACGTTATGACCGATATGGCCGCCGACCTGAAACAACGCTTCTCGCAACTTCAAGACGGAGACATCGATGTCGTCATCCTCGGCGCGGGCGTCAATGGCGCGGGGCTGTTTCGCGATCTGTCACTGCAAGGCGTCAACTGCCTGATCATCGATAAATCGGATTTCGGCTCCGGAACGAGTGCAGCGCCATCCAGGCTGATCCATGGTGGCCTCAAATATCTCGAAACCGGCGAATTCGGCCTGGTCGCACAGTCGGCACTTGAGCGAAACCTTCTGCTCAAGAACGCCCCGCATTATGTCGAAGCACTGCCGACCTTCGTCCCGATCTTCTCATGGACACGCGGCATCTGGGCGGCCCTTCGCACGCTGACGGGCTCGACTACCGCCCCGCGCAGCCGCGGCGCCCTGCTTATAAAGATCGGGCTCGCACTTTACGATTTCTTCGGTTCGCGCAACCGCGTCATGCCGCGCCACCGGTTCCTTTTGAAGCGCCGGGCGCTGAAAGAAATGCCGCATGTCACGCCTGAGATCGTCGCCGGCGGTATCTATTACGATGCCAAGATCAGCCGGCCGGAACGGCTGGTCTATGAACTGGTCAATGACGGACTGGAGGCGAACAAGGCTTCCTTGGCGGCAAATTCGACCCAGCTGGTCTCCGCTGCGGATGGCCTGCTGACCTTCCAGCGTGCGGATGGCTATGCCTTTTCGGTCAAGCCGAAGCTCGTGGTCAATGCTGCCGGCCCATGGATCGATCACGTCAACGCTGCCCTCGGTGCGCCGGCCCATCTGATCGGCGGCACCAAGGGATCGCATATCCTGCTCGATCATCCGGAACTGGTGCGCAGCCTGAACGGCCATATGATCTATTTCGAAGCTGATGATGGCCGCATCTGTCTGGTCTATGGCTATCTCGGCCAGGTGCTTGTGGGATCGACCGATATTCCTTGCGACGATCCAGACAATGTTCGCTGCGAAGAGCCGGAGATCGACTATTTCATCGACAGCGTCAGGTCACTTCTGCCGAGCCTGCGCTTCGACCGCGATCAGGTAACCTACAGCTATAGCGGCATCCGCCCCCTGCCCGCCTCGGACGCCTCGTCGCCGGGCCTGATCAGCCGCGATCACTCCGCACCCGTCTTCGAGCCGCAGCCAGGCCGCCCCTTCCCGATCATCTCGCTGGTTGGCGGCAAATGGACCACATTCCGCGGCTTTGCCGAAGAGGTTTCCGATACCGTGCTGGCTCGCCTTCAAATCCGCCGCAAGACGTCCACGGAGCGGCTTGCGATCGGCGGCGGCCGAGATTTCCCGGTAGACGCCAACGAGCGTGCGAGGTGGATCAAGTCCGTCGCGGCAAAGGCTGGCGTCGAGGCCAGCAGAGCGGATGAGCTGCTCGGCCGATACGGTACGACGGCAGCGGCAATCCTCGCCTATCCTTCAACCTATAGCGACAGCCAGCGCATCAGTGGCGCGCAGCGTTATAGCGCGCTTGAGATCGATTGGATCGCGCGGCAGGAGATGGTCGTGCATCTCTCTGACATCGTCTTCCGGCGTACGACCATGGCGATCGAGGGCCTGCTGACGATCCAGGGCTTGCGCGAAATCGGCGCCATCGCCGCAACAGCCCTGCAGTGGGACGCACAGCGACTGGCCAAGGAGATCGACGATGTCGTTGCATCGCTATCGAAATTCCACGGTCAAACCCTGAGCGAAGAAAGCGTGCGCCGTGCAGCAAGCCCGGCAGCGCGCTGATCATCTAATTCAGGAGAAAATCGGGTCAAGCGAACCGGACTTGTAACGTTTGGCCATTTCGGCAACGGAGAGCGGCTGGATGCGCAAAGCGTGACCGGCCGTGCCAAACTGTTCGAAGCGCTCCTTGCAGAGCTTGGTGAGCGCCGCCATGGCGGGCTTCATATATTTACGGGGATCGAACTCGCTCGGATCTTCCTGCAGCACGCGGCGGATCTGACCCGTCATCGCCATGCGGCCATCGGTATCGATGTTGATCTTGCGCACGCCATTCTTGATGCCGCGCTGGATCTCTTCGATCGGCACGCCCCAGGTCGGCTTCATCTGGCCGCCATATGTGTTGATGATCTCCTGCAATTCCTCAGGCACCGAGGAGGAGCCATGCATGACAAGGTGGGTGTTGGGCAGCTTGCGATGGATCTCTTCGATCACATTCATCGCCAACACAGAACCATCCGGTTTGCGCGTGAATTTATAGGCACCATGCGAGGTGCCCATGGCAATCGCCAGTGCATCGACCTTGGTCTCGCGCACGAATTTCACCGCCTCGTCGGGATTGGTGAGCAACTGATCATGGGAGAGCTTGCCTTCGGCGCCATGACCATCCTCAGCCTCGCCCATGCCGGTTTCCAGCGACCCGAGCACGCCAAGCTCGCCTTCGACGGAAATACCGCCGAGATGCGCCATATCGGTCACCGTCTTGGTCACGCCGACATTGTAGTTCCAATCGGCCGGCGTCTTGGCATCCGCCTTCAGCGAACCATCCATCATGACCGAGGTGAAGCCGGCCTGGATTGCCGTCATGCAGCTCGAGGGATCATTGCCGTGGTCCAAATGCACGCAGACGGGGATATGCGGATAGATTTCCACGACTGCGTCCATCATATGTTTCAGCATGATATCGTTGGCATAGGCTCTCGCGCCTCTCGACGCCTGCATGATTACGGGCGCGTTGACCGCATCGGCCGCTTCCATGATGGCAAGCGCCTGCTCCATATTGTTGATATTGAAAGCCGGAACGCCGTAGCCGTTTTCAGCGGCGTGATCGAGTAACTGCCTTAAGGTGATACGTGCCATTCAACTCTTCCCTGGGTCATGATGGGCGGCTAAGATCGCGTGGATGATGCCATCTGCAGCAAGGCATCCCCACGCGTATATATAACAGCAGAATATGACAAAATCACAGTTTTTATGAGATTTTCTTAGTTTTACAAAAGGAACTCAGTTGAGAACGTGGGGGCAGAGATTACTGTATCTGCGGGACAGATCCGCCGGCGCCGCGGCTCCTAACATATCGTCAACTTGACGCCGACAGCGAGGCATGACTACTCCTTGATAAGCAATCGAAGAATACACGATCAAGTCCGTGTTCCTCGAACTAGTGCTGCATCCCGACCTGCAATTCACTTCCATAAAAACATTGACTGCTCAAGGCTTCGCTGTTTTCTATAGATAAAAAACAGAAACTGGACGGATGTATGAAGGCTGCATGTTGCCTCAGCCAGACGATCCTATTCATCAACATCGAGTATGGGAGGAAAGTGGCGTGAGCTCGCGGATCATCCAGTTTGGCACCAGCCGGTTCTTGCAGGCGCATGCGGCATTCTTCGTGCACGAGGCACGACAATCCGGCCAGGATGCCGGCCCCATTGCCGTCGTTCAGGTCTCAGACGCCAGCAGCCGCAGCGGGCGCGTTGCTGCCTTCGGCAATCCAGAGGGCTATCCCGTCATCATCCGCGGCATGTCGGACGGGCATGCCGTCGATCGCATCGTGCAGGTCACCAGCGTCGATCGCGGTCTCTCCGCAGTCGAACATTGGGAGGAGCTGTCAAGGCTCTTTGCGGAGGATGCCGAATTCGTCATCTCCAACACCGGCGAAACCGGTTACAAGACATGGCCGGAGGAAGACCGCTTCGGCACAAACGGCCAGGTTCCGCGATCTTTCCCCGCCAAGCTTGCCGCGCTCCTCGTCAGACGCTGGCAGGCCTCCGGGCGCCCCATGGTCATCCTTCCTTGCGAACTGATGACGGGCAACGGCCGCGTTCTGAAACAGGCGGTCATCGATTGCGCCCGGCTCAACGATGTGCCGGCTGAATTTTATACGTGGCTCGACGGCCACATCGCCTTCGCCGAGACCCTGGTCGATCGCATCGTTTCCGAGCCGATCGAGCCGATCGGCGCCGTCGCGGAACCTTATGCGCTGTGGGCGATCAAGCGCGCGCCGGGTGTTCGCGCACCATGCCACCACGCAAGCATCGTGCTGACCGACGATCTTGCTCCTTATGAGCGCCTGAAACTGCATATCCTCAATCTCGGCCACACCTTCCTTGCCGAAATCTGGCAGCGCGAAAATCGGCCGGCGGATGAAACCGTGCGCGCCATACTGGCCGACAAAGACATAAGGGCCAGGCTCGATACTCTCTATGAAAGCGAAGTGCTGCCCGGCTTTGCCGCAAACGGCATGGGCGATGAGGCGAAGGCCTATGTCGCAACGACACTCGACCGCTTCCTCAATCCCTTTCTAGACCATCGCATCGCCGACATCAGCCAGCACCACCCCGAAAAGATCGCCCGCCGCATCCACGCTTTTCTGGATTGGGCAGATAAGGCAGGCAACGCGTCAGGCATGGCCACGCTGCGGCAGATAGCGAAGCGCTATCCTTTGGCTGGGGCTACATGACGACGTCCGTTGAGGCAAAGCATCCCAATTAATCTGGACAACAAATTGCCCGTCCACGCAGACGCGCCATCTTACTTGAGAGACCGTTCGACGGGTAATCGACTCAGTGGGTCGATTGCTCTCCGTCAGTGACATTCATTGCAATCGGTTGTCTACAAAGTACCACTGCTCCGGATATTTGCGCACAATCGGTTCGATCATCTGGTTCAAACGGTTTACATCCTCGATGAGCTGACCCTGCGTTTCCGCTGCTTCGAGCCATACGAACGGCTCCATTACTCGGAGCGTGAAATCCGCTCCCTTCTCACGAACGATGTAGAGTGGACATATCAAGGCCTTCGTCCTCCGCGCCATGCGGGCGACGAGCGCATAATTCCCTGCGAGATGGGCTGGCCGGTCGAAAAAAGGCGCCCGGATGTACCCGTTGAAACCCTCGTCACAGAACATCAGCAGGTTGCCGCCATTTTCCAAAATTCTGAGAGCCGGGCGCACGAAGCTGCGGCCGGGTTTCAGAATGCCGAGGCCAGCGCCTTTCCGTAGCCGGTTGACGATATAGTGGCGTGAGCGGCGTTTGGGCGGGTCGTAATTCATGGTGACGTCAAGCCCTATGTCGAGAAGACAATGCCAGAGCACCTCCCAGTTACTGATATGGGGCGCGATGAAGATCACCGGCCCTTTGCTGCAACACTCGACCAGTCCTTCGGTGCCAATCATGCGGACGTGCCGCCGTGCCAGTCTCGGCACGACTGAATATTCCGCCATCTGCCGCCCTTGAGAATCGGCATAAGCCCTGAGAAGCTTCTCGATCTCTGCATCGCCAAGCTCGGGCCTTATCATCTTGAGATTGGCTGCAGCGCGCGCGTAAGCACCCTTGTGGAAGCGGGGTGCCAGCATGCGTCCGAGCCAACCGCCAAGGTCGGAGCAGAGGCTCGCCGGCAATAGCATGAAGGCAAAATAGAGGAAGAGATCTATGGCGTTGTGGACATTCTCGTAAAGCCAATAGCGCAGAAATGCCTTGCGCCGGTCCCGGCCAGCGGCGAAATCGGCAAGGGGCGGAGCTTTCGGAGGCTCATAGGTCCACGCCTTGCGCTTGCCGGCGACGACTTTTTTATCGGTCTCGGTCGTCATCCCCGGCGCCTATGCAATGTCACGGGCATGCCGTCACGGGGACGAAGCGTCAGACGGCATTGTGGCTGGACCTTATGCCCATCCCTGATCCGAACGCGAAAACGCTGAGCCAGGATCGCCAGGCAGAGGATCGCCTCGGTGAGGCCGAATTGCAGACCGGGGCATACGCGTGGGCCGGCGGCGAAGGGAATATAGCTGTAGGGCGCCGGCCGTGCCTCGCCGAGGAAACGCTCTGGATAAAAGCGGTGCGGCTCGGGGAAGAGCGAATCCGTACGATGCAGGATCCATGGCACGATCAGAACTAGCGCCGCCTTGCGGACCCTCACGTCGCCGATCTGGTCCGGCTCGGCCGCCTGGCGTGCCAGGATCGGTACCGGGGGATAGAGGCGCAACGTCTCTTCGATGACCGCGCGGCACCAGTCGAGCTTTGCAACATCATCGATCGAGGGGACCAGATCGCCACAGACAGCCTCGATTTCCGCATGAACCGCCTCCTCTACCCAGGGCGCACCTGCAAGCAGATACCAGGCCCAGGTCAGGGTCGCCGCCGTGGTTTCGTGGCCCGCCATAAAGATGGTGGCAGCCTCGTTGCGAAGCGCCACCACATCGAGTTTCAGCTCGGGATTGCGTTGCTGACGACGGATCAACAGTTCGACCATGGAACTGTTGTCACCCTTGCCGGCCACATGATCTTCGATCACCTGATCGATGATCCGATGAATGCGTTTCACCGATCGGCTCAAGCTCGGCGTCCTGATGATCGGCAAACCCTCATCGAATCCTAGAAAATAGCCGAAATTGACCGAATCGACCAGCGACTGGTAGCTTGCAAAGCCTTCGGTGACCGCATTGGCGCTCTCCTCGCCAAGATCATTGCCGAAGACGCTACGAGAGATGATCTCCGCCGTCAGTCCCGCCATCTCGAACAGGGCGTTGACTTCAGCGCCTTCACCCAGGCTCTGCCATCTATCGGCAAGCTCGCTTGCTGTGCTCTGCATGATCGCGCCAAAGGCCGGCACGCGGTTTTTATGCACGATATCGGAGACCAGCGGCCGACGTTGTTTCCAGGTTTCCTTGTCGGAAATGAACAAGCCGTCGCCCAAAAGATATTCCAGCGCGCGGCGCATCTGCGGCGTCTTACGCTCGAAATTCTCATGGCGTTTGGCCACGACATAACGGATGGCTTCAGGCGAATTGACGATGATGAGCTGGCGGCCCAGAAGCTTGAACTCCGCCACATGCTCGCGATAATCGGCGCGGCGCCAGATCGACAGGAAGTCGCTGCGCGCCTGCAGCATCAGCTTCAACGGCTGGCCGGGTTTCCCGTTATAATAAGCTGCGTGAGCCGGCTCGAAATATCGCGAGGATTGAACGGCGTGTTCGACGATTTCGGTTTTCTGATCAAGCCAGGCCAGCATAGCGGTGCAGAACTTTCGCGCCTTGCGGCCAGAGATGATAAGAGAGCAGTCGGACACGACACATGAACGTGGCCACTATATTCATTTCGCAATCGCGGAAAAGCCCCTGCTTGGCCGAAGTGGAGTCTCTTCCTTCGCGTTGAAATCGGCTGCGCCTAGATTGCTTCCAGCACGAACAGCTCATCCAATGTCTGGCGCCTGCGGATCAATCGATGCGTCTCGCCGTCGATCAGCACTTCTGGCGCATAGAGACGGCTATTGTAGTTCGATGACATGGTTGCGCCGTAAGCACCGGCGCCATGAAACACGAGATAGTCGCCGACATGGGTTTCGGGCAGATCGCGCGTTTCTACCGTGCCATTGTCCGTCTGCGTGAAAACATCTCCCGATTCACAAAGCGGGCCTGCGACGACGGTTGGGAAGAGTGTTCCGGCAGCATCGCGAGGCGTCTTGCCAGGAATGACGGAGATGTGATGGTAGCTACCATACATGGCCGGTCTGGCGAGATCGCTGAAACCCGCATCGACAAGGACGAAGCGGTTGCGGCCCATCATCTTGACGGCCCTGACTTCAGCAAGCAATAGGCCGGAATCGGCGGTCAGGAAGCGGCCCGGCTCGATCTCCAGTCGGATCGGATGGCCGAAATGAGTCTCGATCTCGCGCCGGGCCTTGTCCCAGAGCGAAAAGTAATGAGCAGGGTCGATCTCTTCCTCACCTTCCCTGTACGGCACAGACAGACCGCCGCCGGCGGAGATGGCCTCGATATCGACATCCAGCGCTCGGCAGAAGCCGATCATCGCACCGCAGACACGCTGTAGGTGCCCATAATCGACGCCGGAACCGATATGCATGTGCAACCCGACGAGCGTCAGCGAATATTGCCGCGTCAACGCTACGGCCTCCTGCAATTGCTCGAACCAGATTCCGTGCTTGCTGGTTTCGCCGCCGGTGTTGGTCTTTTTGCTGTGGCCATGCCCGAAACCGGGATTGATGCGCAGCCACACACGATGCCCCGGCGAACGCTCACCCAGTTGATGCAGCATATCGATGGAACCGATATTCACCTCGACCTTGTCGGCAATGACGCGTTCCAACGTCGGTCGGTCGAAGACGTCGGCGGTGAAGACGATCTCCGCATCTCCCGACGCATTGCCGGCAGAAAAACCCGCCCGCATCGCCCGCTCGATCTCGCCAAGCGAAACAGCATCGACACGCACGCCCGCTTTGCGCATCTCTTTCAGGATATGAATGTTCGAACAGGCCTTCTGCGCATAGCGAATGACGTCAAAGGCGGAGAGTTGCGCGATGCGGCGGCGGATCGCGACGGCATCATAGCTCCAGAGCGGCGTTCCATATTCGGCGGCAAGCGCGCTCAGCGTTTCATTGGAAGGGATGGTCATCTTGTCTCGATCGGGTCAGGGCGGGGCGGGAATGGATCAACAATGAATAATAGTATGGGCGGAGCGACCGTGTCACTCCACCCTTTTCTGAATACAAGAGTGCTGCAGCTGGCTAGCGCCCCGCGGTGGCAAGGGCCTTCTCGAGATCGGCAATGATCTCCTTGGCTGAGTGCAGTCCGACGTTCAGGCGGATCGTTCGGTCGCCGACGCCGAAGCGCGCGAAGACGTTGGTCTCCGGCGAGATGCTGAGTGCTGCCTTTGCCGGCACCACGAGGCTTTCCGGTCCGCCCCAGCTGACACCGATGCGAATGAGGCGCAAGGCGTCGACGAAATCGGCCACATCGATGCGGTCCGAAACCTCGAAGGAAAACAGCCCGCCAAAGCCACTGAAGGTGCGCTTTCCGGGATGATCGCCGAGTGCCGGATGCATGACGTTGGTCACATCCGCATGGGCATCTAGCCAGGACGCCACTTCGAGCCCGGCTTCATGATGATGGCGCATGCGGAATGGCAGTATCTCTAAATTACGCAGGACGAGCCATGCCTCGAACGGCGCGAGCTTCGCACCCGTATAGGGGTAGATTTCGCTGTTGATCCGGTCGATATGCGCCTTCGAACCAGTGACCAGACCTGCAACCGTGTCGCTCTGGCCGCCGAGATATTTCGAGGCGGCGTGGATGACGATATCGATACCGACGGAGAGAGGCTTTTGAAAGAGCGGTGTTGCCCAGGAATTGTCGACCATCGTTACGACGCCATGGCGGCGAGCGGCCTCGGCGATCGCAGTCAGATCCTGCAACTCGAAGACCATCGAGGTCGGGTTTTCGAGATAGGCGAGCTTGGCGCCGGGAAGTGCGGCAAGCATAGCCCCCGTATCTGTGCCGTCGATATAGTCGATGACAACGCCGAAGCGCTTCAGGACTTTTTCGAAGAAGCGGAAAGCATCGCTATAGACGTGCCGGACGGTCACAATACGATCGCCGGGTCCGACGAAGGCGAGAACTGCAGCAGCAATTGCACCCATGCCGCTCGAAAAGGCACGCGCCTCTTCCGCGCCTTCCATCTCGGCGATCTTGCGCTCCAGAAGCCGCACGGTCGGATTGTCGCCGCGCGAATAGATCGGCTTCTTCGAACGGCCGGCGAAGACGTCCTCCAGCTCCTTGTAGCTATCGAACAGGAAGAGGGATGTCTGGTAGATCGGCGGCACGGCGGCATCGAAGGGATCATCGCGCGGCGGTATCAGCGTATCGGGAATGGCGTGGCGGTAGGCATCGAATCTCGGCGTCTCGTTCATAGCGTTCCTCTTGGGTCAGGATTGAAGTGTCGATTGGCTAGCAAGGCGGCCGGTTGCATCGGCCGGCAGAATGGCGAGCCATTCCCGCCAGCAGACAAAACCGCCGAGGATGGCAGCAAGGATGGCAGCGGTAGCCACGGCGGCTGAAACGCCGGCAAAGCCCATCCAAAGCGGCAGCAGGAGCAGAAGCGGGATCAGCAGATAGCCCTGCGGCGCAAGCCCCACGAGCGCGGACAGACCCGCCCTGCCCCGCGATTGCAGCATGACGAGCAGGACGGATTGAAAGGCCGCAAGCGGAAAGATCGGAAAGAGGGACCGCAGCCAGGCTGTTGCCTCATCCACGACGTCCTGGCTATCCGTAAACAGGCGCGAGATCGGCTCGGCAGCCAGGAACAGCAGAATAGAATAGAGCAATGCGACCGGTATCGTCACAGCAAGCATGAACCGGATCACGGCTTTCAGGCGCTCGGCATCGCCAGCGCCAAAGGCATGGCTGACGACGCTCTGGGCGCCGAGGCAGAAGCCGAACAACGGAAGCTGTCCCAAAGTCATAAGCCGGATGGCAATCGCCGTTGCGGCGACACCGGTATCGCCACCATGGACAGCGGCCTCCCGCATCAGGACTAGAAAGCCGAGACCTGTGACAATGCTCGTTGCGGCAGCGGGAAGACCGATGCGCGCGATCGGCCAAAGCAGTTGCCAGCATATCGCTCCGCCGGTCACGCTCACCGTTCCCCATCGGCGCAGGAAGTAGACGGCATAGCATGCAAGGGCTGCAAGGGACGACACAATGGTCGCCAGTGCCGCGCCGGACGCGCCGAGCTTGCAGAGGAAGATGAAGACCGGATCGAGAACCGCATTCAAGGCGAAGCTCGCGATCAGCACGATCATCGAGAAGCGTGAATTGCCCTCGGCAATCGCGATGAAATCGCAGATAGCCTGCAAAAGCCCGAGCGTCAGACCGAAAGCAAGCAGCCGCCCATAATCGAGCCCAGGGGCGAGGAGATTGTCGCTGGCGCCAAGTGCGCCGACAAAATCCGGCAGGCCGAGATAGATCAGGATCGACAAGAGGATACCGAGCGGGATCGTCGCCGCGAGCGCTGTCGTTGCGACCGATGCCGCGGCTTTGACATCCCCTTCGCCGAGGTAGCGAGCAAGCAGCGTCGCAAGCCCGATACCGAGCCCCTGACCGGCAGCCGAGACAAGCAGAAACAGCGGCATGACCAGACTGATGCCTGCCAGCACGTCCGGGCCGAGCGTTCCCAGGAAGATCGCGTTGATCGCATGATGGCCGGCACTGGCGGCAAGTCCAGCCACGGCCGGAAGCGCGACCGCCAGAACGAGACGCTTGACGCGCGGATCGTTCATATCGACGGCTGTTTTCATCAGGCGCCTCGCGCCAGCGAGCCAAGGACAGGCTGCCCATCCTCAGTGGACAAGCCGGTGAGATCCGGCAGCAGGAGCCGATCCATGAAGAAGCGCTCGCGCAGGAGCATGACCAGCAGCGCCTTTTTGTGCGGGAACTGAATATGCTTGACCTTGGCGAAGCCGGAACGGTCGAGATTGCGGATCTGCTGGGCGTGATGATGGATCGGCTCGCCGACGATACGGCGGGTGCGCGGATCAGCCAGGAACATGTAGTGCATCAGCGATGGCAGCCAGGCGCTGACGAAGGCCTTTCCGCGGAAATCATCCTCACCAATCGCCACATGCCAGCCGCGGTCGTAGCCGTCGGCGTCATAGTGCGGTCCGATCCTGTCTTCCTTCGCCCAATAGAGTTCGAAGTAACCGAAGGGCACGCCGCCAAAGGTCCCGATCAGCGGCAGAGTGCGGGGATCGGCAAGACGGCCGGCGATGAAATCGCGATGATAGGAAAGATCGCCGCTGTCTTCCCATATGGCGGCGACCCTCGGATCATTCATCCAGCGATGGAAATGCGGAAGATCAGCCTCTATATCGGCGACATGGAAGCCAAGCTGGGTATTCAGCCAGGGAATGAAGCGGCTGTAGACACGGTCGGCGGGCTTCGGCGGCCGCTGCGGATGAAGGGCACCATTCGTCAGGATCGGAAATTCCGGATAGGCCTTGGGCGCACGTCCGAGCCAGGATCTTGCCTGCTGGAAAAAGGATTCCGGCCGCACGATGAGGCGCTCGCCGCTACGTTCGATCGCACCGGTTTCCAGCAGTCGCCTTGCAAGATCATCATCCGCAAGCGCGATCTCGAAGCAAATCAGATGCGGATTGCATGCCAAAATGGCTTCCGACACGGCGTTGACGACATCCTCATCAGAAAGCGGCGGGACCGCCGTCGAGATTGTATCGAAGACCAGGAGATTGGCGGCCGGCCCCGATAGATGGCCTGAGGCCACCTTCACGCCGTGATGCTCGACGCGGAAACTCCCCGGTGCATGCCCTGCCGATATGATGAGCGGCTGGCCGCAGGCAAGCGCGCTGCTCTCAAAGCCCGAGGCCGGCAGCCGCAGATCAAAGGATCTCTCCGCCGCTCTCTCGCTCCTGATCGCCAGGGAAGCATCCATCTTTCATCTCCATATCTTCAGAACCACGCCGGCTGAGATCTGCAGGCCAGACACAGCGTTAATTCTGCGGTGACGAACGACGTCAGCAAAAATTCAAAATATTTTCCAAAAATATTTTTCGAAAATCATCTGAATTTTCCAAAACCCCATTCGTTATGCAGCTACGTCGACGTAATTTTCGGAACATCCGAGTTTATCGACGCCATAAGACATGGATATCGTTCGATTGAACTCAATATTTCTCATAGATATTGAGATGTATACATTATTGTATTTCGATCGATTGGATATGTATTTCACTACATTCAAGGAAAGCGGCGAAGAAATGACTGTCCACGATCGCAACGCCAAGGCAGCAAACGATACGGATTTTCTCGCCAAATGCTCGCTATCGCCGACACAGTCACGTATCTGGCTCTTGTCCGAGACTGGTAACGAAGTCGTCTACGGGCGACAAATACTCGCCATCGCGTTTCCTCCCGTCCCTCTTGCTGTCGCGCATCAGGGGCTGTCAAAGCTATCACGGCAACATCCCCTCATTACCTCGGAATTCGAGGTGAGGGCAGGCGGCGCCGTCCAGCAGATCCTGAGGAACGACCGGTTTGTTGAGATCATCGAGACGAAGTTGACTGCAGGCGAAAACCTGGACGAGGCGCTGACCGCGGCTGCCACGGCAGAACAGGCCCGCCAGATCGACCTTACCGATGGCAATCCGGCCCGCTTCATCCTCCTGACGCAAGAAGGGCGGGCGGCGGGTGCCCTATTCTCTCTCCACGCCATCCTTGCCGACGCTGCTACGCTCGACCTGCTTGCGACGGATTTCCTTCACAACATCGACGGTCATGACCCGGCGGATATCGCAGAGACCGTACTGCCTGACGCCGCTTCCTGGATGATTGCCAATGGCGCACCGCGCCTTGCGGCACCGGAACTGGTCGACTTCTGGTTCCAGCGGCTGACGGCTCAGGAGAACATTGCGTCACTCCCGCCGCAAACATCCGCGGGAAAGAACGCGGTCGACGAGGCCTGGTTCGAGCATATGCTTGAAGTGCCGGTACAATCGTCCGCTGACGCCTCCGGCGACATGCTTGCCGCCCTCGGGATCGCCCTGCGACGCCATACCGGATACGGCGCTCAAAGGATCGGCCTGGTCAAACGTCCGGAAAGGCAGAAAGTTGCCGCCCGCTGCGAGGACGTGTTGATCCTGACGCCGGAACTCGACGGCACCATGACGCTCAAGGACGTTCTAGATACATTCGTCAAGGAAATCGAGACCGTAACTCGGCAATTCCTGCCCTTCGAGGCTCTTGCCGATGCGTTGATAAGACGGGACGAATCCTTCGACACCACCGGCCTCGTCAAGACGCTCCTCGATGTGCGTCCGCCCCTACGTCTCCTGCAAGCAACCTCGAACGAAGTCACGCTGCGCAGCCCCATCGAATCGCCGGCGCGCCGCGATGCCGATCTGGTCGTTACCGTTTCCCCGGCGCCCTTTGGCAAGCTTCGCATCAGCATCGGCTTCGACCCGCAAAAGCATGATCGAAAGCAAATCAAACGCTTCGCCGACGATCTTGCCGTGGCACTTGTACAGCTGCAGGCCGATCCGGGCCTTCAGATCAAACACATCCCCTTCGTGTCGCCGGAGGAATTGGACAGGCTTTCCGCACCCTACCCCGACGCACCCGAAGCGGACGACGGCACGCCGATCCACGAGGTCATCTCCGCGCAGGCGAAAAGGCGGCCGAACGCCTTTGCCGTCGCACAGGGCGAGAAATCCGTGACACATGGGGAACTCGAAGCTGCCGCCAACCGGCTGGCTCATCGGCTGATCGCGATGGGGATCGGCCCGGAAAAGCGCGTGGCTATCGCCCTTGAAAAATCGATCGACGCGATCATCGCCATTCTTGCCGTGCTGAAGGCCGGCGGCGCATTCACGCCGGTCGAGCCGGATCATCCTGAAGCGCGCAATCGTCACATCCTAACGGCCCCGGGCCTCTCGCTCGTCATTTCCCGCGCAAAGCATATCGCCAACCTGCCGAGCGATATCGCGACACCCTATCTCAATCTCGATGTCATCGACCTGTCCACGGAGAGCGCCGACGCGCCGGCAACGATCATTGCCCCACAACAGCTTGCCTATGTGATCTACACGTCGGGCTCGACGGGCGTGCCGAAGGGAGTGGCGGTCGAGCACGGTCCGCTTGCGCATCATTGCAAGGCGACTCTGCGCATTTATGAAATGAGCGAGGAGTCCTGCGAATATCCCGTGCTTCCCTTCACCTCGGACGGCGGCCATGAGCGCTGGATGGTGCCGCTGATGGCAGGCGGCGGTATGGTGCTGACGCAGGACAAGCTTGCCACGCCCGAAGATGCCTTTGCGGCCATGAAGCGGCACGGCGTCAACAATGCCAGCCTTCCGACGAGCTATGTCCGCGGCCTTGCGGAATATGCCGGCGAGAACACCGAAATCCCGCGGCTACGGCTCTATTCCTTCGGCGGCGAGGCGCTGTCGCAGGCGGTGTTCGATATGATCACCGAGAACTTAAAGGCGCAGCTGTTGATCAACGGCTACGGCCCGACCGAAACGATCATGACGCCGATGATCTGGAAGATTCCGGCTGGCACCCGCTTCGAGGGAACGGTCGCGCCGATCGGGCGCGGCGTGGGCGATCGGCGCATCTATGTGCTCGATGCCGACCTCGCGCCCGTTCCGGTCGGCGTGATCGGCGAAATCTATATCGGCGGCAGCGGCCTGGCACGCGGCTATCTCGGCCAACCGGAGCTGACGACGGATCGCTTCATTCCCGATCCCTTCTCGCAAGGCGGCAGGCTCTACAAGTCAGGCGATCTCGGTCGCTGGCGCGAGGACGGCATCGTCGAATTCGCCGGCCGCGTCGATCACCAAATCAAATTGCGCGGCTTCCGCATCGAGCCTGGTGAAATCGAAGCCGTGCTGCGCTCCGATCAGCGTGTCGCCGAAGCGGTTATTCTCCTGCACAATGACGGCGGACGCAGCTCGCTCGTCGCCTATGTGGTGCCGCGCGAAGGCGAGAGCTTGAGCGTGACTGAACTGCGCCGCACCGCCATGACCGCACTGCCCGACTACATGGTGCCGCAGACCATCATGCTGATCGACAGGCTGCCGATGGGGCCGAACAGCAAGCTCGATCGTGCCGCCCTGCCCGCACCGCGCATCGAACGCGAAATGGCGCTACCGGCTAATGACAAGGAAAAAGCAATCCTGGAGGTCTGGAAAGACATCCTCGACATTGGCGATATCGGCGTTACGGAGAATTTCTTCGATATTGGCGGGCAATCGCTGATGGCCGTGCGCATCGTCTCGCGCCTGAAGATGCGCCATCCCGAATGGCCGCTGTCGATCGCCGATATGTTCAACCATCCAACGGTGCGCGATCTGGCACTCGCAATTGACGGCAGCCGCGACGAGACCGGTGTTGACGTCGTCTATCTTCGCCGCAACGGCGACCGGCCGGTGCTCTATTGCTTCCCGGGCCTTCTCGTCAGCACACGCGAATATATGCGGCTTGTCGACTATCTCGGCCCGGAACAGCCGGCGACCGGCTTCATCTGCTATTCGCTGACAGAAACCAAGACGCTGAGTACCCGCGTCGAAGATATCACGGCGCGCTACGCCGAAGCGGTACGCAAAAAGGCCAACGGCCGGCCTTGCGCCTTCCTCGGCTGGTCGTGGGGCGGGCTGCTCGCCTATGAGGCCGCCCGACAGCTCGGCAACGATATCGATCTGCGCATGATCGGCATGGTCGATGTCTGCGACATGGACGAGGAATTTACCGTCGGCATCATGCCGCGCTTCGAGGAAGGCATCCGCGATCGCACTCATGCCGCCGTGCAGAGCTGGCTTGCCACTACGCCGATGCGCGAGGACTGGAAGAGGCTATTTGCCGCCATGAACGAGGAGGTTTACGAACAGTTCCTCCACCATGTCGTCAAGCATAACGTCAAACTGCCGACGGATGGTCCCGATATCGGCTCGGAAGAGCATACGTTTTGGATTCTCATCGACAATGCGATGATCTTCCGAAACTACCGCCTGGAGCAATCCGATTTCCGCATCCATGCCTTTGCGGCCGAGGATTCTCTCACGCGCGCCCTCAACGTCATCGACTGGCGACGCTATTCACCGAATGCCACGGCATCCGAGATCGTCACCGGCACCAACCATTTGACGATCATCGGCAAGACGCCCTTCCACCAGCGTTTCGCCCGGCGGCTCGATCATGCCTTTGCGCCGGCGCCGCTGTCCAAAGACACCGTCAAGTAACCCCCTCTTCGACATCATTCTGGAGCTGCATCATGACATCGCACGTGCTCGACCTCGCCGGGGCCGGTATCGGTCCCTTCAACCTCAGCCTTGCCGCTCAGCTCGATTCCATACCGCAACTTTCCGTCCGCTTCTTCGAGCGACGCGCATCCTTCGCATGGCATCCGGGAATGATGCTGCCGGGCGCAGAAATGCAGACATCCATCCTCAAGGATCTGGTGACGGCCACCAACCCGACAAGTCCGTGGAGCTTCCTCTCCTATCTTGTTGCACATAAACGCTTTTATCAGTTTCTCAATGCGGAATATGAAGCCGTTCCGCGCAAGGAATTCGCAGACTATCTCGGATGGGTCGCGCGCGGGCTGACGTCGCTCCGCTTCGGCGCGAGCGTCCGAGAGGTCCATGCCAATGACGGCTTTTTCTCCATCGCCACCGACGATGGTCCGATCAGCGCCCGCAATCTCTCCGTCGGCGTCGGCAAGATTGCGTCCCGTCCGGCCTGGGCCGAACAGCTGTCCAAATCCATGACCTTCCACAGCAGCGAAGCGACGCAACGTATCGGTGGCGTCAAAGCGCCCCGTGTCGCCGTTATCGGCGGCGGCCAGAGCGGTGCCGAGATCGTCGATGCGCTCCTGGACCTGAACGCCGTTTCGTCCATTCACTGGATCAGCCGCCGGCCAAATTTCGAGCCGCTCGATGCCACGCCATTCACCAACGAGCTCTTCACCCCGGGCTATATGGAGCGTTTCCATGGGCTGCCCGAGGAGCTTCGGCTTATTCATACGCGCCGGCAGGTACTAGCGAGCGACGGGGTTTCCGCCTCCACCTTGAAAAAACTCTATCGCCGGCTCTACGAGCGAAAGCTCGATGCAGGCGGCCACCCCGATCACGGCATATCGCTGCGCCCCTTCCGCAACGTCATCGCGGCCGAGCAGGACGGTCCCGAAATCACGCTGACCATGCGCAACGGCTTCGACGACAGCATCGAAACGCTTGTTGTCGACATGATCGTCTTTGCAACCGGCTATCGCTTTGTCCTTCCGGAGTTCCTGCATTCGCTCGAAAACCGCATCGAGCTCAGCTCCATCGGCGAGCCGGTGCTGGAAAGCGACTTCTCGCTGGCATGGGACGGGCCGCGTGATAACCGCATCTTTGTTCTCAATGCCGGACGCCATAGCCACGGCATTGCCGAGCCGCAGCTCAGTCTTGCCGCATGGCGAAGCGCGGTAATCGCCAACGCATTGCTCGGCCGCCAGCATTTCGATCTCGATCAACTCGATCCCATCGTACAGTGGGAAACGCACGGGCAGCCGTCGAACCTTCCCTCTCACATGGGACAGGCAGCGGAATAGGTGAAGACGGCCCAACCGGGGGAAGAGACAGCGCAGGTAGAGCTTCATAGCCTGCACCTGTCTGACGAGCTTCCCGTACCGGACTCGATTTTGAGCGAGGCAGAAAAAAGCCGTGCCGCAGCATTCAGATCATGCGCGGCGCGGCGCCTTTTCGTTGCCGGACGGGTGCTGTGCCGAAGCGTCATCGCCAATCTGCTTGGCTGCGCCCCGCAAGCACTTTGTCTCGCGATTACCCCTTCCGGCAGGCCCTACCTGCGTGATTACCCCGACATCGACTTCAATCTCTCGCACACGAAAGACCGCGTAGCGCTCGCGATCTGCCGCGGCGGCCGCATCGGCATCGATATCGAGCGCCTCGATGCGTTTTCGGAGAAGGAAGCCTCCGAGATCATGCCGATGATCCTTTCCGAACAAGAACTCAATCAGGTGTATCAATTGCATGGGCGACATCGCCACGATGTTTTTCTCGCCTGCTGGGTTCAGAAGGAGGCTGCGCTGAAAAGCTTCGGCCAAGGTTTTCTGGCCGACCCGCAAAGCGTGATACTGATTCCGGGAAATACAACCCTAGAAGGCAAAAGCCAAATATCGGGCGAAGCGATTTTCATCCATTCCGGCCGGATCAGCGATGAAGAAAGCGGGAATTTTCAATGGGCTATCGCGACATCAATGGCTTCGGCATGGCCGCAATGGCAGCATTACAAAAGCGGGATTTTCTTCTAGATCGGCAAAAAAATTAAAATAAAATCAGGCGGATAAGCCTCGATTTAGGAGATGCTTCACTTTTCGACTCTGCTATCTTGACTATCATTGTCATGTTTTATAGGTTCCCTCTCAAAAAGAGGGGCACACAGAAATGCAACTTTGGATTTCAGCGAGAGCCCGACATGATTGCCACCCATTCGCAGTCGACTTCCAATGAGCAACTCCAAACAGCACTTCACGCCTATCCGAAGCTCCTCTCCGTCGCACGCCGGATCACCGGCTGCATGAGCTTGGCAGAGGATGTGGTGCAAGAGGTTCTCCTGCAGCTGGTCTCCAAACCGCTGAAGGAGGATATAGCGGCACCTGCGCCCTATGTGATGCGCATGGTGCGCAATCTGGCGACGGATCATATGCGGCGACTGCAATATGAGCGCGGCCTTTTCCTTGAGGAGGAAGTCGGCGGCAATACCTCCGCCTATGGAAGTCCCGAGGAACACCTTCACGAAGCCGAAGCCTATAAGGCCTTCCGCTGCACGGTCGAATCCATGCCCGCTAGAACCCGAAAATTCTACGAGGAGCATTACTTCGACGATATCCCTCAGAACATCATTGCCAAGGAGGCTGGCGTGTCCTGCGCCCTCGTTTGCGGCCTTCTGCGAGAGGCGCATTCGCGGTGTCTCGCCGCAATTTCGCTCGAGGCCGATCATGCTTGCGCCGCCGGCAGCGGCCACAGACGAAACCGAACAACACGGGTGCGGGAGATACGGGCCTGATGGTGGTTCGCCACCATCCCCCGCGAGCCGCGCTCCACCGCCAGGAAAGGTAAGCATAGATGCAGGAAGCCATCGAGATAACCAAATCCAAAGGCGTCATCTGTCGTGACATCATGTCGGAATTGACCGACTGGTTTACCGACCCCGCTGTCATCGAAGCCTGCGCCGGCGCGGTGGAGAGCTTGCCGATGTTCGGTTGCGTCGAGGCGAATACCGTGGCCGGATTCGTCTCGCTGCGCGCTCATCCGCCGGCCGCCATGGAGATTGTCGTGATCGCAACCAGACGCCGGCACCATCGCAGCGGCGTGGGCAAGCGATTGCTGGCCGCAGCCGAGACCTTCGCCCGCTCCTCCGATTGCAAGCTCCTGACGGTCAAGACGCTGGCGCCGCGCGGCAGGGACGAACCGCAATATGAAAAGACCCGCGCCTTCTACGATAGAAACGGTTTCATCCGCGCGGAAATATTCCCGACCCTCTGGCGTGAAAGCGATCCGTGCCTCTTCTTCGTCAAGCCATTGACCTCGATAAACTAACCCGGCCACCTGCCGGCTATCGGAATTTCACGAAGCCCGCGCGCTTCAGCAGGAATGATAATGATCATCAAAGACGAAACGATCACCGGAAACGATCAGAGTCACGCAACGGTCTTCACGACGGAAGGCCTGCGTTTCGAGGTCGATGGCAAAACCATTCTTCATCCACTCGACATCAGCTTCAAGGCGGGCGAGATTTCCGGTCTGATCGGCCATAACGGCTCCGGCAAATCCACGCTGATCAAACTGCTGGCCCGACAGATTCAGCCGACCGGCGGGCGCATCCTGTTCGATGGCGTTGCCGCCGGCTCCTACGATATGCGGGCATTTGCGCGCGCCGTCGCTTATCTGCCGCAGGACACCTCATCGGCTGCCGGCATGACCGTCAAGGAGCTTGTCGCCTGCGGGCGCTATCCCTGGCATGGCGCGCTCGGGCGCTTCACCGATCTCGACCGGGAAAAGGTGGAAACAGCGATGAAGCTGACGCATGTCGATGCACTGGCAGGCCGGATGGTGGATACGCTCTCCGGCGGCGAGCGCCAGCGTGTCTGGATCGCCATGCTCGTTGCTCAGGACAGCCGCTGCCTGCTGCTCGACGAGCCGACATCTGCACTCGACATCGCCCACCAGATGGAAATTCTCGGCCTGGTGCGCGAGCTTTGCCGGACGAAGGATCTGAGCGTCATTCTCGTTCTGCACGATATCAATGTCGCGGCACATTTCTGCGATCATCTGCATGCGCTGAAGCAAGGGCGCCTCATTGCGGCAGGCCCGTCGCCGAGCCTCATGAAGGCCGAAACGCTCAATACGATCTACGGCACCAATATGGGCGTCACCGCCCATCCCGTGCATGGAACGCCGCTTGCCTATGTCATCTGAAAGCAGCTTCGAGACCCTGATGCTTTCCCGGCGCACGCTGCTTGCCGCTGCGGCACTTTTTGCCATTCCGCAAGTGGGAGTAGCCGCAGAAACTATATCCGGCCCGATCGTTTCCCTCGATTATGGCCTGGCCTCGACATTGCTGGCGCTCGGCGTCACGCCCGCCGCCATCGCCTCGCTCGCCGATTGGAATACATGGGTCGTCGAACCGAAAATGCCCAATGGCGTCGTCGATCTCGGCACCACAAGCGAGATCAATCTCGAGGTGTTGGCAAGTATCAAGCCGGCGCTGATCCTGACCACGCCCTATCTGGCGCCTTTGAAGACGCAACTGGAGGCGATCGCGCCGGTTCTGGAACTGACGATCTATGCCGAAGGCGGCGAGGCTTTGTCACGCTCCATCGAGGCGACGCGTCGGCTGGCCGACGCCATCGGCCGGCGGCGACAGGCGGAAGAATTCCTTGCCCGGTCGGAACAATTCTTCGATGACCACGCAAACCGCGTCAAAAAGCTCAACCCTCCGCCCTTGGCGCTCATCAATTTTGTCGACGGGCGCCATGCCCGCATCTATTGCGGCGCAGGCCTCTACCAGAACGTCATGACCAGGATCGGCCTCAAAAACGCCTGGACCAGGCCGGGCGATTACTGGGGCTTCGAGACGATCGGGCTGGAGCAATTGGCAACGCTCGATCAAAGCTTGCGTCTGATCGCATTCGAACCGCTGCTTCCGCCCAACGTGCTCGACAATCTGCAGGATAGTCCGCTATGGACCAGCCTTCCCTTTGTCCGAGCCGGACGCGTCTCCGTGCTGCCGGGCACCTTGATGTTCGGCATGGTGCAGGAGGCGCAGCGTTTCGCGCGCATATTGCTTGACCATCTGGAAACATTCGCATGATCCGCACCGAAGCAAATAACGTCCTCGGTGCTCCAGCCGTGGCTCTGACGCTGTTCGTGCTCGCTAGCCTGCTTGCCTGGCATCAACTGGCGCCGGACCTTTCACGCTTGTTCGAGCAGAAAGCAGGTTACGATCCGCAACACCTACTGCTTGTCTATTCGACCCTCCCGAGAATCGTCACCGCCTTGCTGGCCGGTGCCGCACTCTCGCTGTCGGGAAGTCTGCTGCAGCAGGTGCTGCGCAATCCGCTTGCCTCGCCCTCCACACTTGGCATTTCCGCAGGCGCCAATCTTGCGCTTGTTGCCGTCATGCTTGCCTTTCCCGCTCTTCAGGGCCTCAGCCGCGACGCAGTTGCCCTGTTCGGGAGTGCCGCCGCGGCGGCAGTCGTCTTCCTGATCGGCGCAAGACGCGGCTTTTCGCCGTTGGCGCTGGTGCTCGCCGGCTTGATCGTCGGCGTCTGGAGCGGAGCGCTTGCTGCCATTCTCATCTTGATGAACGATCGCTATCTCTCGGGCCTTTTCATCTGGGGCGCCGGATCGCTGGCGCAGCAAAGCTGGACCATTCCGCTATCCCTTCTCCCGAAAATCGCCATCCTGTCTGCCGCGGCCTTGCTGATGGCGCGGCCGCTTGCACTCATGGAACTTGGCGATAGCGGCGCGAGCGGACTTGGCCTGTCGGTCAAGCGCACGCGCATTGCTGCCGTTTGCATTGCAATTGCACTTGCCGCGATCGTCACCAGTGCCGTCGGCGTTATCGGCTTTATCGGCCTCATCGCGCCGCGCATCGCCCAGCTTGCCGGCGCCCGACAGATGAAGAGCCAGCTCATCTGGTCACCCTTCATCGGCGCAGGATTGCTGCTGCTGACCGATGAAGCCCTGGTGCTGCTTTCCGGAGCCTCTTCGACCTTCCTGCCGACGGGTGCCATCACAGCGCTCTTGGGCGCGCCGTTGCTACTCCTGATGCTGCCGCGTTTGAAGACCGTTCAGCGCAGCGCGCCGTCTCCCTCTCAGAATGCGAACCGCGCCTTGCATACGCCGCGCGTACTCTTGCTTGCATCAGTTCCGGCGCTCGTCCTTCTCCTGGCCGCAGCGGTCTTCTTCGGGCGCGCACCGGATGGAACATGGACGCTGCTTGCCTATCTCTATTGGCCCGACGTGCTGCCCTATCGTCTTCCTCGCATCGCCGGCGCCTTTGCTGCGGGTGCCATGCTTGGCGTCGTGGGCGCTATCCTGCAACGGCTCAGCGGCAACGAGATGGCAAGTCCGGAAGTTCTAGGTATTTCGGCAGGCGCCACGCTCGGCGTCACCGCCGCTCTCTTTCTTCTGCCTGCTCCCGGCATGGCCGCTCAACTGGGCTTCGGCGGTATCGGCGCCTTCGCCGTGCTCATCGCCATCTTCCTGTTCGGCATCCGGTCCGGTTTCGCGCCGGAACGGGTACTTCTGACAGGCATCGCGCTCGGAGCCATGCTGGATGCCTTCATCAGCGTGCTGGCCGCGAGCGGCGATCCGCGCGCAATGATCGTGATGCAGTGGATGAGCGGATCGACTTATCTCGTTGATACACCAAAGGCAATCTCTGCGATGATGGCGGCAATAACAGGCCTTGCGCTTGCCTTTCTGGCCCATCGCTGGCTCGACCTGCTGCCGCTTGGAACCCAAGCGGCGCAGGCAATCGGCATTCGCGTCAACTTCGCGCGGGCCTGCCTCTTTGCGCTTGCCGCAGCCATGACCGCAGCCGCTACCCTCGTCGTCGGGCCTTTGAGCTTCATCGGCCTCATGGGGCCGCATCTGGCACGCGAACTTGGCCTGCGGCGCGCTGCACCCCAGCTTACCGGCGCGGCGCTCGCCGGCGGCGGCCTCATGGTGCTCGCAGACTGGTTCGGCCGAATGATCGCCTTTCCCTACCAGATGCCCGCCGGCCTGGTTTCCGCCCTCGTCGGCGCCCCGCTGCTGCTGATATTGTTGATGAAACGGCGCAGAACAGCATAGTCTGACGTAGCAGACGCTCCCGGAGCGCGGCATATATGCAAACGGGATGCTTGCTAGCCGAAAGCGGGCAGTGTGCTTGTGGTGCTGCACGACCTCTTTTAGGAACCAAGCTCAAACCAAAACACTGGCTTCGATCAGACGCGATCCAGGAACTCAAGCACTCGGCTCGTCAACAGTGAGGTTGCACCCGCATCATACGACGGGAGCGAACTGTCGGCGAAATAGTGCTGATCGCCGGGATAAAGAAAAAGCTTCGCGTCCTCGACCTTCGCCACAATCTCTCGGGCGGCATCGATGTCACCCTCGCCTACGAAGATCGGGTCGTTTTCCATTCCGTGAATCTGGACAGGGACTCCATCCGGCCAAGGTCCGAAAGCCCATTCGCCACTGATCGGCAGGCAGGAATGGAAGAAGAGAGCTCCTCGGGCTCCGCGCCGTGTCTGGGCCAGCTTCTGGGCAGGTAGCACGCCGAACGAGAACCCGGCGTACACGAGCGCAGGAGGCAGCTCGTCGGCAACGCCGGCGCCGCGCTCCCGCATATCGTCGAATCCAATCCCCTCGATATAAGCGAGCCCGTCTTCGATGCTCTGGAAAGTCCGCCCGTCGAATAGGTCAGGCGTGTGCACGATGTGACCGGCGCCCCGCAACACATCAGCGAACGCGCGCACACCCGGGGTCAATCCCTGTGCGTGGTGGAACAAAAGGACCTCGGCCATACGGAACCTTCCTCTGGGATGGTCGGGCACATTTTCTGCCAGGCTACAGCCTCATCGCCGCATCGGCAAGAATGTGGATATCCTACGCGATAGCCTCGGGCTGCAAGGTAGCCTTGCTTACAGTAAGGTCGAATTCGGCCGACGAAAGGAGGCTATCGGGCGGAGCGGGCGCCGCGCAAAAACGCAGCGCCCGCGGTAGGCTTACCAGCGATATTTCAACGATGCCGTGATGTTGCGGCCCTGTCCGAGGTAGCAATAGCCCTCGTTGCAGACCGTCAGGCGACGGTTGGCGATGTTGCGGACATCGACGGATGCGATCAGGCCCTTATATTTCTGATCGACCGCTCCGAAGTCGTAGGACACGGCCGCATCCAGATAGACGCTTGCGTCATTCTTGTCGGTGTTGGCCGTGCTGGTATAGGTCTCGCCGGTATAGCGAATGCCGGCGCCGACGGTCAGGCCCTTTGCGGCCGAATCATCCTGGAACGTATAGTTCGACCACAGGCTGGCAATGTTTTGGGGCGTCACCGCCGGTGCATTTCCGGCATTGTCACCCCGCGTGATTTCGGAGTGGTTATAGGCATAGGCGGCAACCACATCCCAGCCATCGGTGATATTTGCCCTGGCTTCCAGTTCGATCCCCTTGTTGGTCACTTCACCGAGCGAGGCATAGATGCCCAACAGCGGATCGACGAGAACCGGCTTGTTCTTCTCCACCAGATGATAGGCGACGGCCGAAAGCAAAATGTCGGTGCCTGGCGGCTGGTATTTTACGCCAAGCTCGTATTGTTCGCCCTTGGTCGGATCGAGGATACTGCCGGAAGCAGACCGCTGTGTGACCGGGTTGAAGGAAGTGGAATAGCTGGTGAAGGGTGCAATGCCATTGTCGAAGAGATAGAGCGCACCAGCCTGGTAAGAAAATGCATTCTTGTTGAAGCTGTCTTTGGTTGTCGTATCAGTGGAGACAATGGTGGTGTCGGTCGACTGCTTCACCCAGGTCTGACGGCCGCCGAGCGTGAAGCGCCACTTGTCGAGTTCGATCTGATCCATGGCGTAGGCGCCGAACTGCTGCAGGCTGGCGTCAACCCGGCTGAAATTATAGGCCGGCGTCGGACCCGATACTCCATAGGTCGGATTGCTTATATCGAAATCATAGGCGGGGCTGGTCGTAGTATCCATCCCGTATGCGAAGGAATCGCTCATACGGGTATAGTCGAGACCGAACAGCATGGTGTGGGCTGCCGGGCCGGTATCGAATTTGGATTCAAGCTGGTTGTCGATCTGGAAGACATTCATCTTGTCGCCGATCGCGGTCGCACCGCGCTGGGCGACGTCTCCGACCCAGCTGTAGGTGCTGAGATAGCGCGACTTCAGATCAAGATGCGAGAAGCGAAGGTTCTGGCGGAAGGTGAAGCCGCCATCGAACTCGTGCTCGAACTGATAGCCGACCTGCTGCTGCTTGGTCCTTTGATAATCGTAATCCGGGTCGCTGTCGCGATAGTCGAGAACATTGCCGTCGGGGCCGATCATTGCGCCGACATTGGCATCCGTTTCCGTGGATTGCGCCGAGCCATAGATCGTGATTTTCGTCGTATCGTCCGGCTTCCAGGTGAAGGACGGCTGGATCAGATAACGATCGTCGCCGATATCGAAATTGGTGTCACCCTTTCGCGCTAAGCCGACAATGCGATACAGCATGCTGTCATCGTCTTGATTGACCCGGCCGCCAAAATCGAACATCGTCTGGGCACGATCCGACGTTCCATAGAGAACACCGACCTCTCGGATCGTCTCTTCCGTCGGCAGTTTCGATATTTTGTTGACGATGCCACCAGGCGATCCGGCGCCATAGAGCACGGACACCGGCCCCTTGATGATCTCGACGCGATCAAGTGCGTAGGGATCGGTCCGGAACATCGCATAATTCATGTAGGGCTGCCGCAACCCGTCTCGGTAATCGCCGTCGGTCGTAACATCATTGCCGCGAATATAGATCTGGTCGAAACGCGGATCGAAGCCATAGGAGCCGGTCTGGACGCCAGCCGAATAACGCACCGCCTCGGTAATGTCCTGCGCACCGCGCTCTTCCAATTCCTTCCTGGTCACCACCGAAACCGAGCGAGGGGTTTCGATGAGGGGCGTATTGATCTTGGTGGCGCCCTGGCTCTTCTTTGCCGCTACGGTCGTATTGTCGCTTGCGTCACTCGATTGGCCACTGACGACGATCGGCGCAAGCTGGGTGGCATTTCCATTGTTCGCATCGGCCGCAGCATCTTGCGCGAAGGCATTTCCACCTAAAGCAAACACTGTCGCAAGTGCGGTGGCGCCGCTTGCAAGATGGAACCTCTTTCGTGTCAAATTGCTGATATAGTTATGGGATTTCTGCTTCATGAGCCCTTCGCGCCTGCCCGTTTCGGAAAAAGATGGCGCAAATTAGTTCGCAGGCGCAGCCGGCGTCAAGAATACATGAGTACAAGAGTCATATTTTTTATTCGTTTCCACTCTCATGTTGCAGAATGGCCCCGGTGGCCGAAAACCGGATTGCGGAAGACACCCGAAATTACGCTTAGCAAAGCTTTTGGCCCGCTTGCCAGATGGCGCCACCAATAATATGAGAGTTTTCATCATCTTTCTGCAAATATCGGCGTGTTGTTCCAGCGCCCCATAATCGGTCAGCCGGAGAGGCCATGTCTCATACATCATCACACAATGCCGCTTCCATTCTGGCGCCGGCCACCCTTCCCGGCTGCACATTCATTGACCTGAAGTTTGACAATGCCGATCATCCGCACAGGATCTTTCTTTATCGCCCGGACAAACCGGCACCGGCGGAGGGTTGGCCGATCCTATACCTGACCGACGGAAACGCCTGTTTTGCGACCGCCGTCGACGCGCTGAAAGTACAGGCGAGCTATCCGAACGGGACCGATGTCGCGGAAGGGGTCATTGTTGCCATCGGCTATCCCACGGACGAGCCATATGACCCGCTCCGCCGCTCATGGGATTTGAGCCCACCGCCCGGGCGCGTCTATCCGCCATTTTTCCCCGATACGCCGGATGTGAAGACCGGCGGCGGCGAACGTTTTCTGGCGCTCATCGAAAACGAGCTCAAGCCGTGGATAGGGCGGCAGGTCCCGGTCGACCGCTCACGCCAGACGCTTTTCGGCCACTCGTTCGGCGGCCTGTTCACGCTGTACGCCCTGTTTTACAAGCCCGATGCCTTCAGCCGCTGGATTTCAGCAAGCCCGGCAATCTACTGGGAAGATGCCGCTATTCTTTCGATGGAGAGAGAATTCCTCGACAGACACAAAGAGCCGCTCGATACGGAACTGCATCTTTCCGCCGGCCAGTATGAAGGCGAAATCCTCGCGCCCTTCCATAAAGGCACCCCCGAAGAGCAAAAACGACAGGAACGGGCAAAGGAAACACGCACGATAGAACTCGCCCGCGACATGGCGGAAAGATGGGCCAAACTGGCGTCATCCACAGGAACAATCACCTTTGAGGAATATGCCGGAGAGAATCACATGTCGGTCCTCCCGGTCGCGCTGAACCGGGCCGTCCAGATCGCATTTCGAAGAAAGAAATCGATCTGATATTCATAGGCTTGCGGCCTAAAGTTGCAGCTTAATCTCCGATTAGGCATCGCCTTTCGTGCATTCAGCGCGAGGGGCGTATTCTATGTGCATTTCTGGCCTCTTACGGCACCACAATCGGCCAAAATTAACCATTGGTTAACCATAACCACCTTTATTTGCTATAGTGAATACAAGGACTTGATTCCAATGATCGTCGCGCAATTTGCCGATGAATGTGACCACACAGGATTGCCGCGATCTAAGAGATGCATTTTTCAAAGACGATAGCGTTGATTATACTGGCCTGCATGGGCGCTGGTTGCTCCACAACCGGCCAAGTTCGCCAATCGATCGGTGTCGAAACGGTCACAAACGACAAGGCGCTGGCTTTTCCGCCACCCGGCGGACCGGCGATCATAAACGTGGTCGAGCGCAGGCATGCCAAGGATGTCGAGCAGACGATCGCGCTTTCCACCTCGTCTTCCGTCTCAGGCCAAAACTTCCTCAAGGTTCAGTTTCTTGGACTAACGGGTTCCAATCCCGGACTCGGAAGTCGGCCGTTCGATACGATCAGCGACCGTGTGATCGCTCGCGAAATGGCGACCGCAGTACCCGGCGTTCGGCTCGCACGCTCGGCAACCTTCGTCCAGAACAATTACGGCCCGTTCGGCTATGCCTCGGGCCAGAGCCGGGCCGGCGATACATGTCTCTACGCCTGGCAGCAGGTGAAGGCCGGCTTTGCGCCAACCCAGGAGCAGCGCAATTTCGGCATGGTACAGGTGCGCATCCGGCTCTGTGACGCTCACGCGAGCGAGCGCCAGCTGTTGAGCACGGTCTATGGCTATACGATTGCCGGCCATTTTGCCGGCGCCGCACTCAACCCTTTTGGCGCGCCGCGTGGCGCGGATGCCGTCCTCGGCAAGCCCGGCGAACCGGTCTATCCAGACGCCACCCCTTATCGTACCGCACCCATCAGCATCGGTTATCAGAACCGCCCCGTCGCACCGCGCCCTACGGTCGTGCGCCGACCGGTCATGATACAGCCCCAGCCGCAGGCGGCGCCAGCTCTGCCGCCGATGATCGGCCCGCGCGTACCGCTGCCGGATGGGCAGACCGATCAACCGCAGACGAATGGTACAGGTGGTGCAAGCTCGATGGCTGCGCCGCCACCTGCAAATACTGCAAGCAATATCGTCGTGCCTTTACCGGACTGTAACGGGGCAACTGGCATATCTCAGGCGTGCCGCTAGCAGGCGGCGCTGCTTGGGGGCGCCAGGATGGCGTCTGGCAATACCTTTGAAGGGACACCGATGCAGACTGCACGCAGCATCTTGATATGGGCCGTGATAGCGCTATGCGGGATCGTGCTGATCACCTTGCCGGTCAACCTTCAAACGCAGCTGATTGCCAGCACGGTAGTCGTCACCCTGATGGCGATCATCAAAATCCTCAAGCGTCAGGGAACTTGGCGGCTGGTGGCCCTCGCCTTCGGCACGGCGATCGTTCTGCGCTATGTCTATTGGCGCACGTCCTATACGCTGCCGCCCGTCAATCAGCCGGAAAACTTCATTCCCGGCCTGCTGCTCTATCTCGCCGAAATGTACAACGTGGCGATGCTGATGCTCAGCCTCTTCATCGTCGCCACGCCTCTGCCGCCGCGCACCAAGCGTGCTTCCGAAACCAAGAACTTCCCGAGCGTCGATGTCTTCGTGCCGTCCTATAATGAAGACACCAATCTTCTGGCCAACACGCTCGCCTCCGCCAAGGCGTTGGACTATCCGGCCGACAAGCTGAGGGTATGGCTGCTTGACGATGGCGGCACGTTGCAGAAGCGCAATTCGACGAAGATTTTGGAATCGCAGGCGGCAATCGCCCGCCATGACGAGCTCAAGCGGCTTTGCGCCGATCTCGATGTCGAATATCTGACGCGCGATCGCAATGAGCATGCCAAGGCCGGCAACCTCAACAACGGCCTCGAACATTCAAACGGCGAATTGATCGCCGTTTTCGATGCCGACCATGCGCCGGCCCGTGATTTCCTGCGCGAAACGGTCGGCTACTTCGAGGATGACCCTAAGCTCTTTCTGGTTCAGACCCCGCATTTCTTCATCAATCCGGACCCGCTGGAGCGCAATCTGCGCACCTTCGACAGCATGCCGAGCGAGAACGAAATGTTCTACGGCATCATCCAGCGCGGCCTCGACAAATGGAATGCAGCCTTCTTCTGCGGTTCGGCCGCCGTGCTCAGCCGCAAGGCGCTGCAATCGCAAAATGGCTTTAGCGGCATCAGCATCACGGAAGATTGCGAAACCGCGCTTGCGCTGCATGGCGCCGGCTGGAACAGCATCTATGTCGACAAGCCGCTGATTGCCGGCCTACAGCCGGCGACTTTCGCAAGCTTCATCGGCCAGCGCAGCCGCTGGGCGCAGGGCATGATGCAGATCCTGCGTTTCCGCTTCCCGCTCTTGAAGCGCGGCCTGACGCTGCCGCAACGGCTCTGCTACATGTCGTCGACGCTGTTCTGGTTGTTTCCGTTTCCGCGCGTCATCTTCTTGTTTGCGCCACTCTTCTATCTCTTCTTCGATCTCGAGATCTTCACGGCATCGGGCAGCGAGTTCCTCGCCTATACGCTTGCCTATATGCTCGTGAACCTGATGATGCAGAACTATCTTTATGGATCGTTCCGCTGGCCATGGATTTCCGAACTCTACGAATACGTCCAGACGGTGCACCTGTTGCCGGCCGTCGTCTCGGTCATGCTCAATCCCCGCAAACCGACCTTCAAGGTCACCGCCAAGGACGAATCCATCGCCGTCAGCCGACTTTCGGAAATCAGCCGTCCGTTCTTCGTCATCTTCGCTGTTCAGATCATCGCGCTGGCGGTCACCATATATCGTATCTATGCGGAGCCTTATAAGGCCGACGTCACGCTCGTCGTCGGCGGCTGGAACATCATCAACCTCGTCCTTTCCGGCTGTGCGCTCGGCGTCGTCTCCGAACGCGGGGAGCGTGCCTCTTCGCGGCGCGTCAGGGTCGATCGGCGCAGCGAGTTTGGGATCGACGGCCGGTGGAACTCCGCCTCCATCGAGGACGTGTCCGTTCATGGCGCCAGGTTGAACGTCTTCAACAAGGATCTGGAACCGGTCAAGGTCGGCTCGGAAGCGATCATACGCTTCCAGCCCTATAGCGGCGCCGACATGGTGACCCTGTCGGTCGTCGTTCGCAATATCGAGCAGATGGGCGACATTACCGCCATCGGCTGCCAATATGTTCCAAGGGGTGCTGCCGACCATCGGCTGATTGCCGACCTCGTTTTCGCCAATTCCGATCAATGGACGAAGTTCCAGCAGGCACGGCGGCGCAATCCGGGCATCATCCGCGGAACCTTCTGGTTCCTGAGCATGTCGCTCTATCAGACCAGCCGCGGCCTGATCTATCTATTCAGGGGTGTTGGCTCGGAACGCACGCAGCAGCGGCAGGATGCGAAGGCGAGAAGCTGATGAACCGCGCCCTCCCTGCCCTCCTGCTTCTCCTTGTCGCCGTTACGGCACAGGCACAGACGACGCCTTTCGACATGTCCGGCGAGCGGCCGAAGGGCGAAGCGCCGACGGCGCCTCAGATCATAACTCCGCAAACTGCCGTGCCGCAGACAGAACCGCCGAAGCCAGCGGTGCCTGCGGTCACGGTTCCTCAGACCGTTGCACCACAGACCGTCACTCCTCAAGCTGCTCCGCCTTTGATCATGACGTCGCCGGCCGTTACTCCGCAAACGGCAGCGCCCCAGGTCTCACCCCCAGTCGTCCCCGCCCAGACGACGCCGCAAGTCGCGCCGAAGGCGAAACAGACAACCGCCAGCACCGACCCATCGGCATTCCGCCGCTATGTCGTTCCCTACGCGAAGCTGCGATTGGAGGGGGAAGCCGATCGCAAGTCCTGGTCTATCTATCTGACGCCGGAGCAGGCGGCGGCGCCCGCGAAACTTACCTTTGCCTACCAGAACGCAGTGGTCGTTGCCCCCGAGGCATCGCAGCTTACGGTCCTCGTGAACGACCGTGCCGTCCATCAGCAGCAGATCGGCTCCTCGGACAACGAGTCGGATATCAGCTTCGATATTCCGCGCGGGCTGCTGCAGCCCGGCGCCAATCTATTGACCTTCGAGGCGACGCAGCGCCACCGTGTCGACTGCGACATCCCGTCGACCTACGAGCTCTGGTCCGATATCGATCCCGCAAGAACTTATCTCAGCTTCGCCAGTCGCGAAGCGGAGAAACTCTCCACCACCGACGCCATTCGCGCGATCGGTGTCGACGGCACCGGCAAGACACAGTTCAATCTTGTCGTGCCGGCATTGGCTCAACCGGGAACCACCAAACCGATCCTGCGTCTCGCGCAGGGACTAGCGCTTTTGAGCGGAATGCCGAACGAAACCTTTTCGTTCGACACGGATGCCCTACCCACATCTGGCCCCGGCAAAATGACCATCGTCGTCGGCACGCCAGCGGAACTGCAGCCCGTTTTTACCGTTCCGACCGCTGCGCAAAATGGAGCCTTGGCGACGTTTGCGACGGACCCACACAGCGGTCAGCAGCTTCTCCTCATCAGCGGCCCGTCCTGGCAGGCGATCGCATCTGCGATCGACATGGTTGTTTCGCCGACCGACCGCGACCCCGATACCCGCCGCGATCTGCTGGTAACGCAACGATGGTCCGCACCCGACGCCCCGCTTATCTACTCAGGCACCAGCCTTTCCTTCGAACAGCTGGGCGTCAGGACGACGGAATTTTCCGGGCGGCGTTTCCATACAAGCTTCAACGTGGCAATCCCGTCCGATTTCTATGCCAATGCCTATGGCGAGGCCACCATCCTGCTCGATGCGGCCTATGCCAAGGATGTAAAGCCGGGCAGTCACGTCGACGTCTATGTCAACGGCAGTATCGCCACGACCAAGCCGATCACGGTGACGGGCGGCGGCATCTTCCGGCAATTGCCCATCCGCATCACCATGCGGCATTTCAAGCCGGGTCTGAACACGATCACGCTGGAAGCCATGTTGCTGGCAGAAGAAGACACTGCCTGCGCGCCGGCAGCGACCTCAAGTACGACACCCCGCTTTGCATTGTTCGATACCAGCCAGTTCACCGTTCCGGATTTTGCCAGGATCGCACAGCGGCCCAACCTCGCAGCCCTTGCCGGCACTGGCTATCCCTACAATCGCCAAACCGAGCCGACCGCACTCTTCATCGATCGGGCAGACACGGACACGCTGTCGGCGACCGCGACGCTCCTCGGCCAGATGGCACTTGTCGCCGGCCACCCTATCGCGCTCGAACCCACCGCCTCGCCGAGTACGGTCGGGAACCGCCATGCGCTGTTCATTGGTTCCGTCTCGCAGCTGCCGTCGACGATCCTTACACAAATGAACATCTCCGCCTCGAGCCAGGTGGCCTGGCGCCCGCCCGCCCCTGGCCAAGGTGGCATACCGGAGGCTTCCGTGACCATTGCCGATTGGCGCTCCCGCATCAGCGGCGGATTGCTGCAGGGACAGATACAGAGCTTCCAGCAATGGATGCACCGCAATTTCGATATCACCTTGAGCTCGCTTCGCTTCATCCCCAGTTCGGAGCAGGTGTTCACCCCATCGAATGCCAATAGCTTCCTGATCGCCCAGGAAGCAAATCCGACCAACGACGCAACCTGGACGGTTGTCACCGCGCCAAGTGCCGGAGACCTGCGCGCCGGCGCCGAGGCAATGACCGCGCAAAATACCTGGTCGCAGATCGGCGGCCGCATCACGGTCTATTCCGGCAAGACGGGGAAGATCGATACGGTGCCCGTGAGCCGGTTCACTTTTGTCGTCTCCCAACCCTGGTCATTGACGAATTATCGGCTGATCGCCGCAAATTGGCTTTCCAGCAACATACTGTCCTACGCCTTCCTGTTCGTGGTCGGTTCGTTCCTGCTTGGCGTGAGCACGGCAAGCGTTCTTTCCAAGATCGGCAGGCGCGAATGAAACTTCGGCGCCTTGTCCTTGCGGTCTGCAGTGCTGCCATCCTGGCGGCAGCGCCGCCGGCTACCGCTCAACGCGCGGCGGTCGATCCGCAGACCTGGACCGCGTACAAAGCGAAATTTCTCGATGTGAACGGGCGCATCATCGATAACGGCAATGGCGGCATCAGTCACAGCGAGGGGCAAGGCTATGGTATGCTGCTTGCCTACCTCGCTAATAATCCGGCCGATTTCGAACAGATCTGGTATTTTACCCGCACGGAACTGCTGTTGCGCGACGACGGCCTCGCCGTCTGGAAATGGGATCCGGCCGTCACCCCGCATGTGACGGACACGAACAATGCGTCCGACGGCGATCTGTTGATTGCCTACGCGCTTGCCCTGGCGGGATCAGCCTGGAACAATAAGGATTATTTGCGGGCGGCTGCGAGCATGGCCAAGTCGATCCTGTCCCATGTCGTCATCAGTTCCGCAGGGCGGACACTGCTCATTCCTGGCGTCGAGGGCTATCAGCCGCCCGGCCGCAAGGATGGACCAGTTATCAATCCCTCCTATTGGGTCTTCGAGGCGATTCCCGTCATGGCACTGCTGGTGCCTTCCGATCGCTGGCATAAGCTCAGCGACGACGGCCTTGCCCTGCTGCGCGCCCTACAATTCGGTCCGCGCAAGCTTCCCGCCGATTGGGTCAGCCTCAAAGCGAAGCCGGAACCCGCAGGCGGCTTCGAGGCGGAATTCGGTTATAATAGCGTCAGAATCCCGCTTTACCTGGCGCGCGCAGGCATCGGCGACAAGGCGCTGCTTTCGCGTCTGCAGCAGGGCATGACCGTCGAGGAGGATGAGCCTGCAACGATCGATCTGACGACGGGTAAACCCAAGGACCTGCTCCCGGATCTGGGTTATAGAATTGTTAACGATGTTGTGGCGTGTGTGGTGAGCGGAGCGAAACTGCCTGCTTCGGTTCGGCAGTTCGCCCCATCGCTTTACTATCCGGCCACCTTGCAGCTGTTGAGCCTGGCTTTCGTCACGGAGAAACATCCGGAGTGTTTATAAAGTCCACCTTGATCATGGCTTTCATGGCCGTCGCCGTAGCGGGTTTTACGCTCGCGACGAAGGATCACGATTCGCCGGAAGATAAGATCAAGCTGGCCAAGTCGGCACGCCTTGAACCGCAGACGATGCTTGCCGCCGATAACAGCTCGGCCGGCGGCAGCTCCGGACAGCCCGTCGACTTGCAGACGCTTGCCGACCATATACAGGCGGCTGCACCGTCGGCTGTTCTCTCCGACACTCCCTCGAAGTCGGCAAATACGACTGCTGCGGATTCGATCGCCCAGGCCACTCCACAGCAGGCGCAGCCGCAATCAACGCAACCGCCAATGCCCCAGCAGGCCAACCCGGCACAAGATGCGGATAACCGGCCGAAGGTCGACGAAAGCGCGTTGCGCTATTTTGCAAGCCGTGGCGACAAGGCGCGGCTCCAGGCAGAAATCTCCCGGCTGCAGACGCTCTATCCGAACTGGACGCCGCCTGCCGATCCGCTGGCCATCCCGCAAAACAGCGACAAGCAGCTCGAAGCCATGTGGCAGCTCTATTCGGAGGGCCGCTATGCCGAGGTGCGCAAGGCCATTGCCGACCGCCAGACAACCGAATCCGGCTGGCAGCCGCCCGCCGATCTGCTGGAGCGTCTCGATATCGCGGAGGCACGCACGCGGCTCGTCAACGCATCCGATCTGAAGCAATATCAGACTGTGATCGACATCGGCGCCAGAACGCCGAGCCTGCTGACCTGCAGTGATATCGACATTCTCTGGCGTGTCGCCGAAGCTTTCATCCGCACCGATCGTGCAGCCCGCGGCGAGGATGCCTACAAATATATTCTGAAGACTTGCACCAATCCGCAGGAGAGACTTGCGACCATTCAGAAGGCGGCGGCTCTGCTGCCTTATCAGCCAATGCAGAATCTATTGCCTCTGGAAAAACCAGACGGCAATGGCGGGCGGGAATTCGATAGTATCAGGACCGATCTGGCTCGCCGTTTCGTCGCGCAGGGCAATGACGATCCCAAGCTGACTGTATCGCAAGACTATTTGTCTCAGGTGGAGCGTGTCGCCCGCAGCCAGGGCCTTGCATCCGATGATGCGCTCCTCGGTTGGTACTATCTGCGCCGCAGCGATTATCCCGACGCCGAGCAATGGTTCAAAGCCGCGCATGAGAAGGAAGATTCGGCCACGATCTCGCAGGGGCTGGCCCTGGTGCTGATTGCCGACCGCAAACCGCAGGAAGCCGAAGACGCCATGTATAAATGGCGCAACGAATCCAAGGACGCGATGGCGACCTACCTTGCGGCAACCGCCAATCTGATGGCGCTGCAGCCGCCGGCCAATCTCAGCGAAGATGTTCTCGGCCGTATCGCCGCGGAGGTCGTGAAGCAGAAGTATGTCCCGACGGCCCAGCAGTTCGGGTGGTTTGCGCGCTCGATGAACCAGCCGCAGGCCGCCGCTCGCTGGTTTGAGACGGCTTTGCGCTGGAAACCCGACGACGAGCCTTCCGCCTACGGCCTTGCCATTACGCGCAACCAGTTGAACGATCGTGTGGGCGTCGCCGAAGTCCAGAGACTGTGGGCCGGTCGCTCCCAGCGGATCGCCGTGCTCGGCGAGCCGGCGCCGCGCACGCCGACGTCAGAACCGCTGCCGTCTCCCAATCAGGCACTGCAACCTGCCCCCCAAACCTTACCGCAAACGACGATGCAGCAAGGTGGGCCGCAGAATGTGCAGCCGATGGCCTCTCAGGTCGCACCCCAGTCTCCTGTAACGCAGCCTTACGTCAACGGGCAGATCCCGGTGCAACAGATAACCCCTGCCCGCCGTGCTCCTTCCCCGAATTATGCCGAGCCGGATACGCGTGCCCGGGTGGCTACCCGCTCGACACGGCAGGCGGCGGGATGCAATACCACCGTCAATGCGCAGCTGCTGACGCCTGCCAATGCTCTTTCGCGCGGCTGGTGCCTGATGAACCTCAATCGACCGATGGAAGCAGTGGAAGCCTTTGATGTCGCCTTGAGCAACACGGATCCAAAATCGCGCGAAGAAGCAGCCTACGGACAGAGCCTTGCATATCTGCGGGCCGGCCTTGCCAATAATGCCGCCGTCGCTGCGACCAAGGCGCCGATGAACCACCAGCGCGCCGCTGAATTGCAGGTTGCCATACTGGCCGACCGCGCACTCTCGGCCTTCGAGGGCAAGCGCTATCACGAGACATTGCTCTATCTCGACCAGCGCGCACAGTTGCAGCAGGAACGCGCCGATCTGATGGTGCTGCGCGGATACTGCTACCTCAATCTGAAAATGTACGACGATGCCGAACGCATCTTCACCGCCGTCGCCGCAACAGGCAGCCGCGACGGCAGCCGTGGCTTGCGCGACCTCCAGCTTACGCTACATCCGCCGCGGGGGGAGTATTGAGGTACCAGCGAGCAAAGCCGTCACGCATCTTGCAGCAAGGATGCTCGCAACGGCATTAAAATATGCCAGATGAGGCCAAGGGAGATGCGATAGTATTTCTGAAAATGCTCTATCGGTAGCAGAGACATTATTTGTCCCTCCCAAGCACTGCTTGCGCCTGCCGTCGCCTCAACTGCGGACGCTGGAGGATTGATCGCCAACAGCTTCGGCAAATACTTCATAAAAATGATCGTTGCCCGCATCATTATGGTATGATGCAAAATCTTTGCTGCTGAACGAAGCTGCGAGAGGGTTCTTTATCGCAAGATGCAGATCGTTAACGGAAATCGGCTTGCATAATTCATAGTGAAGCCTGTTTCCGGTATCATACTGGATGCAACGGCGACCCAACACAGCACCGTCAAGCAACAAGGTCGAAAGAGAAGACACAACTGTTGAAATTCCGCCCAACAGCCTCGATACCGACAAATCGATACACCCCAGCAGGATGTCGTCCAGCACAAGTGTGTTGTCTGCTCTCAATTCAGCATATTCAGGATGCCGTTCAGACGGATGAGGTTTTATAATGAATAACTTTTCCGGATTGCTTTGAATCATCCGGCGTATGCCCGCTAAAATATGCGACCTTTCATCCTGATGCTGAGGCCATTTCAGGTTCGTTCCTAGAAGAACATATTCGCTGTAGTTCGATATATCGATACCCAACCGCCATCGGAGGACATCCGAGTTCGTTTGCAGCAACGAGTCATGAAATTTCGGCGAGCCTGCCGCTTTAAAGCGACGACTGTTCAGCGCGCTATAAGATCTGGAAATCCCGGCTACAGAATGCTCGCCGCTTCTAAACCGCTCATGTTCCGCGCCCCATGCTAAAATAGTGTCGGAGGCAAAATTGATTTCGCGATCTTGCATGGGTTCAATCCATATCCCATGCTGTAGCAACACCGTTTTAATGCCCCACAACTTTGCAGCCTCGACAACCTGCGCGTTCAATGCGTGGCTGACTGCCGCCGATGATTCGGAGCCGGAAACAAGTGTGCGGACCGACAGTAATCGCCAATCGATCTCGGCAACTGTTCGATAGATTACTACCGGAATCCCATTGCGCTCGAAGTGCCCCACGATCATTGACATTTCGTCGGATTTAAGCACGTCGCGTCGAATTAACGCGGAGCATTGCCCTCTTGGAATAATGTCTAGCAGAGGACGAAGAGCCAGAAAGTCCTGGAAATGACCGATATTTAAAGCAATAGCTTGTAAACGTCGCTCATGAAAAGCAAGTCGTTTTTCCTTTCTATAGGCAATATCGAGCACTGCGTCTATTTTTATCAAGCGGCTTTCTTTGTCGGTTGGTCGCTCTGCTTTTCGCAATAGAAGATAAGTCGGCTCTCCATCAAGCCGATCCCTGAAAATATCAGCCTGTGCCCAATGAGAGACAAGTCCTAGCAGCGGATCGTTGCTCGTGAGCGGCAGAATTCTGCGACCTTCGGAACAAAAATGCGGATCGACAATCTCGAACCCGGAAAGCTCGAACAAGTATTTCCACGTTGATAGAGGCAAGACTGTCGAGTGATACTTATTTCCGCGGCTGCTCGGGCGCGTGGACACCGACACGACAGCGAGATTTCCTATTATCGTGTGCAGGTTCCAAAGAGCATTACTGACATCCTCAATATCAATATGCTCTAAAACGTCGAGACATGTCGTAATATACTCTGCAGAACCAACCCGATCACCTATTTGATTATATAGTGTGGCTGCGGCATCTGCATCTTCAAGCGAAAGATCAAAATGAAAAGCATCTTTATCTACAGGGTCAAAATCGCATGAGAAGACCGTCATCCCCGCCGATACCGCCGACTGCTTAAGCTTTCCACTTCCAGAGCCAACATCGACCAATGAATCAATATTATTGGCCTTGCAGAGATTGAAAAAAACGCGTTCAAAATCGCTGCCATTGTAGCTGGCACTCCCAGACGACTTTCCAAAGTACTCAGGCGAGTAAAGTTTCGCATAGTCTGTTTTAGAGGCCCACATACTTTTATCCATCTGCTTGGCCGGAAATCAGCCCATCATCAATTATTTTTAGAGAACCACTCAAGCTTCAGAAGAAGGGCAAGCAAACAGATGAATAGAACCTTAAGCTGCGCGATCTGTTCCGAAGTTTATCTATTTCGGCAAGACGCGCCACTAGTATCCAATAGTAGCAACCGCTTTCCTCCCAGGCCAGGCATTTAAAGCCACCGCCACCACATGGTCAAGAACCGTGGATTATGCGCTGAGAGGGAGCGAGGCGACTAATTGGAGTTTTTAATCTTAGGCTGCCACGCGGGCGATGCCAATTGTACATATGGGTCAGTTAGGCAGATGCGGGTCTGAAGATCTCAACATCGGAGCAAGACCCATCAATCGACGCCGCCTTATCTGCAACACTCCAGCCATTCAAGGCATCTGCGCTCCAGTTGCAGTAGTAAAGACACGATAAAGCGACCGCGTTGCCGCAACAAAAAGCTGGTTCCGCTTCGGGCCACCGAACGTAAGATTAGCAACCGTCTGCGGTATCTTGATCTTGCCGATCAAAGCTCCATCGGCCGCAAAACAATGAACGCCGGCGCCGGCGCTTGTCCATATGTTGCCGTCTATGTCGGCCCGGAAGCCGTCCGGAATGCCGGTGTCGATGTTGCAGAAGACCCGGCCGTTTGCGAGTTTCTTGCCGTCCACGACGTCGAAGAGGCGAATGTGACGGGGGGCGCTGACGTCGTGGCTTGCGGCGGAGTCGGCGACATAGAGTTTCGTCTCGTCCGGTGAGAAGGCCAAGCCGTTCGGCTGACGGAAATCATCCGCCACTACGTCCAACGCCCCCGTCGACGGATCGAGGCGGTAGACGTTGCGGGTCGGCTGCTCCGGCTCCGCCTTGTAACCCTCGTAATTCGAGAGAATGCCGTAAGTCGGATCGGTAAACCAGATCGTTCCGTCCGAGCGGACGATCACGTCGTTGGGTGAGTTCAGGCGCTTGCCCTTATAGCTGTCGGCAAGCACGGTAATCGAACCGTCGATCTCCGTGCGCGTCACACGACGGCCGCCATGTTCGCAGGATATCAACCGCCCCTGACGGTCGCGCGTATTGCCATTGGCGAAATTCGAGGGTGAGCGAAAGACCGAGACATGGCCGCCCGGCACCCAGCGCAGCATGCGCTCATTGGGAATGTCGCTCCAGATCAGGCATCCGGCGTCCGCAAACCAAACTGGTCCCTCTGCCCAACGGCAATCCGAGTAAAGCTCCTCCAGGCCGGCGCTCGGGACGATCAAATTGCGGAAGCGCGTGTCGTAGATTTCGTAAAGGGAAGGAGCGTCGTTGGGCATCGCAGTTTTCCTAGGGGTCTTTTGGGAGAGAGTTCAGCGCCCGCCTGCGGGGCGCCCGCCGGCAACGAGAATGACGGCAATAATGATCAGGCCGGTCAGAACAAGCCTTGGGCCTGCGCCGAAGCCATAGGTGTTGAGCATCGAGACGACGAGAAACATGAACAGCGAGGCGCCCCAGATGCCCGGCACGTTCGAGTCACCGCCGGCAACGGCCGTGCCGCCGATGATGACGACAGCGATCGACATCAGCAGATATTCCGCGCCCATGTTGAGGGCCGCACCGCCGGAGAAGCTCGCCAGCAGATAGCCGCAGATCGAGGCCAGGATGGCGCAGAGCACATAAGTCGCAAGACGCGTTCCCTCGACGGGAATGCCGGCCATGCGCGCCGCAAACATGCTCTGGCCGATCGCCGAGATCCAGCGGCCATAGATGGTCTTTTCCAGGAGAATCCAGGCAAGCGCCGATAGCAGCAGGGCGACGATGGCGACATTCGGAATGCCGAATATTCCCGATGTCGTGAATTCGGCCAGATATTCGGGCGGCTTGATCCGCAGGCCGCGATTGCTCCAGATGGCGGTCGACTGAATGATGAAACTCATGGAGAGTGTTGCGATGATCGGCGGAATGCGCAGCAGCTTGATCAGGGCATAATTGCCGATCCCGATGCCAAGACCGATGACGACCGACACTAGCAGGCCGGGCACGATCATGCCGTCGTCGACATTCATGAGTTTAAGCGCGATCGTGCCAGCAAGCGTCATCGTCGCCGGCACGGAAAGATCGATATTGCCAGGCCCGAGCGTGATGACGAACATCTGGCCAATGCCGACGATAACAGAGAATGCCGCAAAGGTGAGTGCAGCCTGCGACAGGCCGATGGAACTGGCGCCGCCGGTAAAGAGAACGGTGATGATCCACACCGCGATTGCGGCGACAAAGGACCATATCCAGGGTTTGCGGCTGAGCACGGCAAGCGCGATCATGATTGTTTCTCCCGCTTTTCGACGCGATTGAGCAAGAGCCTGAGGGCGAGCACAATAATCAGGATTGCGCCCTGCGCGCCGATCTGCCAGTCGGGCGATATCCGCAGAAACGACAGGAAGGAGCCCGCCAGGGTCAATGTCAGCGCGCCGATGACGGCACCCACCGGCGAGACGCGGCCGCCGGTAAACTCCCCGCCGCCGAGAATGACGCCAGCGATCGACAGCAATGTGTAACGCAGCGCGATATTCGCATCCGCCGAAGTGGTCAGCCCGACCAGCGCAATGCCTGCCAACACGGCAAAGAAACCCGCCAGCGCATAGGCCGCGGCACGCAGGCTGACGACGGACCAGCCGGCACGCTGCAGCGATCGCTGATTGCCGCCGACGCCGCGGATCAATACCCCGAAGGAGGAGCGCATGACGATCAGATGGGCAAACAGCGCGATGACGATGCTGGCTATGATCGCAATGGGGATTAGCGGCGGCTTCGAAGTCATCAGCCAGCGCGCCCAATGGGGCGCGGTACCGCCCGGTGCCGGCAGCAGCAGGACCGCCAGGCCACCCCAGACGAAGCTCATGCCGAGCGTAACCACGATCGACGGCAGATCCCTGATGTAGATGACGATGCCGATTGCGGCATAGACTGCAATTGCAGCCGCCAGAATGAGGATGCCGATGAGCGGAGCAGATTGCAGATAGGTCGCCGCCACACAGGCCGTGAAGCTGACGAAGGTCCCCATCGAGAGATCGAGATCGTTGACCGACATGATCATCATCTGCGCAACCGTCGCCAAAGCAATCGGCACGGCGAGGTTGAAGAGCAGATTGAGGCCGACATAGCTCATGGCACGCGGCTGCAGATAAAAGACGGCGACGAGCAGCACGGCGAGCGATAGGGCCGGGATAAGCAGGCGGAGGGTAGCAGAAGACGGACGACTCATGCGCCCTCCCCGGCAAAGGAAGCCGCCAGCACATTTTCCTCCGTGATGTCATCTCCAACCAGCTCGGCGACGATGGCGCCGTCGCGAAAGACATAGGCGCGGTCGCAGAGCCGTATCTCGTCCATCTCGGTCGAATACCAGATAAACGTCCGGCCGGACGAAGCCTCGTCGCTCAAGATCCTGTAGACCTCCTGCTTGGTGCCGATGTCGACACCGCGCATCGGATCGTCCATCAGCACGATCGGCGCGGTCGTCGCCAAAGCGCGGGCGAACAGCACCTTCTGCTGATTGCCGCCGGACAGGGACAGAATGCCATTTGCCATCGTCGGAGTCCGGATTTCGATACGGCCTTTCCAGTCTGCACCGAGGCGATCCTCGCGCCCGCGATCAACGACCGACAGACGCGAAAAATCGCCAAGCGAGGCAATGCTGAGGTTTTTCAGGATGCTCCAAAGCGGAAACGTGCCGTTCAGGCTCCGGTCGCCGGCAACAAAAGCGATATTGCCTTGCCTGCCTGGAAACCAGTTGTGCGAAAGCGAGCGATGGAGATCGAGCAGCATGTCGGTCTGGCCATGACCAGCAAGCCCGGCAAGTCCTATCACTTCGCCCTTGCGGGCATTGAAGCCAATGCCCCTGCCCCCTCGCGCCGCCAGCGCCAGTAGAGGAGACGATGCGGCGCCTTCCTCGCCCCTGCGCGAGCGGTCCTGTTCCTTGACGACACTGCCCATTGCCTGGACCAGGCTGTGGACGGTGAAATCTTGAGCGGTGCGATCGGCGACGACGCGGCCGTCCTTCATGACCAGAATTCGGCTTGCGGTCGAAAGGATCTCGCCAAGAATATGCGAGATCAGCATGACTGCGCCGCCCGCCTGCACAAAACTGCGCACATAAGTCATCAATTGCGCGGCAAGGCCTGCATCGAGCGAGGAGGTCGGCTCATCGAGAATGACCAGCTTCGGCGTCTCGCCGACGGCACAAAAGGTGATCGCGATCTCCACCATCTGCCGCTCGGCAATCGAGAGTTCACCAACCGTCCGCATGACGTCGATCCTGTGGCCGGCGAAAATTTCGTCGAGCTTGGCGCGAACGATTGCCGCCGCCTGCCGCCGCCAGTTCCAGCCGGCAAGGCCGCGATGGACCACCCGCATGTTCTCGACGACGGTGAGATTTGGGGCGAGCGACAATTCCTGAAAAACGCAGCGAATCCCGTGGGCGCGCGCCGCATTGACGCCGTGCACGCTGTCGTCTCCCTCATAGGTGACGCTGCCCTCGTGCGGGCTGAGGCCGCCATTGATGACGTTGACGATCGTCGACTTGCCGGCGCCATTGTGGCCGACGAGCCCGATACACTCGCCGGCATGAACGGTCAGATCGGCGCCATCGAGCGCTTTTACCGCGCCGAAATGCACCTTGATGCCACGGGCGGAAACGACGGCCTGCGGGCCGGCATCCTGTCTCTTCAAAGCATTGTCTTTGGCTGCAATCATGAATCGTCCGGTTCGGGCGTTGCATCGGCAGGCGCCGCCTTTTTATCTGCGGCGCTCGTCTCTACGGCTCGTAGATATCGGTTACTTCGCCGCAGCGATGACTTTCTTGGCGTCATCGAGCGTATATTCGACATTCGCGACACCGCCCGCCTGCGTGTTGGCGAGATTGGTTTCGAGATTGTCCTGATCGATGCGCAGGAACGGAACGACCAAGTCCTTCTTCACCTCTTGGCCATCCAGGATCTGCTGGGCGACCCAGAAGGCGAGCGTGGACACACCGGGGGCAATCGAGACGGACATGGTCTCGTAGCCGCTGGCATCCTTCTCCTTCTTCCACCAGGCAAGCTCATCCTGGCGGTTGCCCATGACGATGGTCGGCATTGGACGCTTGGCGGCGGCAAAGGCCTGCGCGGCCCCATAACCATCACCGCCCTGGGTCACGACCGCGGCAATATCGGGAAGGCTGGGGAGAATGCCGGCAACCGCACGCTGGGCGACATCCTGAGCCCAGTCGCCATGAACCGAACCGACGATCTTAAACTGCGGGTATTTGGCGGCAGCCTCGTGGATACCCGCCGAGATCTCGTCATCGACGGAGACGCCGGCAAGCCCGCGGATTTCGAGTACGTTGCCGCCCTTCGGCATTTTCTTGGCGAGATATTCGATCTGGCTTGCGCCCATGCCCTTGAAGTCGACGGCGATACGCCAGGCGCAAGGTTCGGTGACGATGCCGTCGAAGGAGACAACGACGATCTTGGCATCGCAGGCTTCCTTGATGGCGCCGTTCAGCGCCGTCGGCGATGCAGCATCGATGACGATCGCATCATAGCCCTGCAGGATCATGTTCTGGATTTGGGCAGCCTGCTCGGTTGCCTGGTTTTCAGCCGTCGTGAACGGATCAGCGGCGGCAACGACACCCGTCTTGACCGCTTCGCCGGTGACCTTCTGCCAGCTCGTCAACATGGCCTGGCGCCAGGAATTGCCGGCATAATTGTTCGACAAGGCAATTTTCTTGGATGACGTATCGGCAAAGGCATCACCCGGCGCGGCAACGCAAGCGATGACGGCGGACGCCATAAGCATCTTGGCAATATTCATTTTTTCCTCCCAAAGCGCCTGTACTTCATCTTCCAGGCCAAGATTTTCGAACGCGCTCCTCAACGAACGATCGAAAATAATATTTGCACTGAAGGTTGCCCTGTCAGTAGAAACAGGATGTCCGAGATTGTGACGCTTGTACAGGCGCTTAAAGGGCGGGACCTTGCGGGATCCCGCAGAAAAGATGCGCAAATCCGCAAGACGGATCGCTCGGATCGGTGCTTAATGGTGTCGGAAATTTGCATGCTGCGCGGCCGGAGGAGCAGAGGTCCGCGCATTGCCTGGGAGGGCTTGTCCTTGCGCGATCTGGCGCCGCAATCGGTCTTCGACCATTATCTCAACATATCGAGGCTTCTTGCCGGTCAGCTCGACTTTCACTCGGTCATCCAGGCCGTCGCCGCCGAAATCAGCCATGTCATCCCGCATGACCATCTCGACGTCTGCATCATCCTGACGGACGAGCAATTTCATACCGCCTATGAAAGCGGACTGGAAACGGACTGGGGTCGCCGCTTTCCCGCACCCGTGAGCAACAGCCCCATCCGCACGCTTCTCTGGGGCGAGACAGACTACCTCTTAACCGATGATGCCTGGAACGATCCGCAATTCCATTTTCAGGGCGCTTTCTCGCATCCGATCTTTCATCAATCGCTGCATAGCCGTCTGCACGTGCCGCTGAAAGTACAGGGTCATGTCATCGGCGCGCTTTCCTGCTCAAGCCATCAGACCAGCTTCTACACCATGCAGCACGTCGAAAGTGCCCGCGTGATTGCCGATCTGTTAGCACCCCATTTTTTCGCTATCCGCGCGGCCGACCAGGCTAAACGCTCGGCAATCGTGGAAGCCGAGGCCCGCGCCCGCGAAGAGGGGCTTCGTCTCGGCGCTCTGAAGCTGACCGAAGCGCTGGAAGCGGAGCGTCAGCGCATCGGCATGGACCTGCACGACCAAATTCTCGCCGATCTGACCCGCCTCTGCCGGCGGCTGGAACGGCTTGCCCGACAGCCCGATGTCACCGGCGAGGCACTTGAGCCGCTCTTTCGCGGTTTGCAGCACAGCATGCACGATCTTCGCCAGATCATCGAAGAGGCCAAGCCTTCCGTCCTTCAACTGTTCGGCTTCGCGCAGGCGATCGAAAACCATCTCGAACGGTCAATCCAGGAGAGCGGCGCGACTTTGACTTGGACACTGAACGACGAGACTGGCGGCGCGATCGACTGCCTTGAACAATCGGTGTCCATCGCTCTGTTCCGCATCGCGCAGGAGGCTATCAATAACGCCATTCGCCACGCTCAGGCTGAGAGCCTCGCGGTTCATCTGAAAGCGGCCGACGGTGCGGTCACCATCGATGTCGTCGATGACGGTGTCGGCCTTGGAAATACCCGCAGATTATCCGGCGGCGGTATCGAAAACATGCGGACGCGTGCGCGCCTGATTTCAGCGCGCTTTTCGATCAAGGCCGCTGCGGCGTCCAGTGGAACGATTGTCAGTGTCAGCCTGCCTGCCATCGCGCAAACGGCTGGAGGAGCTGCCGCATGAAGGTTCTGATCATCGAGGACGACCCGCTCCATCGCTCCTATCTCAATGAGGCGATCCGCGCTGCACTTCCCGAATGCGACGGCGTGCTGGAGGCGGAAAACGGCAATGCGGGCGAACGGCTGGCGCGGGATTTGAGGTCCTCTCATATTGTCATGGATCTGCAGATGAGCCAGCGCAATGGCATCGAGGCGGCCCGCACGATCTGGAAGGAGCGACCAGAGACGCGCATCCTGTTCTGGTCGAACTATTCGGACGAGGCCTATGTTCGCGGCGTTTCGCGCATCGTGCCTGCCGGCGCCGTCTATGGCTATGTCCTGAAATCGGCCTCGGACGACCGCCTGAAGCTGGCGCTTCGCAGCATCTTCATCGAAAGCCAGTGCGTGATCGACCGCGAAGTGCGTGGCATGCAGCAAAAGAGCCTCGGCAATGTCAACGGGTTCACCGAGGCCGAATATGAGATTCTGATCGATATCGCTCTTGGATTGACCGATCGCGCCATTTCCCAGAGGCGCAATCTCTCGGTCCGCAGCGTCCAGAACCGATTGCAGCAGCTCTATGTGAAACTCGGCGTCTATCAGCCGCTCGGCGGTCAGGATGATGATGGCCGTTTCAATTTGAGAGCGCGCGCGGTTGCCGTGGCCTTCTTAAGAAAACTTCTCAACCATAGCGCGCTCGAACGTGCGGAAGCCGATCTTTCCGCCTGGCTGGCGCGCCAACCCCGCGACTGAAAGCAAGCCCTGCCCGCTCCGTCGATCTTGCTTGACGTCTTCCCTCGAATAATTGTCTATTGCTAGCAATAGACATTAATCCAACCATACGGAACTTCCCATGTCCGCCGTTTCGCCTGTCATCCTGCTCAACTCAATCGACGATGTCGCGGTCGCTCGCGTGATGATCCGCGCCGGCAGCCCGACCGGCATCGACGGCTTGATTGCTGCAGACCAGATCCCGCGTGGCCACAAGGTGGCGGTTCGCGACATCCAGGCCGGCCAGGAGATCCGCAAATTCGGCCAGCCGATCGGCGTCGCGACACAGTTCATCCCCGCCGGCGGCCACGTCCATCTGCAGAACCTGGCGGTGATCGAATCCGATCATCCCTATCAGTTCAGCGTTGATATCGAAGAGACCGGCATGCTGCCGCGCGAGGACTGTCGGACCTTCATGGGCTTCGACCGCGGCGCAGGCGGCGTTGGGACGCGCAATTTCATCGGCATCATCACGACGGTCAATTGCTCGGCAACCGTCTCGAAATATATCGCCGAACATTTCAATCGCACCGGCGGGCTCGAGGGCTTCGACAATGTCGATGGCGTGGTGGCGCTCACTCACGGCGGCGGCTGCGCCATCAACACCCAGTCGGAGGGCTATCGCTACCTGGCCCGTACCCTGCAGGGCTATGCGCGGCATCCGAATTTCGGCGGTATCCTGATGATCGGGCTTGGCTGCGAAACCAATCAGATCGCCCCCATCCTGGAGCATTACAAGCTGGAGGAGGGAAATCGACTGCGCACCATGACGATCCAGGATCTCGGCGGCACCCGCAAGACGATCGCCGCCGCGTCGGAGATGATCAAGGACATGCTGCCGGAGGTCAATTCCGCCACGCGCACCGTCCAGTCGCTTTCCGGCATCAAGCTCGCGCTGGAATGCGGCGGCTCCGATGGCTATTCGGGCATTTCGGCCAATCCGGCGCTCGGCTATGCCTCCGATTTCCTCGTGCGAAATGGCGGCACCTCGGTTCTGGCGGAAACGCCGGAGATCTATGGCGCGGAACATCTGCTGACGCGCAGAGCGGTCACGCCCGCGGTCGCCGAAAAGCTGCTCTCCCGGATCGACTGGTGGCGCGACTATACCCGCCGCAACGGTGCGGAGCTCAACAACAACCCCTCCTACGGCAACAAGCTCGGCGGGTTGACGACCATCCTTGAGAAGTCGCTCGGGGCGGTCGCCAAGGGCGGCTCTATGCCGCTGAAGGCCGTCTACGAATATTCGGAGATTGTCGACGAACCTGGTTTCGTTTTCATGGATACGCCCGGCTATGATCCGGTTGCCGTCACCGGCCAGGTCGCCGGCGGCTGCAATGTGATCTGCTTCACGACGGGCCGAGGCTCCGTCTCCGGCTTCAAGCCGGCACCCTGCGTCAAGATCGCCACCAATACCGAGATGTACAACCATATGCGCGAGGATATGGACATCAACTGTGGCGACATCGTTAGTGGCGACGACACAATCGAGGCGGCGGGCGAACGTATCTTCGAGGAAATCATCGCTGTCGCCTCCGGCAAGAAGACGCTGAGCGAGACCTTCGACTATGGCGACAATGAATTCGTTCCCTGGCAGGTCGGCGCCATCACGTGATGCCGTAGCGCATTAGAGGATGAAACTGTATTCGTCCGGCTGATAGTGCTCGCGGATATAAGCAGCACGCGCCTGCACATTGGGCTGCGAATTGCTGATGTGATCGCGCATGGCTTTGCGAAGTCCCTCCTCGTCCCGCTTTTGCACCATCTTGAAGACACCGATATGCTCCGCAAGAAACGGCTCGTATTCCGGCCTCTTGATGCGGCTGCCGACGATGTGCTTGCTGAGGGTCAGGATGCAATGCGTCCGCTTCAGGATGCTCAGGAACTCCTTGTTCGGGCAAGCCTGCAAGCTGCGCAGATGAAGGTCCAGTTCCAGTTCGTACATGGTCGAGGCCGAGACATCGGGGTAATCCGCGAGCGCCAGTGCCAGCCGTGACAGCATCGCATCGACATGTTCTGCCGAAAGTCCGCCCAAGGCGCTTGCGAGCGCCACCGGCTCGATTTGCTCGCGCACCTCGTAGAGGTCGCGAATGCGCTGGCTATCGAGCGGTACGATCGACCAGCGGAAATTATCGTCCTTCTCCGTAATGCCGAGCGTTTCAAGTTTCAGCAACACATCGCGTGCTACCCCACGCCCGACGCCGAAATGCCGTGCGAGCTCGTTTTCATTGATGCGATAACGGCCGAAGAAGGAGCGATAGACAACGATGCTTTCGACATCTTCATAGAGCGCCTGCCAGGCGAAGACTGGCCTGTCGTCATCCTCAGCGAACAATTTGCCGAGATAGTCCGCAAGTTTGATCCGCTTCGGAAGAGTCCCCGTCTTGCCGACAATAAAACCGCGACCGTCAAACCGTGTGATCAATCCATCCTCGAAGAGGAGCTGCAGCGCCTGGCGTACCGGCGCCCGGCTGCTATCTATCAGGTCCGCAAGGGCAGCCTCGGTCAGCACTGCGCCCTCGGGCACTGCCCCATCGAGAATCTCGGCCTTCAGCCGCCCAAAGAGCTCCTCATAGAGACTGATTTTGCGCGGACTGCCATTCTCTAACCGTGATATGCCCATGTCGTCCCATGTTTCGCGTCCGAGGCTGCAACTTCTACGGAGAGCATCTCACTAACGGAAGCGCAACGATTCCAAAGCGGCTCCGATAACTGATGGAAAAATTCGATTGCCTTACTCACCCTGCTTAGAAGCATTGACGCGAATATCCATAACACGCTTTCGATCCTTCCAGGAAAATCCGATGTCGCTGGTGGGGCCGAAATTCGCTTAACAGCAATTGACGCCCGGCATTTCCCGGATTCCGGCTTCAATCGTTCAGTTGTTCTCGACCCTCTTTGGTCACGACCACCAGATTCCGCACATCCAGAGGCGTCACCGGGATATTTTCACTGAATAAGGGAAGCCAAGCCGATTCCAATCATGCAAATCAGCAGCCCCGCAGAGATGAAAAACAGGACCAAAGGTGTATAATTCGACATCAGGTCCTCCTTTCGAAGTTACTCTGCGTGTCGCCGTGGAAAGCAAATTACCCTTCCTGGGTATTGAAACGGTTCAGGGCATTCCGCTCCTCGCCAGAACCGAACGAAGGCTCGTCGTCTAAATCTACGCGAGCGTGCGCTTTTGGTTCCGATAATCGTCAGGATGTTTAGGCAAATCCATCTCACTCACCTCCGTAGCCGAAGATCCAATGCCCAGTCCTTGCCGACGGACGAAAATTCCCGTGGTCGACATATCAGCCACGGGAATGCCTCCTACCGATAGCTGAAGCCTATCATCGGGAACCCACCGATCGACCCTGCCGTCTCTCGATCATCCAATGCTTCGCTGCCTCAGGACGTATAATTTCAGGAGGATGTCGCACGGCATGATCTTTCATTGTGCAGGCGACGATTAAAACATCATTGCTCGATCTAATAATCTATTAAAAATATAGATTATAGCAATTGATGTTGCCGATGCCACATGAGGACAGATGTCTTACGCCCTGAGTTTTCTCGACAAGAGCCCGATTGACGGCGCCGAACGCGCGTCGCAAGCATTACAGCGCAGCCTGGCGCTTGCCAGACGAGCCGAAGAATTGGGCTATCGGCGCTTCTGGGTTGCCGAGCATCACAACTCCCCCAAACTTGCAAGCTCTTCCCCCGAAGTATTGATCGGCTACCTGCTGGCACATACGAGGCGCATCCGTATAGGCTCCGGCGGCGTGATGCTGCAGCATTACAGCGCCTACAAGGTTGCCGAGAACTTCAACCTGCTGGCGGCGCTAGCGCCGGAACGTGTCGACCTTGGGGTCGGCAAAGCGCCAGGCGGTCTTCCGCTTTCGACTGGTGCTCTTCAGAAAGCATATGATCCCTCGCGCAAGCCATCGTTCGAAGCGCAGCTGGCCGAACTGGATGGTTTCCTGCGCCATGAACAGGACGCCGAACGCAAAGCAGAGGACCTTGCCGCCTTTCCCGCGCCCGACGAGCCGCCCGGCCGCTTCCTGCTCGGCGCGAGCCCGGACAGCGCGAGATTGGCCGCTCGTCTCGGCTGGGGCTTTGTCTATGCGGGTCACATCCATGGTGACGACGAAGCGATCTCGCAGTCGCTGTCGGCCTACCGGCAGGCGGGTGGCAAAACTGCACTGCTCGCCGTCAGCGTCGTAACGGCGCAGACGGCCTCAGTTGCCAACAGCCTCCTAGGCGATACACGCCGGTTCCACCTGCAAATCAAGGATGGACAAAGCGTCAATGTCGGCAGCCACGAGCAGGCGCTCGAATATGTTCGCCAGGCGGGCGCGACGGATTATCGGATCGAGGAGAGAAGCCCACGGGTCATTCGAGGAACGCCGGCCGACGTCCATCTGGAACTGCAGCGCCTGCACAAGGGATTCGGCATCGAAGAATTTGTGATCGACTGCCCGGTTTCCGAAGGTGCGCACCGTCTCAGCACCATCGAATTGCTGGCCGGCACGCGCAAGGCCGCTGCGGCCTGATTGGGAGGCGGTCCAAAATGACATGGGCCAAAATGACATGGGAAAGAATACCGTGGTAACCAGAAGAGATTTTTTGAAGAGTTCAGCGATTGCTGCTCTGTCTCTGTCCACCGGACTGCAAGCGGCCGAAACGCTGGCGGATGACAAGCCGGCGCACGGCGGGTCCCTGATCTGGGGCGTCGAAACGGAACCGACCACGCTCAATCCGCATCTGAACGGCCAGGCCAAGGCGAAACTCATCCTGCGCAATGCCTACGAATGCCTTCTCGCCCGCTCCCCGGATGGCGGCTACGTGCCATGGTTGGCGAAAGACTATGCGGTATCCGAGGACGGCAGGGCCTATACCTTCAACCTCCGCGATGACGTGATCTTCAGCGACGGGGAGAAATTCGACGCTGAAGCCGTCGTAACGAACTTCCTGAAACTGAAAGAGCCGATCTATTCCGGCAGCATCAGTGCCGGTCACGTCTCCCACATTTCCGAGGCGATCGCGCTCGATCCTCACACGGTCGTACTCAAGCTTAACGATGTTTATGCGCCTTTCCTCGATGGCGCGACCAGCATCGAGATCCTCTCGCCGAAATCATTTTCCTCTTCGCAACTAAAGGCAGGCGGGCACGAAATCGCGGGCACCGGCCCTTTCATCCTCGATCGCTATGTCAAAGGTCAGGAAATCCGTTTCATTCGAAACGCGGCCTATAATTGGGCTCCCGGCAATGCGGGTCATCAGGGGCCGGCCTATCTCGATGAAGTGGTCTATCGCTTCCTACCCGAATCCGCGGTCCGCACCGGCGCGCTGACCTCGGGCCAAGTGCATGTCATCGAGGGCATTTCCGGCAATGACGCAGCACTTTTCCGCGACGATTCCGATTTCACCTATCAAAGCGCGCTAAATACCGGCACGCCCTATACGCTTTACCTGAATGTCACCAATACCCCGACGAGCGACGTCAAGATACGCAAGGCCTTTCTTGCGGCGATCGATGTCGAGCGGATCATTCAGTCCGTCTACCGCGGCGAACGCAAGCGCGCATGGGGTGTCCTGACGCCTGCCGACACGGATTTCTACGACAAGGGTATCGAAGGCAGCTACGGCTTCGATACCAATCTCGCCAACAGATTGCTCGACGAGGCCGGCTGGACGAGCAGAGACGGCGATGGCATCCGGACGAAGGACGGCAAACGGCTGACAATCGAGATCGTCCAGTCGCAGGCGACCTTGCGCGATCAGCGCGACGTTCTTCTCGAGGCCGTCCAGGCACAGGCCAGACAGAATGCCGGCATCGATGTCGCCTTGCGCTATGTCGACGCCGGAACCTATACGAACAGGCAGAACGACGGCCAATACGGCATCATTCCGAATTCGACCACGACGCAGGAAAACGGCCTCACCCTCTATTTTCATTATCTGCCTCGCGAGAAGGGTGGATCGATCAATTACAGCCGCAGCGTGGCGCCTGAAATATCCGCCTGGCTTGCCGAGGCAGCCTCCACGCTCGACGCTAGGAAGCGCTTCGGGATCTATTCGGCGCTGCAGCGTTTCGCACTCCGCGAGCAGGCGCTGGGCCTGCCGCTCTATGTTCCCGAAGATCAGATTGCAGCAACGGCTGCCGTCAAGGGAGTGGGTTTCCGTCCCTTCAAGCGCCTTCCCGAAAACGCCTACGACATTTGGCTCGATCAACCAGCCTGAGTCGCGGCTGTTCTTTCAAAGAGAATATTTCAAGGAGATACTCGGAATGCTTATGCGCAGACATTTTCTCGGCCTAACGGCAGCCATGCTGGTGACGGGGGCGCTGCCAAGCCTTGGCATGGCTGGGGACGGCACGCCGATCAGCGGCGGCAAGCTGACATGGGGCGTCGAGACGGAGCCGGCCACGCTCAATCCTCAGCTCAATGGACAGGACAAGACCAAGCTGCTGCTGCGCAACGCCTATGAGTCGCTGCTGGCGCGCACTGCAGATGGTGGCTACGTTCCCTGGCTTGCGACCGAATACAAGATCTCCGACGACGGCAAGACTTACACGTTCAAGCTTCGTGACGATGTGAGCTTCACCGATGGTCAAAAGCTCGATGCGCAGGCCGTCATCACCAATTTCACCAAGCTCAAGGACGCGGCCTATAGCGGCAGCGTGAGCGCCGGCCCGGTCTCGCGTATCGTCGAAGCGAAGGCGCTGGACGACCATACCGTTTCCTTCACCTTGAACCAGGTCTATGCCCCCTTTCTCGATTATGCCGCGAGCCTGGAGATCCTTTCGCCGGCGGCCTTCAATTCAACGCAGCTGAAATCCGGCGGACCGGAGATTGCGGGAACCGGTCCTTTTGTCCTGAAGCGCTATGCCAAGGGACAGGACATTCAGTTCGTCAAGAATCCGGCCTATCATTGGGCACCCAAGACATCAGCTCATAATGGCCCGGCCTATCTCGACGAGGTGACCTATCGCTTCCTGTCCGAGTCCTCCGTCCGCACCGGGGCGCTCACCTCCGGCCAGGTCGACGTGATCGAAGGGATCGCCGGCAACGATGCCAGCCTTTTCAAGGACAATTCGGACTTCAGCTATCAGACGGCCCTCAATACCGGCACGCCCTATTCGCTGTTCCTCAATGTCACCTGGGGACCGACCCAGGATCTCAAGGTGCGCAAGGCCCTTATCTCAGCAATCGATGTCGATGCCGTGCTGAAAGCCGTCTATCGCGGAGAACGCACCCGCGCATGGGGCATCACCTCGCCGATCGATCCGCAATTCTACGACAAGAGCATAGAGGCGACATACAAGCCCGATCCCAAGGCGGCAAATGCGCTTCTGGACGAAGCTGGCTGGACCGCCCGGGACGCCGACGGCTTCAGGACGAAAGACGGCAAACGACTGACCATCGAGGTCATCCAGGCTCAGGCGACGGTGCGCGATCAGCGTGACGTCCTGCTGCAGGCCCTGCAAGCGCAGGCGCGACAGAATGCCGGCATCGATCTCAAGATCGTCTTCGTGGATGCCGGCACTTATACCGATCGGCGCAAGACCGGCCAGTTCGGCTCGATCGCCAATTCCAATACGCCGACGGATGCGATCGACATAGAGTATCACTACCTGCCCCTCGATAAGGGCGGCAGCATCAACTACAGCCGCGCCTTCGCGCCCGAGCTGTCGCAATGGCTGAACGAGGCCGCCTCGACACTGGACCAGAAGAAACGCTTCGATCTCTATTCGAAGCTGCAGCGCTTCGCCATTCTCGACCAGGCCTATGCCCTGCCGCTCTACGAGCCCGAGGACCAGGTGGCGGCTGCAAGCTATGTGAAGGGCATCAGCTTCCGGCCCTTCAAGCAATTGCCGGAGAGCGCCTACGATATCTGGCGCAGCGAGTGAACCGTACCGTCAACACATCCCCGGCAACGCAAATGTTCTGGGACGGTGGAGGAGTGACCGAGCATGACCGCTGACAATACGACGGCTTTCGACCAGAACCCTTCGGCCTGGTTTTCGCGCAGGCGCCGGCTGAAGCGCAACAGCCTGACATCGCAGATCCTCGTGCGGATTGGATCGGCCATCGCGGTCCTATGGGCGGCGGTGACACTGAGCTTCATCAGCATTCATCTGGCGCCCGGCGATATTGTCAGCCTGTTGATCGGCGAGCAATTGCGAACGCCGGAGGTAGAAGCGGCCATCCGCCTTGAATGGGGCTTGGACAAGCCGTTGCTGACGCAATATCTGACCTATCTCCAGCGTATTCTGCATGGCGATTTCGGACGGTCCTATATCCTGCAGACGGATGTTTCCGGCCTCGTTCTATCGCAGATGCTGCCGACATTGAAGCTTACTGCGGCTGCCCTTGTCGTCGCCTTGGTCTTTGCCGTTGCCAGCGCCCTGCTGACAGCCGGCAAGCACCTGCCCCGCAGCATCGCGGGCAGTCTTGAACTGATCCTCATCTCGACGCCGTCCTTCTGGCTCGGCATCCTCTTGCTGTTCGTCTTTTCATTCACGCTGAAGATCTTTCCGGTCGCCGGTGACCGGACGTTTTCGGCGCTGGTCCTGCCGGCCCTATCGCTTGGTCTTTCGCTCGGCGCCGTCATCGGACAGGTGCTTCGCCAAGGGCTCGAACGGGCCTTGGAGGAACCCTTCATGCTGACGGTAAAGAGCTGGGGCGCCAATGACTTCGTGCTGAGGCTGCGTCACGGCTTGCGGCACGCCGCACTTCCCGCCGTGACGCTTGCCGGTTGGCTCGTCGGCAATCTGCTGTCCGGCGCCGTCATCACCGAAGCGGTGTTTGGCAGACCCGGGCTTGGGCGGATTACAGTCGACGCCGTGCTGGCGCATGACCTGCCAGTCGTGCTCGCCGTCGCCATCCTGTCGGCCTTCATCTACGTCATGCTCAGCACGCTGGTCGATGTGCTTTACCTTCTGCTCGACCCCCGCCTGCGCAATCAGAATGCGGAGGCCGGCCATTGAGCGTCTCCTCGTCTCCCGAACAGGAAACCGATCAGCGCCAACAGCGACTTTATTGGCGCGTCGCAAATCCTGGGGTTGCCCTTTCGGCGATTTTCCTGCTGTTAGTGGCGCTCGCCACCATTTGGCCGCAAGTTCTGACCGCTGCCAATCCGATCGCCGCCGATCCCTTGCAGGCGCAACTGCCGCCGTCGACGCAACATTGGTTCGGCACGGATCATCTCGGCAGAGATGTCTTCTCGCGGGTTGTTTACGGCGCGCGTTACTCCATCCTCATCGGCGTCAGCGCCGTAGCCATCGCGGCGATCGCCGGAGCCTTTCTCGGGCTTCTGTCGGGCCTTGCCCGCGGTCTCGTCGACGAGGCCATCTCGCGCTTTCTGGACGTGATTTCATCATTCCCGGACCTGCTTTTGGCTCTCGTGCTGATCTCCTTTACAGGACCCGGCACGATCAACCTCATCTTCGCGCTCGGCCTTGCCTCCGTGCCGCGTTTTGCAAGGGTCGTGCGCGCGCAGACCTTCGTGATCGCCAAAAGCGGTTATGTGGAGCAGGCAAGAACATTCGGGCTGAGACGCAGCGTGTTGGTGGCCCGCCATATCCTGCCGCATGCGCTGGCCCAGGTGCCCATCCTGGCAACGATCGGTCTCGGGACCACGATCATACAGGCCGCAGGCCTCAGTTTTCTCGGCATGGGTCCGCAGCCACCCGCCCCGGAATGGGGAGCAATGCTGGCGGAGGCACGCAATTATCTTCGCGTGGCGTGGTGGATCGGCGTTTGGCCAGGTCTCGCCATTACGCTGACGGTCATCTCCATAAGCGTGCTTGGAAGACGCTGGCAACTTGCATTTGAAGGCAGGAGGCCATCGTGACCCCGGTACTCGACATCCGCAATCTGACGATCGGCTTTCCTCGGGACGGCCGCGACAATAGGGTGGTCCACGGCATCGACCTGAGGATCGACAAGGGCGAAGCCGTCGCGCTTGTCGGAGAATCCGGCTCCGGTAAATCGGTGACGGCGCGCTCGATCATCGGCTTGGCCGGGCCGGATGCTGTTGTCGGCGCCGACCGTTTCGATATCGACGGAAACGATGTTCGCGACTTCGATGAACGGCAATGGCAGCGCCTTCGCGGCGAAAAAATCGGCTTCGTTCTTCAGGATGCCCTCATCTCCCTCGACCCGCTGAGACGGATTTCGCAGCAACTGTCCGACGCCTTCGGCGGGCGCAGTCTCTTTCGCCGCCCCGATCGACGCGAAGACAGCCGCCTGCTGCTGCAGTCGGTCGGCATCCCCGATCCGGATCGGCGGCTGCCGCAATACCCGCATCAGCTTTCGGGCGGCTTGCGCCAGCGCACTCTCATCGCCACGGCAATAGCACGCGGGCCTTCACTGCTGATCGCCGACGAGCCGACGACGGCGCTGGATGCGACGGTTCAAAAGCAGATCCTCGACCTGCTACTCGAACGGCGCAAGGCCGGCCATACGCTTCTCCTGATTAGTCATGATCTTGCCGTCGTCTCGCATCTTGCCGATCGCGTGCTCGTCATGAACAACGGCCGGATTGTCGAAGAGGGTTCAACAGAACAGATACTGAAGACCCCTCGCCATCCCTATACACGGCAATTGCTGGATGCCGTGCCTTCGGCCGCCTCCAAGGGGTTCCGGCTATCGCCGGCGTCCGTCACACAAGCGGAGAGCGAGCAGGTGCAAGCCGCGCCTAGGCCAAATGCATGGCAACGCGTCCCCCTGCCTGCAAAAGCAATCGATCGCCACGACCACATTCTGTCAGCCCGCAATCTCGTCAAACGCTATGGCGGATCGGGCGGCATCTTCGCCGTCAACGACGTCTCCTTCGACCTCGCAGCCGGCGAAGCCCTCGGCATCGTCGGTGAATCCGGTTCCGGCAAGACGACGGTCGCGAAAATCGTTCTCGGCCTGGTCGAACCGGATCACGGATCGGTTCGTCTTGACGGCGGCGGCTGGAGCAATGTCACAGAGGCCGCGCGTCGCTCCAGGCGCTCCAGCATGCAGCTCATCGCGCAGGATGCGCTCAGTTCCTTCGACCCCCGCTATACGGTCGAGAAGATCATCGGCGAAAGCCTCGATAGCGCCGGCATCTTCGGCGCAGCGCGCCGCGAACGCGTACTCGAGGTGCTTGACTCGGTTCGTCTGAGCGAGGCGTTCCTGATGCGCTATCCACGCGAGCTTTCCGGCGGCCAGCGTCAGCGCGTCGCGATCGCACGCGCCTTTGCACCGCGCCCGCGTCTTCTCGTGGCCGACGAGCCGGTCAGTGCGCTCGACGTATCGGTGCAGGCGCAGGTGCTCGATCTCCTGGCCGAACTTCAAGCGGCCTCCGGAACGTCGCTCCTCTTCATCTCCCACGATCTCGGCGTCGTCCATCACCTGACGGACCGTGTTCTCGTAATGAAGGAGGGACGGATCGTCGAAGCGGGCGCGGTGGAGGATGTCTTCACCAGGCCACATCACAGCTACACTCGCACGCTTTTGGAAGCGGTTCCGGCCCTGCCCTGAAAAGCACAATTCCAACACCGGCCGAGGCCGGAATTTCAAACGATCAAGGAAATTCGCGATGACCCACAATCGTCCCCGACGCCTGAAGACATTGACCGGAGCGAGCAGCGTCATTTCCGCCGGAAACGACACAAGCCCCGTCACCGGCATCAAGCGTGCCGTCGAGCTCGCCCGTAAGGCGGAAGCGGAAAAGATCACCGGGCTGTTCACGGCCGACCTGCTCCATATCGACCCGGCGGGACTTGCCGGAACCGCCGGCATTCAGGAGCCGATCATCGCTCTTGCCGCCTTGAGCCAGGTGACCTCACACATCGGTCTGATCGCCACCGTCTCCACCACCTTTCACTATCCCTACAATCTGGCTCGCCAGATCGGCACGCTCGACCATGCAAGCGGCGGGCGCGCCGGCTGGAATGCCGTGACCTCCTCCGTCGGCGAAGAGAATTTCGGCGAGACGTTACCAAGCCCGGAGGAACGCTATGAGCGGGCTGCTGAATTCATCGAAATCGTCAATGCGCTTTATGATGCCAATGAACGCAATGCCGCCGAACGCAAGGCGTCTGGTGCAATCGGGATCGATCCGGCAAAATTCCATCCGATTAACTATCGCGGCAAGCATTTCCAGGTCGACGGTCCCTTGAACGTGCCGCCTTTGCCGCAGGGCCGCCCCGTCCAGTTTCAGGCGGGCCAGTCGGAAGCCGGTGTCACCGTCGGCGCACGATATGCCGAGGTGGTCTATACCTCGCAGCCCAAGCTCGAGGATGCCATCGCTTTCGCCACGGAACTGCGGCGTCGCGCGACAAGCTTCGGGCGCGCAGCCGGCCTCCCCTTCATCATGAATTCCTTCCATTCGGTGATCGGCGATTCCGATGCGGATGTCGCAAGACGCCTGAAGGAGAAGCACGAGCGGATCGACTACGAACAAGGGCGCCTGAAACTGGCTGATATGCTCGGCGGCGATCTCGATCTATCCGAATTGCCTCTCGACAAGCCCCTGCCGGAAACGCTCCTGCCCGAGGTCACCAGCATCAACCGGCGGCGCGGACGCGTGGAAATTTTCCGCCGCTATGCGCGTGAGGGACTGACCCTGCGGCAGCTCATCATTCAGGCGCAGGAAACGGGCCACTGGTCGGTTGCCGGCACGCCGGAGCAGCTTGCCGATGCGATCGAGGAGCGCTATCGGAGCGGCATTCTTGATGTTCTCTCCCTGCATGGCTTCGGCAATCCGGATCAGGAGGATCTGCTGGTGAACGGGCTACTGCCCGAATTGCGGCGGCGGTCGATCATCGCCACCGATTATGTCGGAGACGATTTCCGCTCTAATCTGGAACTTCCGCCCTATGTAGCCGCAGACGGCGCGTTGAACTCGGCCAGGCGCGCCTAATCCGTTCCCGGCCATTGGTCGCAACATCTTGGGGTAAGCCTTTGGGTCGGTCGCCGCCGAATGAATCGAAGATCGTCATGCGACCAGAGCTAGCATTCTCAAATGGGGGAACAAGGGGGAGCCGACCGTGCTTTGATGGCTGGAAGCCTCACCTCGATCGGGGCTTCAGCTGAAACCAGAAGTAACCGTAGGGCTGAAACATAATCGGATAACGATGCTTGCCCACAGCCGGAAATGCCGTCTTCCCAAACAGCTCCTTGGGACGACTGCCTGAATATGGATGTAAGTCGAGCATGGCAGCCTGAGCGATATTTGACAGGTTCGCGACGCAGAGAACACATTCACCGTCATATTCTCTAACATATGCGATGACGGCCGGGTTTTCCGTACTCACAAAGCAAATCGCGCCCCTTGCGAAGGCTTGATGCGCCGATCGGATTGCCAGGATGCGACGGACCCAGTTCAGAAGCGAATGCGGGTCCTTCTCCTGTGCGGCAACATTGATCACCTGGAAGCCGAAACGGGGATTATCGATGAGCGGCAGTGCGAGGGTCTTCGGATCGCCGCCCGAAAATCCGGCATTTTTGCCGCTGGACCATTGCATCGGTGTGCGAACACCATCTCTATCTCCCAAATCGACATTGTCGCCCATGCCGATCTCATCGCCATAGTAAAGCACCGGGCTCCCGGGCAAGGAGAACAACAACATGTGGAGAAGCTCGACGCGACGCCGGTCCTGATCCATGAGCGGTGACAAGCGGCGCCGGATGCCGAGATTCAATCGGGCGCGTTCGTCGGAAGCATAGGTGTCCCAAAGAAAATTGCGCTCGGCCTCGGTGACCATTTCCAAGGTCAGCTCATCATGGTTTCTGAGGAAAATGGCCCACTGGCATTCCTCAGGGATGCCATCGGTCTGCTGCACCATGGTGATGATCGGTTGGGAATTTCCCATTGCAACCGCGGTGAATATTCGCGGCATCAGCGGGAAGTGGAAGGCCATGTGGCATTCGTCCCCTGTTCCGAAATAATCCCGCGCCTGATCTGGCCATTGGTTTGCTTCTGCAAGGAGTATGACGCCGGGGTGGCTCGCCTCAAGCGTCTTTCTGATGTGCTTCAGCAGCCTGTGCGTTTCAGGAAGATTCTCGTTATTGGTGTTTTCTCGCTCCACGAGATACGGAACGGCATCGAGGCGAAAGCCGTCCACGCCAAGATCGAGCCAGAAACGCATGATATCCAAAACCGCGTCGATGACGGCAGGATTGTGATAGTTCAGATCCGGCTGATGGGAATAGAAGCGATGCCAGAAATAGGCGTTCGCAACCGGGTCCCAGGTCCAATTGGATCTCTCGCTATCGACGAAAATGATGCGCGTTTCCGCGAACTTGTCGTCGGTCTCCGACCAGACGTAGAAATCCCGCTCCGGCGACCCGGCCGGCGCGTCTCGGGCACGCTGAAACCAGGGATGCTGATCGGAAGTATGGTTGAGGACCAGCTCCGTAATGACATGCATCCTGCGGGCATGGGCGGCCTCCACGAACCTCTTGAAATCGTCGAGCGTGCCGAATTCGGGGCTGATGCTTTCATAATCGAGCACGTCATAGCCGTCGTCACGGCGGGGAGATGGATAAAACGGCAAAAGCCAGATCGTGTTGACACCTAGCGATGCCAGGTAATCCAGTTTGCGCGTCAATCCGGCGAAATCGCCAAATCCATCTCCATTGGCGTCGAAGAACGACTTCACATGGAGTTGGTAGATGACAGCATCCTTATGCCAGGATGCATAGCGAAGCTCGCGTTCGGTTTCGCTCAATCGGCAGCTCCCTCGGCAACCATTGTTTCGGTCAGGCGCGACAGATTCTGGCCACAAAACTAATACTGCCTGTCGCCTCTTCAAGATTGCCTAGGGGAAATCTACAGCCCGATGCCGATGTTCGCCCCCATGACGGGGAACATGACGGCAGCTCGCTTGTTCGGATTCCAGCGCCGGCAAGCTCAGCCTTTCGGGGTTGCTGGCGGCACCGCGAATTTCAACGAGGAATGCAGCAATGCCCAAAGGTAAATCGAAGAAATGGTCACAGCGCGTCAATGAGACCAGTGATGCCATGGACCTGAAGAAAGGCGTATTCAACGAACGCAGCGCCAAGAAAATTGCCGATTCACTCAAAGAATCCGCTGAAAAGAGCAACCGCCGCAAATCCAGTCCGTTTCGATCCGCCATGTCGATGTTGAACTTCTATATCAATCGCGCGGGCGATCAGCTCTCGAAATCCCGGCGCGCAACGTTGGAGAAAGCAAAAACCGAACTCCGCAAGGATTTTGGCCGCGATCCCTGAGGCTCGCAATCCTTCCTTTGGCAGGCGTCGGCAGATCAATTGCCGATGCCGGGATATTGGCTTTCGTTCAACAATCGGGCGAGATGGGCGGTATTGCGTGCCAGCATGTTTACCGTGCTGGTGACCTTGTCTGGAACTGCATCCAGATCTATGAAATTGGTGCTGCCCATCGCCTCCCCCACCCAGTAGACGACAGCGTTGGCTGGGATCGTGAAACCGACATCGTTCAAGGCCTGATAGATTTCCGCGGATACATGATGAGCGCCGTCTTCGTTGCCGACGACTACCACCGCGGCGACGCGACCGTACGACACCATCCTATGCCGTTCGTCCGTTTCCGACAGAAAGGCATCCATACGTTCCAACGCGCGTTTTGCCACGCTCGATGGCTGTCCGATCCAAATCGGCGTGCCGAGGATCAGAATGTCGGCCTCAAGGATCATACGACGGATTCCTGGCCATGCATCCGCCGCACCCTCGTTCGATTTGACGCCCGGCAGAATATTATGGTCGGCGAGACGGATCGTCGCCATCTCCACCTTCTCCCTCGCGAGAGCCTCTCCCACAAGAGAAAGCATTCGATCCGTCGAGGATGGTTCACTGGAGCCGGTTTTCAAAGTTGCGTTCAGTGCTAAGGCTTTCAGAACCATGATCGCGCTCCTCGTCTAGTCCACGATCCCAACATGGGAGAAGGACTATGGTTCCCGAAGGAGCTCAGCATGCGGATTTTAATACCGCGCTTTAGCCGTTGCCTACTTTCGGCCCACCATTTCGAGCAGGATGTCCAAGCCGCGCTGATATTTTGCAGCGTCCTTGCCTATCTGCTCGCTTTGCCAAAGATTGTCCTCAAGGTCGGCACGCTTGACGGGCCAAGCCAGCACATTCGCTGCCGCACGATGGATGAATTGCTCGTCCTGCTCGTCCGGCCGCCGCGTCAAAGCATCGACGGCAGATAGAATCCTTGTCGGGAAGCCCTCCTCTTTCAGGCGATCGAGCGTCCATCCTCTTCCCTTTTCAACGACCTCATGAAGATAGGCAACAGTGCGGGCCTCATCACCGGAAACCTGGAGCGCGACGCGTTGGCAATGTTCAAAGAAAGGCCGTCCCGTCTTGTCGGTCTGCCCTTCATGAGCCTCGAGCGCGATATGGATGGCTTGATCAAGATGTTTCACGGATAAGACCTTTCCGGGTCGTTGATATCCCGTGCTGGCGGATTAGCTGAAAGACGGCTCCTCTTCCTGCTTCAATCCAAGTGGACAGCCAGAGAACCCTGTTGACCGCGGATAGTTCCTCCGTCTCGCAATAGAAAAACATCGAGCAAGCTCAATTGCCCTATCGAATTTGCGATCTTGCCATGCTGGCGCCGGATTTTTCTGATGTCTGTCCACGCCGGGTTTGGAAGGGCGCATTATGGAATTTCTCAATCGTTACATTGATCGACCGCTGCTGCGCGGCGGGTCGGCAGCCATGCTGCTGTGGCACAGGCAGACAGGCCACTCTCCACAGAAGCTCTCCCCTTTGTGGAACATCATCGTCATTCTGGCCCTTCTGTCGGCAAGCGGCCTGTTTTTAAGCGGTCCGATTTACGTTTTCGGGCTCGGCGCGCTCTTGATGCTTTCGCTTCCGTCACTGCGACTATTGGCTCTGGGCCGGGTAGAACGGATTTACGATATGCGGTCCTATCGGACGCTAGCGGCGACAGCCACCCGCAAGCGTGAAACGGAATGGGCGATACGCCTGACCGTTTTGCTCACCGCCGTCATCTTCCCCTTCTGTGTCTCTGCCGGTGATGAGGGCGCAGGCTCGTTCCTGCTTGGTGCCAGCCTTTGGTTTGTGCTGACTGCACCGGCAAAGATGTATCTGGACGCCGCCGAGCCGCCGCCGCCCGGCAGCGGCGGCGAGCAGGCTTGGTCGAGACAGGCAACCGCTGCAGCGTGACGCTCCCCGGTATCCGCCGGAACAAAGTGCTCACAATTCCGTTCTCCTTCCACCAACCAATGGAGAGCGAAATGCTTTATTATGCACTGGTATTTCTGGTCGTAGCTTTGATCGCAGGTGCCCTCGGATTCGGTGGCATAGCAGGCGCATCCGCGTCCATCGCACAGGTCCTGTTCTTTATCTTCCTCATCTTCTTCGTAGTGTCGCTGATCATGAATGTGATGAGACGCTGAGGAAGAAGGCAAAGGAGGATATGATCGTCGAGTCCAGCCGAGCCGGTCTCGGGCCGAAGCTGCAAAAGCTGCAGAAACAGTTCTGCTTTGAAAGCACAGGCCGCGAATACGACGCCTACGCTCGAACATCGCTTGCAGTTGGCTAGGCAAATGGGAAAATTTGTCCCAAGGCGCAAGGCTGGGAACGTCGCGCACGACGTCAATCCAATATCGGGCCAATAGCGGGAAAGCAGGCCAGTCATGCAGCGGCGACATCTGAAACCGCGGACAATGCCGTTTCGGCACCCTTGAATATCATCTTGAAAATGGAGCATGCCATGAGCCCGCGTGCACAATGGAAAGGATATCTCAAATTCGGGGAGGTCAGCTGCCCGGTTGCGCTCTATACGGCAGTTTCCACCTCGGAACGGATTTCCTTTCACACGCTGAACCGGGCGACCGGCAACCGGGTCAGGCGCGAATTCATCGATAGTGCGAGCGGAAAACCGGTGCCGCGCGAGGATCAGGTCAAGGGTTACGAACTCAACAAGGACGATTATATCGTCCTTGAGCCAGAGGAAATCGCCGCAGCGGTGCCGGAAAGCGATAAGGTCCTGCACGTACAAGCCTTTCTGGCATGCGATGAAATCGACGATGTCTATTTCGACCGGCCCTATTATCTAGCTCCTTCCGCTCCGGCGAGCGCAGAGGCGTTCGCGCTGATCCGGGAAGGGATGCGCAAGAAGCAGGTTGCCGCCATTGCCCGCACCGTTCTGTTTCGCCGCCTTCGGACAGTGATGATCCGCGCCCATGGCGCGGGGCTGATCGCCACGACATTGAATTTCGATTATGAGGTTCGCTCGACACAGGAAGCCTTCGCGGATGTGCCCGATATGAAGATCAAGGGCGAAATGCTCGATCTCGCCAGACATATCATCGCCACCAAGAAAGGCAGTTTCGATGCCAGTGAATTCGACGACCGCTATGAGGCCGCGCTCGCCGAATTGGTAAAAGCCAAGATCGAAGGCAAAAAGATCCCGCAACGCAAGCCGGCGAAAGTCGACAAGGTTACCGATCTTATGGAGGCTCTGCGCCAGAGCGCCGGCATGGCTGGTCAAGGCAAAGCAGGCGCCAGACATTCCGCCAAGAAATCGGGTGCGACATCCGGCAAGGCAGCAAAGTCGCATGCTGCATCTTCCTCGCGGACACAACGCAAGGCGAGCTGATCATGGCGTTGGAGATCTATAATCGCAAACGCGATTTCACCAGAACATCGGAACCAAAGGGCCGCGCGAGCAGAAAAAAGGCCGCATCGACCGGCAACAGTTTCGTCATTCAGAAGCACGATGCGCGCCGGCTCCACTATGATTTTCGCCTCGAATTGGATGGCGTGCTGAAGAGCTGGGCGGTGACCAGGGGGCCGAGTCTGGTGGCCGGCGAGAAGCGGCTCGCGGTACAGACCGAAGATCACCCCCTGGAATATGGCGGTTTCGAAGGCACGATCCCGAAGGGCGAATATGGCGGCGGAACCGTCATCGTCTGGGACAAGGGCTCGTGGACACCGCTTGGCGACCCCCACAAGGGTTTGGCGAAGGGCCATCTCGAATTCGAGCTTCACGGAAAGAAACTCGGCGGCCGGTGGCACCTGATTCGCATGGCCGGAAAACCGCGTGAGAAGCGGGAAAACTGGCTATTGATCAAAGGCGAGGACGATGCGGCCCGCCCGGAGGGTGCGCCCGATATTCTCGAGGAACGACCGGAATCGGCAAAGACGGGACGGGTCATCGATGAGGTCGCGGGCGAAAAGCCGGGCTGGTCGTCAAAAACCGGCAAGATTGATCGTAGGATAGCCCGATCCAGGGACGACAGCTTCAACGACAAGAACAAGAGTAAAGAGAGGCCGAGCAAAGCCGCATTTGAGCGGAAAGCCGATGCAACACCCATTGAGCCATCCGCCTTGAAGGGCGTCAGGAAAGCTGCTCTGCCGGCATTTGTCGAACCTGCCCTGGCGACACTGGTATCCAAGCCGCCCACGGGCAAGCGCTGGCTTCACGAGATCAAATTCGACGGCTATCGGCTTGAGGTCCGCATCGAGGCAGGCCGCGTCAAGCTGCTGACGCGCAGCGGCCTCGACTGGACGCAGAAATTCGGCAAGGAGATCATCAGCGCCTTCAAGGAGCTCCCCGTCGGCACAGCCATCATCGATGGAGAACTGGTCGTCGAGCCGGCCGCCGGCGCCTCGGATTTTTCCGCCCTGCAGGCCGACCTCAGCGAAGGGCGCAGCGACCGTTTCGTCTTCTACGCATTCGATCTCATCTACCTCGATGGCTACGATTTAACCGTCTGCCCCTTGGTCAGTCGCAAGGACTTGCTGCAGAAGATCATCCCGTCCGAAATCGGGATCCTCCGCTTCAGCAGCCATTTTGACGAAAATGGCGATCTGCTGTTGAGCCATGCCTGCCGGTTGAGCCTGGAAGGGATCGTCTCCAAGCTTGCCAGCGATCCCTATCGCTCCGGCCGCGGCAGGAGCTGGGTCAAATCGAAATGTTCGTCCCGACAGGAATTCGTCATCGGCGGTTGGGTGCCGTCGACAACATCGAGAAACGCGATCGGCTCGCTGGTTCTCGGCGTCTACGAGCATGGCAAGCTGCAGCATGTCGGCCGTGTCGGAACCGGATACACGCACACTGTCGCCGAGCAGCTCTTCAAAAGGCTCGCCCGCCTGAAAGCGGAGGAAAGCCCTTTCGCATCCAGGCTGACGGCAGAGGAACATCGCGGCGTGCGCTTCATACGGCCCGACCTAGTAGCGGAAGTCGAATTCCGGGCCTGGACGGCTGATGGCCATCTACGTCATGCGTCCTTCCGTGGCTTGAGAGAGGACAAGAACCCTCTCGACATCGTTCGCGAAACACCGAAATCAGCCGCCAAAACGTCGACTGAAAACCAGTCGCGAACCAGTATCTCCCTGACCCATGGCGATCGTCTCTATTGGCCGGACGAGGGCGTTACAAAGGCCGGACTTGCAGATTACTACACTGAAGTCTGGCGCTACATGGGACCTTTTGTCGTCGGCCGGCCGCTTGCACTCGTGCGCTGCCCGAACGGGATCGGCGGTCAGCATTTCTTCCAGAAGCACGCCTGGAAGGGCATGAACCGGAACATCGCATTGGCAAAGGACCCGCATGGCGAGGAGCCATATGTGAGCATCAATGACCTGAACGGCCTGATCGGCCTCGTACAGGCCGCTGTCCTCGAAATCCACCCCTGGGGATCGATGGTCGCCGATTGGGAAAAGCCTGACATGATCATCATGGATCTCGATCCTGGTCCGAATGTCGCATGGACAGAGGTCATCGCCGCCGCGGAAGAGACCGGCGAACGGCTGAAACGAGCGGGTCTCGTTCCCTTTGTCAAGACATCCGGCGGCAAAGGGCTGCACATCGTCTGCCCCTTGGTCGCCAAAGCCGAATGGCCTGCCGTGAAAGCCTTTACCAAGGGCATCGCCGACGCCATGGCCGCTGACAGCCCCGGCCGCTATGTTTCGACCATTACCAAATCGAAACGTCGCGGCAAGATCCTGATCGACTATTTGCGAAACCAGCGCGGCTCGACTGCGGTTGCTCCCTATTCGACCCGTGCTCGTCCGGGAGCTGCCGTCTCCATGCCTTTGTCCTGGGAGGAATTGAGCCCTGCCATCGGTCCCGACTATTTCACCGTGCTCAACGTGCCGACGCGGCTTGCCGCGCTTCGCTCCGATCCTTGGGCCGAGTTCAGGAAAGCCGCAGAGCCATTGCAGCAGCCCGACGCTAAGCGCAGGCGCGGCTCATGACGGGCTCCGTCTTCACGGCGGAAACCTCATGATGCAGACTATCTTCTCTTGGCACCCTTCTCCCGCGAAAGGCTCTTTCGAAGCGCATCCATGATGCTGATGACATTGCCCGCGGCAGGTGCCTCTTCGGGCTTTGCCCTTACGGGGCGCTTGCGACCCTTCTTCTTGGCGGCGATGATATCGAGAAGCTTGTCCTGGACGGGATCCGAAACCATGCCGGGATCCCATGATTTCGTTCGCTCGTCTATCAGCTCTCCCACGAGCTTCATCAGTTTGGTGTCGACCGATTTTGCATGGATATCTTCGAAGTAATCCCTTTCATCCCGGACCTCATCACCAAATCGCAAGGTCCACAGGACGATCCCTTTGTCTCGCGGTTCCAGCATGACGGCACGCTCGCGGCGATACATGACGAGCCGGGATATGCCGACCATGCGGCTTGCAGCCATCGCATCACGAATGACGCTGTAGGCTTCCTCGCCGACCGCATCGTTCGGCGTCAGATAATGCGGCGTATCGAACCAGATCCATTCAATGCTGTCGCGCAGTACGAACATTTCGATATCGATCGTTCTGGTACTTTCAAGAGCGACGGCATCGAGCTCTTCATCCTCAAGCATGACATAGTCATTCTCGCCGCGCTCATATCCCTTGACCTCATCGTCTTCATCCACTGCTTTACCCGTAACGGAATCGACATATTGGCTGACGATGCGGTTGCCCGTCTTTCTGTTCAGCGTATGGAACCGAACCTTCTCGTTAACGGTGGTCGCCGGAGCCATGGCGACCGGACATGTCACGAGCGACAGTTTGAGATAGCCTTTCCAGAATGATCTTGGCGCCATGGGTTTTCCTCCATTGGGAAGGGAACGGTCTTTGACAGGCATGGTTCCCCGACCATCCATGCCGTCAAATTCCGGGCTCAATGCATGCTGCCGCCCCCTATTCGCCAGGACAACAGAAGCAGCGGGAACAACGCCAATTCACCCTGATTTGAGAACGAGCAGCCAATGGAGGATCCAATCATGGCAGAGACAGAGATCCACGATATGTTTGTCATCGGCCTTCGAAACGCCTATGCGATAGAGAACCAGGCATTGGGGATGACAAGACCGCAGGTCTTCATGACGACTTCCCTGCCGACATCAGGTGCGCGTCGAGACAGGCAATCACAAAAGCTGCCCGCGACGCCTCGACGGGAATCTTGTGCGAAACCGCCGCAACGCATTTTTCCGTCGCATGCGCATAGGAACTGCTTCGTTCGCAAGGCCATCTTCGTGACAGGAAATGGATCGCGTCTTCCGGCCCCTGGATCAGACAGCCGTCTCGACTGCTGGTCGCAAGGTAGACTGGTGCGGTCCAAAGCATTTTGAATTCCACATCAATCACATTCTGCATCCAATCCTCCCATGTCGTGGATGCCCCTTCCCTGTGTTCGAACCATATGCGCGGCCGCTTGTTCCCGAAGCCGAGCCTGTTCGACCGCTTTCTCTGATTAATCGCATCTTGGTGGAGAGCCAACCGATGCAGACTTGAACTTTCCGGGTTCGTGCTATCCGAGAGGCCGGTCGCCCTCGATCATATTGCCAAGGCACTGTTCGGGATCCGCGGCAAAGATAGCTGACGCCACGCATCGGCAGCGGCATCATAGGAGCGCCCCTCTATGACCACATATTCAAGCACGACACGGTAAGGTTTCGGCAGCAGATTACAGGCCTCTTCCATTTCTTGAAGCTTCGATATTCCATGCACCTGCTAAGGGAACGGCTGCATCTTGATGCTTATTCCATGAGAATCTTAACCTCACAGCGCCGCGACGCCGCCACGGAGAGTAAGGCCGACGGCTATCGTTCGATTGTACCGTTGCGGCGAATCTTGCGCTGGAGAAGCAGAATTCCGTAAAGCAAGGCCTCTGCTGTTGGCGGGCAACCAGGCACATAAATATCGATCGGAATGATCCGATCGCATCCGCGTACCACCGAATAGGAATAGTGATAATAGCCGCCGCCATTGGCGCATGATCCCATGGAGATCACGTAACGCGGCTCGGGCATCTGGTCATAGACCTTGCGCAGCGCCGGCGCCATCTTGTTGCACACGGTACCGGCAACGATCATCAGATCCGACTGCCGCGGGCTACCTCTCGGCGCGGCGCCAATGCGTTCCACATCATAGCGCGGCATCGACATCTGCATCATCTCGATGGCGCAACAGGCAAGCCCGAACGTCATCCACATCAGCGATCCGGTGCGCGCCCAACTGACGAACTCGTCCGTGCTCGTGACGAGAAAGCCCTTGTCGGCGAGTTCATTGTTGATCGTTCCCATGAACGGGTCGCCGGTCGGCGCCTGGCCGGGATGTTGAAAATCGCTGATGACAGGGCGGTCTTTGTAGGAAGACATGGTCCGTTCTCCCGTGGAAAGCTTCCGAACTTGCGCGCAACAGGCTTGTTCCAGGCATGAGTGCCCACTTCGATACCGTCAAGGTGGAAACCAAATAAGCTGCGCGACGTTTGTTTCCGTGAGGAAATGTCATGCATTCAATCGAACAGCGCGACAGCCGGCCTTCGGAACTGCATCCTGCCCCTCTGACCATTCTCTGCCTGGGCGTGATCGTTGCGCAGGTCGACACATCGGTTGTCAATCTGGCTGTCCAACCAATCGGCAAGAGCCTTCAGGCTTCCGTGACCCAGATGCAATGGGTCGTCGACGCCTATAATCTCGTCTACGCCGCACTTCTGATCAGTGGCGGTCTGCTTGCTGATCTTTACGGACGTCGCCTGATTTTCGTCATCGGTTGCGTTATCTTCACAATCGCAAGTCTTGGATGCGCCTTGGCTCCGACGATCACGATTCTGATCGGCGCCAGAGCGATAACCGGCCTCGGATCGGCCTTTCTGATACCGGCCTCTCTCTCGCTCATTCGAGTGATCTATCCGGACGAGCGGATTCGCGGCCGAGCGCTCGGTATCTGGGCCGGCTGCAACGGCATGTCGCTTGCCATCGGACCAAGTCTTGGCGGATATCTGATCCATAATTTCGGTTGGCGGGCTGTCTTCCTCGTCGTGGTTCCCATCGGCGTGGCGGCGGCTGCCGGAGCATTGCTTTGGATCGTGGAAAGTGCAGATAAAAAGGGACGATCGTTCGACACGCTGGGTCAGCTATTGGGCATCTCGTCGCTGGCTGCCATCACTCTGGCGGCAATCGAGTCCTCGCATTTTCCGATAGTCTGGACGATCCTGCTGGCACTTTGCGGCTTCGGTTTGCTGGCGTTTTTTATCCTGGTGGAACGACGCCTCGATCAGCGGGCTCTCGTGCCGCTGTCGATGTTTTCCACCGGGCGGTTCAGCGGGGCGATGGCGGGAACGGCCGCCATGACGTTCGGCATGTACGGGACGCTCTTTCTGTTTCCCCTCGCCTCGCTCAGCCTCAATCGACTCTCTCCAATCGCGGTAGGGCTGGCACTATTGCCCATGGCACTTAGCTTCGTAGCAATCTCACCCTTTTCTGGCTTCTTCTCGGAACATCTGGGAAAACGGCACACTATCAGCATCGGGTTGGCGACGATAGGACTGGGGAACCTTGTGCTCGGCATTGCTCTTGACGGTAACCTGTTCATCGCCGAGGAATTCGGCCTGCTGCTGACCGGTATCGGGATGGGCATGGCGACCGGACCTCTCACAGCAGTCGCGGTTTCGAGTGTCGTCCGTGAGCGCGCCGGAACTGCGAGCGCACTGATCAACGTCGCACGCATGGTTGGCGCAACCATCGGCGTGGCCGCACTCGGATCCGTCTACGCGTTCTTCCCGGAGCCCGCTTTCGGGTTCATCGTCGCCATGTTTTGCGGCGGCGGTATTCAGCTCTTCGGCAGCATGGCGGCGTGGCGATATCTCAAGCGAGCGTGAATCCCACTTTTTATACGGGTGACGTTCGACAATCCGAGCGCCATCCAAGCAATCAATGAGAAGACGCGGGCGCCATCAGCGGATCCTTGCCGACTATCTCAATCAGGAAATCGAGAACCGTCCTGATGCGCAACGGCAGGTTCCGACGCGATGGGTAGACGACGCTGATGGCGACCCGGCTCGGCGGAAAGTCTGGCATGACGTTCACCAACCTGCCGTCCCCGATGTCGGACCCGACAAGAATGTGGGAAAGTACGGCAATCCCGTTGCCGGCCAGCACGGCACGGTGGACGGCAACCGCATTGCTGGCGAAGAGGCGCGGCGCGATCCGCACGGTAACGTCCTCCGCGCCATTTGAGAACGACCATGCCCGGCCGTTTCCGGCACGACTGTAACAGATGCAATCATGAGCGCTGACATCGTCGGGCGTTTTGGGTGCTGCCCGCTCTTGTAGATAGGAAGGCGCGGCAACGAGAAAGGCCGTCGTCCACCCAATTCTGCGGCACATCAGACTGCAGTCCGCAACCGTTCCAAGCCGTACCTCGAGATCGATCCCCTCTTCGACCAGGTCGGACGGTTCCTCGCGAAAGAGCAAGTCGACGGAAAGTCCCCGATGCCGTTCGAGCAGCATCCCAAGCCGGTCGCTGACGTAAAGCCCGAGCGGTGTCGGCAGCGCCAGTCGTACCTTGCCAGCTACGCGCCCGCCATCCTGACATATGGTTTCGCTAAGCGCCTCGACCGCTTCGATGACCTTGAGTGCCATCGGGATGATCTGCTCCCCCTCCGCCGTCAGCGCCAGCGCGGTGGTCGTGCGATGCAGCAGACGTGTGTTGAGATGCGCTTCCAGCGCCGAAACCTGGCGTGAAACAGCAGGCTGCGTCAGCCTGAGATCAATCGCTGCGGCGGAAAAGGAGCCAGTCTCCACCACCCGCATGAATGTTTGCAACGCGCATACGATATCCATCCCCACCCCATACTTTTCGGCATAGGCCTTATGTTCGAACCTTAGCCCGGAAGGACTTTACTGTCCAGTAATTAAGGATATTCTTTATCCATAAGGACACTTTATATCCTTAATAACGGAGGCGACCATGACCCAGCGTTTGAATTATGCCCAGCAATCACCGGAACTCTTCAGGAAACTCTCGGAACTCAGCATGGCTCTGAAGGACAGCGCCATCGAACAGAAGATCCAGGATCTCGTTCACATCCGCGCATCGCAGATCAACGGCTGCGCTTTCTGCCTGGACATGCATGTCAAGGAAGCCAAGATCCATGGCGAGAGCGAACTCCGGCTCCACCACATAGCCGTCTGGCGGGAATCCAATCTCTTCATTCCTCGGGAGCGCGCCGCGCTCGCCTGGACCGAAGCGGTGACGAAACTGCATGAAGGCGGCATTCCCGACGAGCTCTACGAGCGCGTACGCGGCCAGCTTTCCGAGAAGGAAATCTCCGATCTCACCTTCGTAGTCATGGTCATCAATGCCTGGAACCGCGCCAGCATCGCCTTCAAGACCGTGCCGGGCTCGGCCGACAAGGCCTACGGCCTCGACAGGGCCGGCCTCAACTAAGCCTCTCACAAAGGCTTCGGCAAACGATGCGCGGCCGTTCAGGCGGCCTCGACCAAGATATCTCATGACAATCGTTTCAACCGTGGAGCCGGCCAAATCGGTTCCAAGATCTCGAACAACAGGAGACAAACATGGACCTGGACACTTCTCATCCCGCTAAATCAAACCCTGACGAACTGGTCCCGTCGCGCTACGCAGTGCAGATCGGCGACATCGAGGTGCTCGTGATCAGCGACGGCGTGTTGCCGCTGCCGACCAAGATGCTGGGACATAATGCCGACCCGGCCGAGCGCGCGGCATGGCTAAACGACATGTTCCTGCCGCAGGACGCTTTCGACTGGGCGCTGAACGCGGTCGTGGTGCGCAGCGGCAAGCAGACCATCCTCATCGACGCCGGCCTGGGGCTGGACCCGGAATTGAACCTGCCGCGGGCCGGACAACTGATCAAGCGGCTGGAAGCCGCCGGCATCGATCTTGGATCCGTGACCGACGTGGTGTTGACCCACATGCATATGGATCATGTTGGCGGGCTGCTCGTCGATGGAGTGAAGGAGCGGCTGCGTCCGGACCTCAGGATCCATGTGGCGGCGGCAGAGGTCAAATTCTGGGAAGCGCCCGACTTCTCCCATGTGTCAATGCCGCCCGGCTTCCCGGATGCGCTTCGGGCGGCCGCGAAGCAGTTCAGAAAAGAGTATGAAAACCAGCTGAAACTGTTCGATGATGAATTCCAGGTGGCGCCGGGCGTGGTCGTCTCCCGAACCGGCGGCCACACACCCGGGCATAGCGTGGTCCGCGTCGCCTCCGGCAAGGACCGGCTGATGTTTGCAGGCGATGCCGTGTTCGCGGTCGGCTTCGAACATCCCGATTGGCACAACGGCTTCGAACACGATCCGGAGGAGGCTGCCCGCGTCCGTGTCCGTCTTCTGCGGGAGCTGGCCGAGACCGGCGGACTTCTGGTGGCGACCCATATGCCGTTCCCGTCGGTCGGCCACGTGGCAGCCGACGGCGATGTCTTCCGTTGGGTACCGGTATTCTGGGACTACTAACTTCCTGGTGAGCAAGTGCCGGGCCGGCGTGCAGCCGTCAGGGCCGCGCCCGGCTCAGCCGAGCGGACATAAAGCGTCGTCCGAACCGCCCGACCTGCAACCCATCATACAGAAACGAACGAACAATGCGGCGCATGACGCAGCCGCGAATGGAGAAGCTCATGAAAATCGTCATCATTGGCGGAACCGGCCTCATCGGTTCAAAGACGGCCGACCGCCTTCGCAAGCAAGGCCATGAAGTCATCGCCGCCGCTCCGAACACCGGCGTCAATACGATTACCGGCGAAGGTCTCGCCGAGGCATTGGCCGGCGCTTCCATCGTCATGGATCTCGCAAACTCGCCCTCCTTCGAGGACAAGGCGGTGCTCGAATTCTTCGAGACGTCAGGCCGCAATCTGGCGGCAGCGGAAAAGACGGCCGGCGTGAAGCATCATATCGCCCTTTCCATCATCGGTGTCGATCGCCTGCCCGAAAGCGGCTACATGCGCGCCAAGGTCGCCCAGGAAAAGATCATCCGCGACTCCGGCATTCCCTATACGATCGTCCATTCGACGCAGTTCATGGAATTCCTAAGCGGCATCGCCCAGTCCGGCACGGTCGGCGATACGGTGCGCCTGTCGCCGGCCTACGTGCAGCCGATCGCTTCCGACGACGTCGCCGACAACATGACCGTCGTCGCAAACTCCGCGGCAATCAACGGCATCGTCGAGATCTCCGGTCCAGAACGTGTCCGGCTGAATGAGCTCGTTGCCCGCTACCTCAAGGCAATGGGCGATGCCCGCAAGGTCGTGGCGGATCCGGAAGCCCGCTATTTCGGCGCAAGGCTGGAAGACGGCTCGCTCGTGTCCGACGGCAATCCGCGCCTCGGCCGCATCACCTTCGAGCAATGGTTCGCAACCTCCGCCCGCAAATAACTGTTCGACTCTTCAGAAAGGAATTCGAGATGATCAAGTCAATTCTCGGCCTCGCCCTCACCGTCCTGGTGTCCACCACCGCCGTTGCACACGCTGCAGGCGAGAAGGATGCCAAGGTCACGCTTGTCTACGAACACGAACTGCCGAACGTTCCCGGCAAGAGCATCAAGGGCGTCCTCGTGGAATACGGTCCCGGAGGCTTTTCCTCGGGCCACACCCATCCGGATTCGGCCTTCATCTATGCGACCGTCCTGGAAGGGGCGATCCGAAGCCAGGTCAACGATAGCCCGGTCAAGGTCTTCAAGGCTGGCGAGAACTTTTCCGAAATGCCGGGCGATCGCCACGGCGTCAGCGAGAATGCCAGCAAGACCAAGCCCGCCAAGCTGCTGGCCGTCTTCGTCGTCGATACCAGCCAGAAGGAGCTGACTTTCCCGATCAAGAAATAGCTGGATGAGGGACGAGTGCCGGAGGCGCCCGTCCCTTCCCGGTTTGAGGAAATCATCGTCGGTGAGCCCTATCATGTTTGGCGAACATCATTTTCTGCCGCTCGTCCTGATCAACCTGCTCGGGCTGGCCGGCATTCTCATCTGGCATATCCAGGGGCGCCGTCGTCCGACCGCCCGCCTCGTCGTGCAGATACTGTTCTTTTGCTGCATGAGCCTCGTGCTCTGGCTTGCCGGAATCTCGCCTTATCACTTTGATTACGACGAGCTTCAGGATGCCGGCATCCTGCTTGCCAAGTCCGCAAGGATCCTCTGGTGGCTGCATCTTGCCTGGACGATGATCGGCTTCCTCCATATCTATCTCACCCTCAACCGCCGGCCGCAGGAGGCGCATCTTCTTCAGGATCTGATCGTCGGCATCGTCTATCTCGGAGTCGCCCTATCCGTCATCGGCTTCGTCTTCGGCGCACCCGTTGGGCCGCTGATTGCCACTTCAGGCATCATCGTCGTCATTATCGGCCTGGCGCTGCAGAACACGCTTGCCGATGTCTTTTCCGGGATCGCGCTGGCACTCGGTCGCGCCTACGTCATCGGCGACTGGATCCAGCTCGCCGACGGCACCGAAGGTCGCGTCGTTGAAACCAACTGGCGCTCCACCAATCTGCTTTCGGGCGGACATAACGTCGTCGTCCTGCCGAACAGCGTGCTGGCGAAACAGGGCGTCACCAATCGCAGCCGCCCGGACGAATCGCACCAGATCTCGCTGACGATACGAATATCCGCCATTCACAAGCCGCGGCTCGTCGAAGAGGTCATGCTTGCTCTCCTGCAGGGCTGTGAAAGGATCGTCACGAACCCGCCGCCGGCCGTCGCGCTCAAGACGATCGACGCAATCGCCATCGAGGTCGAACTGTTCTTCCGCGTCGCGAGTGCGGCAAGCCGCATATCGGCCCAAAACGAGATCATCGATCTCATCTATGAACATTGCAGGACGAACGGAGTGTCATTGGCGATGCCGGCACATAGTCTCGTCTGCGTCCACGCAGGCGAACAGAGGGAACAGGCAGCGCTCAGGGCGATTTCATCCGGCGCGCTCTAGCACCCATTCGAAGGAGCTTTTCCAGAGTTCCGACGGTATCTCCTTCGACAGGATGCCGACGAGATCGGACAATCTGACGCCGCGCAGTTTCTCGCGCCACGCTTCGTCGGCCTCCCACATGATGCGCGCCACCGCACAAGGGCTGCTCTCGCAATAGTCCTTCGGGCGGCAAGGGTTGTTGGCGCGAATATTGGTGCAGACGAAGGTTCGCTGCCGCCCCTCGACGGCCTCCACGATCTCCAGAAAAGTGAGATCCGCAGGCGGTCTCGCCAATCGATAACCGCCGGAGGGGCCAAGTGTCGTATCGACAAGCCCGGCCTGAGATAGGCTCTGAAGAGCCTTGGAAAGATATTCCTTGGGAAGCCCATGGAATTCAGCGAGCGCTTTTGTGGAGAGATAGCGGCCATCAGGCAAACCTGCAAGAATGGCGCAACAATGGAGAGCCCATTCGACTTGGCTTTTCAAAATCATAAAATCATTCCAAGGCCCACGGCTGGCATATATCTATCAAGGATAAAGAATATCCTTATTTGACCGCCATGTAAACAAATTCCGAGATGCAGATTTGTCTCTCGCATACTGGGCATACATACGCGAAACGATCCTCAGGAGGCTGCGAGTTGCAACAAAATGGCCTATGCAATTGGCTCTTTGCGACCGACTTGCATTGCAGTTCGCGCAGGCCCACACTGTAAGCAGGTTTGGTCACGGCCGGCTCAAAATACCATTCTTCCCAGTCATTGCTTGCAGGGTGATCGTTGTCGCCGCTTTACCAGCTCAACAAAGAAGTCCTCCAATCGTACCAGAATCTACTCCGGCGCCTTTTGCTTTCCAAAGACGATGCTGAGATAGGTCTCGCCCGAGCGGACAACGTGATTGCGCATCAAGCGCTCAGCCAAGTCCGCATCGCCGGCAACGATCGCATCTGCAATGCTGGCATGTTCATCAAGGGCCTTCTGCCGCTCCGTCGGATCGAGATGAATGATGCGGCGAATGCTTGCGTCGTAAAATTGCTGACGTTCGATGAGCTTCGCGAGATAGCCACAGCGTGAACTGCGATGGATGTGGTCGTGAAACGCCTCGTTGAGTGCGATCAGCTGATCGGCATCCCCGGACTTGGTGGCCGTTTTCATCAAATCCACCGTGGCAAGAAGCTCGGCTCCCGACGGCTTGTCTGTGCGTTTAGCGGCGAGACGCGCAATCATCGATTCCAGCGCGGCGCGGGCAAGGATCATCTCTTCGGCCCATTGCATGCTGAACCTAATCGCAATGCCGCGACGCGGCAAGGTTTCGACCAAACCTTCCATTTCGATCTGGCGCAGTGCCTCCTTGATCGGCGTCGTGCTGACGCCGAACTGCTCCGCCAGCTGTCGCTCGTTAAGCCTTTCGCCGGTGGCAAAGGCGCCTGACAGGATTGCACTTCTAATCGCGCGATAGACATGGTCCCGCACGGTAAGCTGAAAAGCCGGATCAATTCGCTCAAAGGCCGCTACGCGACCCACACCCTGCTTTGCTTCGATCATTTTTGAATCTCGTTGACATGACTTCGATAGCGTGACATCTGGTATATCAGATTTCAGATTCCTGTCGACATCGCAATTCGGCAGCCGAAATCGCCAAAGAGGTTGAGGAGCCTTGAGGAGGATCTGCCATGCAAAGAGATCTGGCACGCCTGGCGGAATTGAACAGCCAGTCCCCGCCGCCGACAGGTGGTGCTCTTTAGGACGCTGATATCAAGTCATAGCCGGCTTCAGGCGCCGCCCTTTTCCCCGATTGCCCTTCAGCTGCAGAAGAAGCACCCGACTACCCGGAGAGCCCCCGATGCTCCGAAAGGTTCCTAAATGAAGACACATGCTTCCGCTCCACCTGGCACGCCCCGCGCCGGCTACCAACGGTTCATCGTGCTGGCGCTCATTACAGTGATCTTGGCGGTCAGCACCGGGGATAGAGCAACCCTTTCTGTCGCAGGCCCCGGCATTGCAAAAGATCTCGGCATCAATGCCGTGAATATGGGATGGCTCTTTTCCGCATTCTCGTGGAGCTACTTCATTGCACAGGTCCCATCGGGCTATATCGTCGACCGGACAGGCGCCAAGGCTGCCATGTTGGTTTCCCTGGCCGGATGGTCAATCGCGATCACCCTTGTCAGCGGCGTCGGATATTTTGCCTATCCGGTAGTCGCACTCTACGTTCTAAGATTCGTGCTGGGACTCCTGGAGGGACCGGTGACACCGGCCTCCGCTCGCATCATCGCCGCATGGTTTCCATCGGACGAACGTGGCGTCGCCGGCGCAATCTTCAACTCGGCTCAATATCTTTCTCTTGCAGTCTTCACGCCCCTGATGGGGGCGCTGTTCCATTATCTTGGCTGGGAACACATCTTCTCGGTCATGGGAGTGATCGGATTGGTTTTGGCGCTCGTCTGGTGGAGAGCCTATTTCACGCCGAGCCGCCATCCGCGGGTCACAAAAGCGGAGATCGCCTATATTAAAGCCGGCGGGGCGCTGACCGATGTTGGAGGAGAAAAGCCCAAAGCGAGCGAGGCGCAAACTCCCACTCGACAGATCGCTCGACAAATTCTGACAAATCGCATGTTGCTCGGGATTTTCCTTGCCCAATATTGCATCGCGACGCTTTCGACCTTCTTCATTTCCTGGTTTCCGAGCTACCTGGTTCAGGAAAGACATTTCTCGATGCTTCAGGCCGGCTTCGTGGCATCCCTGCCGGCAATCTTCGGATGCATCGGCGGCGTTTCCACCGGCTTTTTCTCCGACTGGCTGCTGCGCAAGTCCGGTTCCCTCAGTCTTGCCAGGAAAATCCCGATCACCATCGGGCTCGGCCTCAGCGCCACCATCATCCTGTGCAACTATACGGATGTGAATGCCATTGTCGTGGCGATCATGTGCGCGGCCTTTTTCGGCAAGGGCTTCGGGGCGCTCGGATGGACGGTCGTTGCCGATACGGCGCCCAAGGAGGCAATCGGCCTGACCGGCGGCTTGTTCAATGCTGCCGGCAGTATCGGCGGGGTCATTACTCCGGTCGCAATCGGCTATATTATCGAAGGGACCGGCTCCTTCCACGGCGCCCTCCTCTATGTCGGATTGCACGTCATAGGTGCGGTGGTGAGTTACTGGGTGCTGGTTGGCAAGATCGAACGGTTCGAGATTTCAAAAGCATCATTCGATCCCGTTGGCGGCGAGCTCGTACTTGCCAAAGGCGATCGCGATCATTGAGCTCTCAGATGATGGTTTGAGGAACAAACTGATTTTGGCCTTCCTGGGATGCGAGTTCGGCGTTGCATTGAGGTAGGAGGCGAAGAAATCGCTAATATCAGCATCGATCAAGAAGCGATGTTTGCGCCGAGCGGTTAGTTTTCTCGCAGCGCATTCAAGTTTCTGCGCAATCTGCCATGATGCGTTTTTTGGATATCGATGCCTGCCGGACCTAGGGGCCAGGAAGGATATATCGAAACATGGGAATGTCCCTTCTCCCTAATCGATCGGACGGCGACCGTTGCAGCCATGCCAGATGATAGCGACTGAAGTAGACTATCAACATTTTGATAGGTCGAGGCGCAATTGACCCCTCTTGGAGCACCTTTCACTTTGACTTAGATTGCCGATCAATGACGAAGCCTGTTGGATCTGGCGAATAAGGCAAGGTCAGCAATCCCCAGGACCTGATCAGGAATTATATGAAGCGGACAAGAATTGAGGATATCGCCAAAGAGGCGAAGGTAAGCAAGGCGACTGTAGATCGTGTCATTCACAAGAGGGGCTTCGTTCGCGAGGAAACGGTCCGCAAGGTCGCAGAAGCAGCGCATAAACTGGCCTATTATGCGAGTGGTTTGATTGATCGGCAGCTGACCGCACCGCTTACAAGAGTGAGATTTGGCTTTCTGCTCATAAAGGAAAGGCAGGAGTTTTATCAGTCTTTCAGCGAAGAACTGAGCCGGGCGGTGGCAGACCGTCAGGATTTTCGCGGCGAAGTGACCGTTCGATATTCTCCGTCTCAGTCGCCGGCAGACTTCGCAGCGATCATGCAGGAACTTGCCGCGCATAGCGATGCGATAGCTTGCACTGCGGTCAACCATGGCATTGTCAATGAAGCCGCCCGGAGCTTGCGGCAGAACGGAGTTCCCGTCTTCGCCCTGCTGAATGATTTCGGCCACGGCGCGCGTCAAACCTATATCGGTCTCGACAATCACAAGGCCGGATGCCTGGCGGCATGGATGATCGCCATGGCAAGTCGCCAGCCCGGAAAGGTGGCGATTTTTCTTGGCAGTAATCGCTGGCAGGGACACGAATTGAAGGAAGCCGGATTTCGTTCCTACCTGGGTCAGTTGCGCGCGGATCTCGATATCTTGGAACCGGTCATCAATCTTGAGACAAGAAAACTCACCCATGAAACCGCGGTCGCCTTGCTTGAGCGTCATCCGGACCTGAGAGGCATCTACGTCGCAGGCGGCGGGATGGAAGGCGCAATAGCGGCGCTGCGGGAAACGCGCACGCCCGGAGAGGTCGCCCTCATCGTCAACGAACTTACCTCAGTCAGCCGCGCGGCCCTTTCTGACGGCTATGCAACAATGGTCATCGGCACTCCTCTGGCGCAGCTTTGCCGGGACACCATCGAGCTGATGGCACAAAGCGTGCTTAAAGGTCATGTTCAAATGCCGGACGCGCATTTTCTGGAGCCACAAGTTTTTCTACCTCCTTCCATCTGAAAATGAGGTGAAACACCTCACGCAGAAGGCGTGAGAAACCTCAGCGATGCGCTAATCCAAATTCCACCCGATTGCGCGCCACCGAACCTTTTGGCATTGCCTAGAGACGCGTGGCACGCTCCGTCGGAGCAGCAATATCGGGATTTTGGGAGGAAACATGTTCTGGGCACTCAATCAGATTACGGCACCAAATCTTAGCTACACCGATTTTCTTGACCTATCGATTGCTCTCGGCTGCCAGGGAGTAGAGGTTCGCAACGACCTCAAGCGCCAGCTATTTGACGGCCTTTCGCCGACCGAGGCAGGCAAAATGGTTCGGGACCGAGGTCTGCGGCTCGTTGGCCTGTCCCAGGTCTATCCGTTCAATTTCTGGTCGGATGATATCGAGCGGAAGGTTCGGGACCTAATTGCAATCGCCAAGGAGGCTGGTGCTGAAACCATCAGCCTGATCCCACGAAACGAGGGGATCGGCACCGAGGCGCAGGAGCGCAAAGCCAATCTCGAAACGTCCCTTGCCGCCATCTTGCCTCTTCTTGAAGAGGCAGAGCTCGTCGCGCTGGTCGAGCCGCTAGGGTTTCAGCGTTCCTCGCTGCGCTACAAGGCGGAGCTGGTGGACGCGATCAATGCGCTCGGCGCAGCACATCGCTATAAACTCGTCCATGACACGTTCCATCACGCCCTGGCGGATGGCGGGCCAATTTTTGCCGACCATACCGGGATCGTCCACATATCGGCTGTCGTTGATCCGACGTTGCAGCTGAACCAGATGGAAGACGATCACCGGGTTCTCGTCGACGGATTGGACCGACTGGACAATGTAGGTCAGATCAAGGCTCTGCGGGCTGCCGGATATGTCGGACCGATTTCCTACGAATGCTTCTCTCCTCTGGTGCACGACCTCGCCAACCCACGAGAAGCGATCCAAGCTTCGTTTGATTTCATCGAATCGTCCCTAAAGGCCGGGTGATCGCCAAGCCGGCGATGCAAGGGAGCCTGCCGAGCTTGGCTGTGGCCGGCTCGGTCCGATCTGGTATCGATAAGATCGAGCTCCTTGTTTTAGCCCTTTGGCGTGGGTAGCGGCACTGCCAACGCGGCCCTGCCATCGCCGGCTTTCCTTCATTCAAATATTCTCGGAGATATAGATCTCGAACGGGAAAAAAGTCTGGCGCGCGGTCGTTTGCGCGCTTCCTTCGACTGAACTCACCATTTGCGTGATGAGCTCTCTGCACAGAAGAGGCAGCGGAGTGCAAATCGCCATTGCAACGGTTCCATCCATCAGTGCACCCTTACTCTCGGGAACAAGCTCGTTAACGATGAGGGTCACGTCGCCTGCGCGGTTTTCCTCCCGGAGTGCGGCGATCGCCCCCTCCATTCCGCCGCCGGCGACATAAAGACCGATAAGGTCTTTATGCTTCTGCAGAAGATCGAGCGTCGCCTCATGCGTGACGTCGACGGCGTCGAAATTGATAAGCGTTTCCAGCACTTCGAATTCCGGCGCATTCTCGCGGAAATAGGAGCGAAAACCCAGCTCTCGCAACTCGTGGCCGTGAAAACGGTGGCTGCCCACGAAACACGCCACTTTGCCCGGCTTACGAGCCGTGCGCGCGATCGTCCAGGCAGCAGATCTCCCGACCTTTCTGTTGTCGAGGCCGAGATATCCCTCCCGAACGCCCGCGGCAAAGTCGGAAAGTACGGAAAAGACCGGAATCCCCTTTTCCTTGAGCTCGTCGACGATCGCCTCGACAGCTGGATAATCAGGGGCGACGACGGCCACGGCCTGATTACGCGCTGCCAGCGCTCGCATTTTCTCCGCGATCACGCTCGGTGTCGAGACAGCCGGATAGTCGATTTGCACCTGCAGCTTCGCTGTCGTCGTCGCCGCCGCAGCGGCTTCGATCTCTTTGGCAAAGGCTTGATAAAATGATTGCGTAGGCTTCTGCAACAGGAATGCGAGCTGATAGCGTGGCACGTCTTCGAAGACGCGCTGACGCAGGAGGCCGACGGCATGATAACCGATGTCCTGCGCCGCTTCATAGACGCGCCGTGCCGTCTGCTCGCGGACCGGAAGGCGGCCGTTCAGCACACGATCGATGGTGGCGACACTGACGCCGGACGCCTTGGCGAGATCCGATATGGTGGGGCGACGCATGGCTGCTCCTGATGGAATTCATCATTTCTGCGTTATCTTGATGATAGATTTTGATAGATTCCATCATTCCTGCATTGAGGCAAGCAAAAAGTCGATCTATCGTTCCGGCATTGAGGACGAGGCGCTCTGCGCATCGCGGGAGGCAGGGATGACGACGATAATCAGGCGTGACTATGATCTGCTCGGCGCAAGCGGCAGACTGGCGGTGGAAACGGGGCTGGCCGCCGCCGAATGGTATCATACAAATGTTGCGCGCAAGGATATGAAGGCGCTGATGCAGCGCTCGGATGCGCCAGCGATCCGCGACACCATCATCTGGCTTGGCAGCATGGCGGTCTTCGCAACACTTGGCGTCTACTTCTGGGGGTCGTGGATCTGCGTTCCTTTCTTCCTGGCCTATGGCGTGCTCTACGGCTCGGCCTCGGACAGCCGCTGGCATGAATGCGGTCACGGCACAGCATTCAAGACACGCTGGATGAACGACACGGTCTATCAGATCGCCTGCTTCATGATCATGCGCAATCCGGTGACATGGCGCTGGAGCCACGCGCGCCATCACACCGATACCGTCATCGTCGGTCGCGACCCGGAAATTGCCGTCATGAGGCCGCCGGATCTTCTCCGCCTCGTTCTGAATTTCTTCGGCATCCTCGATGCCTGGTACGCCATGATCGACATGCTGCGCAATTCTGCCGGCTTCGTCAGTGCTGCGGAAAAGACCTTCATTCCCGAGATGGAGCAGCCGAAAGCGATCCGCATCGCCCGAATCTGGCTTGCGATCTATGTCGTGACGATTGCGACGGCGGTCGCCATGGGCTCGATCCTGCCCCTGATGCTGATCGGCCTTCCCCGGCTTTATGGCGCCTGGCACCACGTTCTGACCGGCCTGCTGCAGCATGGCGGCCTCGCCGATAATGTCATCGATCATCGCCTGAACAGCCGCACCGTCATGATGAACCCGGTCAGCCGCTTCATCTACTGGAACATGAACTACCATGTCGAACATCACATGTTCCCGATGGTGCCCTATCATGCGCTGCCGAAGCTGCATGCGATGATCAAGCATGATCTGCCGGCCGCCAATCCGTCCATCTGGTCCGGCTATCGCGAGATGATCCCGGCATTCCTGCGGCAATTGCGCAACGAGGACTATTTCCTGAAGCGCGAGCTGCCGTCAACGGCGCGGCCCTATCGCGAGGAATTCCACGGCGAGCTACCGGCCGCGGCTCAATAACATCGACATTGCAAGGGAGGAAAACATGAGCAACTGGATCGAAGTCTGCGCCGCTGATGCAATCGACGAGGAGGATGTCATCCGTTTCGATCATGACGGACGGACCTTCGCCGTCTATCGCAGCCCCGAGGATGATTATTTCGCGACCGACGGCTTATGCACGCACGAGAAAATCCATCTCGCCGATGGCCTTGTCATGGACAACATCATCGAATGTCCCAAGCACAATGGCCGCTTCGACTACCGTACCGGCGAAGCCAAAGGTGCTCCGGTCTGCGTCAATCTGCAGACTTATCCGGTCAAGGTCGAAAACGGCACCGTCTTTATCGAGCTCTGAGGAGACTATCGTGGCGCATTTCGTCATTGTCGGAGCCGGAGAATGCGGCGCCCGCGCTGCCTTCGCACTTCGCGAAAAGGGATTTGAGGGCGACATCACCCTCATCGGCGCCGAGCCGCTGGCCCCATACGAACGCCCACCGCTTTCGAAGGGCGGATCGGATGCGGCGCCTGAGCCAAAATTCGTTGCAGCATTGGAGTATTACCAGGAGCAATCGATCGACCTTCGGCTGGATACCACAGTGACGGCAATCGATCCCGCTGCGAAGACGATTGGGCTCTCGGATGGACAGACACTTGCCTACGACAAGCTTCTGCTTGCGACTGGAGCATCTGCGCGCAACCTTCCCGGCACCGATGGCACCTCCCACCGGATCCGCGTGCTGCGAACCCATGCGGATGCGGTGGCCTTGCATGCCGTCTTCCACCCCGGACGACACATCGCCATCATTGGCGGCGGCTTTATCGGTCTTGAACTTGCGGCAACCGCACGCATGCGCGGCGCCGACATCACCGTTATCGAAGGTCTGCCCCGGGTCTTGAAGCGGGGTGTTCCTGAGGCAATCGCCGAAGCAATCACTGAACGGCACCGTCTGGAAGGAGTGGATATACGCTGCGGGCAGGCCATTAAAGCCGTGCAGGAAGACGCCGACAAGGCAATCGTTCGCCTGGCGGGTGGCGAAGTCATCAGCGCCGATCTGCTGCTCGTTGGCATCGGCGCCCTGCCGAATGTCGCGCTCGCCGCAGAAGCAGGTCTTGCGATCGACAACGGCATCGCCGTCAGCGAACGACTGGAGACCTCGATTGCCGACATCTATGCGGCGGGCGATTGCTGCTCCTTTCCCCTTGCGCTCTATGGCGGAAGGCGTGTTCGCCTCGAATCCTGGCGCAATGCGCAGGAGCAGGCCACTCTCGCCGCCGCCAACATGCTGGAAGGAGCCGCGGAAATATCCGCGGTGCCGTGGTTCTGGTCCGATCAATATGACCTGACATTGCAGATCGCCGGCCTTGCAGAAGAAGCGGTCGCCCATGTGCGGCGCGACCTCGACGACGGGGCGTTCATCCTCTTTCATCTCGGCGCGGACGGAAGGCTGCTCGCCGCCAGCGGTATCGGACGCGGCAATGCCATCGCGCGTGATATTCGCCTCGCCGAAATGCTGATCGCCGCCCGCGCGCATCCGGAGCAGGCTGCTCTGGCGGCAAGCACGGTCAAGCTGAAGTCGCTGCTTGCGGCGTAACCATCCATATCGAGGAACATCCAATGCAAAAGCACAATCGTCCGACGGTTGCCGATCTCCTGTCGCTCAAAGGAAAGCGACAATTGACAATGCTGCGCGTCACCTCGCTTGAAGAAGCGGAAGCCGCCGAGAGAGCCGGCATCGACATGCTTTCCGTTCCTCCGGCGCTTTTAGGCCCTGCATTTCGTGAAGCCGCACCAAGCCCCTTTGCAATACCGGGCCTGGAATATGGCGACTATGTTTCGGCGGAAGAATATATGCGGGAGGCATTCAAGGCACTGAAAGCCGGAGGTGATGCCGTTTATTGCGCCGCAAGCCTCGCGATTATTCGACGAATGCGGGATGAGGGAATTCCCGTCTGTAGCCACGTTGGCCTCATTCCTTCGAAAGCGACATGGACGGGCGGCTTCCGTGCCGTCGGAAAAACGTCGATCAGCGCTTTTGAAATCTGGCGCCAGACCAAGGCGTTGGAAGAAGCCGGCGCTTTTGCCGTCGAAATCGAGGTTGTGCCTGGTGACGTTGCGGCCGCCATCAGCCAAAGGACATCGATGCTGATGATTTCGATGGGTGCGGGAACAGGATGTGACGCGCAATATCTGTTTGCCGATGATGTCCTTGGCAGCAATCGCGGCCATCGCCCCCGCCATGCGAAGGTCTACCGCGATTTCGCGGCAGAGTTCGATCGGCTGCAGAATGAGCGCGTTGCCGCTTTTGCCGAATTTGCCGGGGACGTTCGTTCCGGCGTCTATCCGGAGAAGGGACATCAGATCGCAATCGATAGGCAAGAGCTTGAGGCGTTCCTGCACATGCTCGCTGCGCAAACCCTTTAATCGCACCCTGGACTTCGGGTGAAGCATCTATCACAAAATTGGGCTATTTCGAATGAAAACCTATGTATTGACAGTTGCGTGCAAATCGATGCGCGGCATCGTTGCGGCGATCTCGAACTATCTGGCCGGAGAGGGCTGCAACATCGTCGACTCCAGCCAGTTCGACGATCTCGACACCGGCATGTTCTTCATGCGCGTCTCCTTCATCTCGGAAGAAGGTGTGGGCGGGCCGGCGCTTGCCGAAGGCTTCAAGCCGATCGCCGAGAAGTTCGCCATGGACGTCGAGATCCACGATGCCAAGAAGCGCATGAAGGTGCTGCTGATGGTGTCGCGCTTCGGCCATTGCCTCAACGACCTGCTCTA